>JBEBFV010000390.1:0-6180 GCA_040081795.1 Limisphaerales bacterium | reverse complement strand
GCTTGCGATGGATCGTTTCGGCAAAGGCGTCAGGCAGCTCAACAAGCTCGAAGCCTCCGGGTTCATCGAGGAGCTGGTCGAGCGCTATCCCCGCCCGCGCAACGGCAACGGCAACAGCAACAGTCACCAACCGCAGCGCCAAGGCTACGCCGTGCGATGATTGCCGCTGTCGAACCCATCGCCTCCGCCAAACCCAAACCCGTTGCTGAACTGCGTCAGACCATCAGCGCGTCTCGGCTCAACACCTGGCTGTCCTGCCGGTTGAAGTTCTACTTCCACTACGTGCTGGGCCTCCGGAAGCCCAAGACTGCGGCGTTGTATGTCGGCTCCAGCGTCCACGCCATCCTCAAGCTCTGGAACAAGGCGCGGTGGCATCGAATGCCGTTCACCATCGAGACGGCCCAGCAGCAGTTCGAATCGCTCTGGCAGACCGACCAGGCCACGGAGCGGGTGCGGTGGAAGAAAGGCAAGGAAGCTGGCGAGAAACAGACCGCATGGTCGTTGCTCGACCTCTACCTCAAGCAGTCGCCCATCCCGCCCAACGAAATGCCGGAAGGAGTCGAGGTCAGCGTGGAAGCCGATCTCGCCAAGCACGGACTGCCCCGGCTCATCGGCATCCTCGACCTCGTCAGAGCTGGGGGTCGCATCGTGGACTTCAAGACGGTCGGCCAGACCCCGAACGACGAGAAGGCGATCCACACCAACGAAGTCCAACTCAGCGGCTACTCCATCCTCTACCGGGATGCCACCGGTAAAGTTGAAGGTGGCCGCGAACTGCATCAACTGGTCAAAACGAAGAAGCCAAAGCTGATCGTCACCCAGCAGGGGCCGATGACGCAGGCACAACAGAGCCGCCTGTTCCGGCAGATGGACAGCTACGTGGCAGGACTCGACCGGCAGGACTTCGTCCCCTCACCGGGAATGCAGTGCTCGATGTGCAGTTTCATTAACGAATGCAAACGGTGGTCGTGAACTGCTGGATCACCAGCCGGTTCTGGGAAAGTGCCTGAAGCATCGGCGAGTCACTCTCGCCATGTTCTCGGCACTCCCTCACCGCCAACCCCAACAACCCAACCAGAGAGCCGGGCATCTTCATCGGTGTCCGGCTCTCGCAATTTCCAACCATGAATTCCAACACCCCCTACACCCGCCAGCAATGGAACGCGCTGAACGAGGAAGAGCAGCAAGCCGTGGATGCAGTGTGCGTTTACCTCCACGGTGGTCCCTTGCCGAGAGGCGTGGAACTTACCGACGCTGCGCTCTCGTTCTCCTTGAACCTGCTCCGACCCACCGACGAAGCCTACGTCCCCGACGACGAGAACGACGGCGACATCACCCATGCGATCCAGAAGAAGTTTCACGCCATCTACCACGCCGGCATCACGCTCGCGGAATCGAGCCTCAACCAGCAGGGCAAGAAACCCGCGCAGGACTTCAACTTCCTGCTCGTCGTCGAAACCGACATCCACGACACCACCCACGTCGTCATCGTGGATTGGGATTCACCCCGCCGTTACCTGCATGAGTGGGCGGATGCGATTGATTTCCAGTTCGCTGACCTCAAGGCCATTGCCGCCAAGGCGCTGGCCGTCCGCAACACGCTGCTCAACGCAGTGCTCAAACCGCAGCGCATCTACGTCGTTGTGGAGTCCGGCCTTTTCAAGGAGGTCCGCGACATCCCGCGCGGCATCGAGGTGCATTGCCTCGATTACGACGTGGAGCATCTCGAACCGGAGAAGCTGGAGATCAGCCCCATCGACGGCGAGGCCTGCACCATCACCAAGTTCACCTCATGAACCAGCTCATCGCTGAATTACTGCAACAGCTCCGCCCAGCATTGAAGAGCGTCAGCAAAGCTCACCAACTCCTCACCGAATACTGGGCCGACCGGATCGCGCTCGTGTGGACCACCAAGGATGTTCACCGCGCCGCCAATGAAGTGAAGACCGTGCTCACGGAACAGCAGGCCCGCACCATCCTCCGCAGCCTCCACGACAACTACCACGCTCAATACGGACTCGAGTGGCGGGACGTGATTGAGGCCATTGAACAAAGCGGTCTGGGCCGGGACATCAGCAAACGAGAGCTTCACCGCTTCATCCACCGCGATGTCCTCACCATTGACCCGCCAACCCCAAAGGAAACCCCATGCCCAACTGGTGTGAAAACCGCCTCCGCATCTTCGGACCGGAAGCAGACCTCGAAAAGTTCAAGCAGCAAGCCGTCGGTCATGCGCCGTGGCTGACCGACAAAGAGACGCTCTCGCTCCCACCCTCGCCGCTGAACTTCCACAATCTGCTCCCCGTTCCGCTGCACGTTCTGGCGCTGGGTGATGGCGATGCCTTGGAAAAGTGGCAGCGGGCGAACTGGGGAGCCAAATGGGAGGCCGACGAAACCGAACTCATTGATGAGTCGGATTCTCAGCTCTGCTACGCCTTCAACACTCCCTGGGCTCCGCCGATCGCATTGCTCAAGTCCATTGGCCCCGAATGGCCCACGCTCACGTTCCTCCTCGATTACGAGGAGCCGGGCGAAAGGTTTGTCGGCCTCTGCAAGGTGGCGGATGCCGTCTGCGAGGACCACTGCTTCAATCTGTAGCGCAAGGGGGTCCATCAGCTAGACCGACAACCCCAGCAATCAAACCCCTGACGGGCCGGAGCCTAACCCACTCCGGCCCGTTTTCATTTCAACCCACAAACCCAACAGAAAGGAACCCCATGACCGCAATGATGGAAGAATGCAAAACGACCAGCCTCTACTACCGTGAAGGCTCCAGTGACAAGGAATACCACGTCCGGCTCGAAGCCAAGGACAAGGGCTTTGTCATCAACATCGCCTTTGGACGCCGTGGCTCAACCCTCAGCACCGGCACGAAGACGTCGGCTCCAGTCTATTACGACGCGGCGCTGATGATCTTCGAGAAGACCGTGCGCGAGAAGAAAGCGAAGGGCTACACCGAAGGCGCTGAAGGCACACCGTATCAGCACACCGAGAATGCCAGCCAGGTCTCCGGATTGATGCCGCAACTGCTAAACGCGGTGGATGAAGCTGAAGCCGCGCGCCTCACCAGCAAGGCGAACTGGGGCATGCAGGAGAAGAAGGATGGCAAACGCCTGCTGCTGCGGAAAGTGAACGGCACCATCGAGGGCATCAACAAGAAGGGCCTCGTGGTTGGCGTGGTCGAGACGGTTGTGAAGACCGCCAGTGAGCTGCGGGGTGACTTCGTCATTGATGGTGAATCCATCGGTGACTACCTGCACGCGTTCGACCTGTTGTTCCTCGACGGCGAAGACCTGCGGCCCAAACCCTACCGCCAGCGTTACGGCGCGTTGCTGACCCTGCTCGCCGGCGGACTGCCCAAGCACATCAAGGTCGTGTCCTGCTGGGTGGACCCCATCGACAAGGCCTCGTGGCTGCGCTCGTTGAAAGAGCAGAAGGCAGAAGGGGTGGTGTTCAAATTGATGAACGCGCCCTACACCGCTGGCAAACCGAACTCCGGTGGCAGCCAGCTCAAACACAAGTTCGTGGCCACGCTCAGTGCGGTGGTTGCCAAGCTCAACAACCAGCGGAGTGTGGGCCTGCGCCTGCTCAACCATGAAGGCTGGCAGGCAGTCGGCAACGTCACCATTCCACCGAACCACAGTGTCCCCAAAGTCGGTGCCGTGGTTGAAATTCGTTTCCTCTACGCATTCCCGGATGGCTCGCTGTTTCAACCCGTGTATCTGGGCGAGCGCAGCGATGTCGATGTGACGGAGTGCGGCGTCTCGCAGTTGAAGTTCAAGCGGGACGAGGAGGACGACCAGTGAGCGCCGACTGCAAGACACCCATGCTCAACCGCTCCAAGGTGCGTCAGTTCGCGCTGACGATGGCAGAACAACGAGCGCACAAGTTTACCCGCGTTGGCAGCGAGTTCTTCGTGCGGTGCGAGGTGCAGTTGAAGAACTTCATCCGCGACCAGGTTCACCGCCATCCCTCCAAAGGCAGGACGATCAAGTGAACGCGAAACTCGTGCTGGAGCGGTATCAAGCCCTGCTCGGCTTCATCGACCAGCGCGCGGCAGACGAATGCGAAGACGCCTTCGGTTCGCTCTTGCGCATCTCGATGCGGGCCGACCGCGACAAGAAATGGCTGCGCAGGCAGAAACGCCTTCGCAAAAGCAAACCCTGAACGCCCAGAGGAGGCGTTCCAGCAATCCCCGGAGTGTCGCCAATTGGAGACATTCCATTCCCCCAAACCCCACACAACCGCCGGCCGGTCCTGTTTTCCTCAGACAGGGCTGGCCGGCTTTCTCACTGAACCATCAACGAACATGAACCCCACCACCATCGAACTCCCCGCCGCCGAACTCAAAACCGCCCTCACCGGCCTGGGCAAAGTCATCCCCAAACGTCCGACGCTGCCGGTGCTCAGTTACCTTCGCGTCACCCGCAATCAGGCTGGCATCGTCACACTCCAGGCCACCGACCTCGACACCACCGCCATCTACGCGGTCGAGCAAGCCAGCGAAGGCCCACCCTGCGACTTCCTTGTGCCCTTTGATCCGCTCAGCCAACTGGTCAAGGGCGGCAAGGAACCCGTGCAGCTCATCCGCGAGGCCAAAGACAAGATCCGGCTCAAGACCCACATCGGCACCAGCCCGATGGACCAGACGCTCGACACGCCCCCGGTGCGCGAGTTTCCGCCCACGCCGGTCGTGGACGGGAAGCCGGTGGCCTTGGATGCCACCTTCCGCGACTCGCTCCGGCAGGCCCTGGATTGCTGCGCCACCGGCTACAACCGGGACTGGTCGCAGCATGTCTGCGTGGACACGCGCTACCCCGAAGGCCATTACCTCGCGGCCACGGACGGTGGGCATTTCTTCTGCGCCAACTCGTTCACGTTCGACCTGAAGCAGCCGGTGCTCATCCCCGACCAGCCCTTCCTGCGTTGGAACAAGTTCATGGAGGACGGCACCGGTGAGTTGAGCGTGCAAGCTGGCCGCAAGACCGACGGGCCGCTGGTGCAGCTCAAGTCCGGCCGCTGGACCTGCATCAGCAAGTCGGGTGACGGCGAGTTCCCGAAGTGGAAACACATCGTGGCCGAGTCGAAGCAGGCGCGCACCCGCATCGAGTTGGACCAGTCGGCAGTGGAAACATTGCTGGCCGGCGTGCCCAAGCTGCCGTGCGGTCACGAGTTCCGGCATCCCGTAACCTTGGAGGTGCTGGGCGGAACCCTGATCGCGAAGGCGAAAGCCAGTGATGCCAAAGACTGGACGTGCCTCATCCTCCAAGGCGCGAAGGTCACCGGCAAGGCGGTCAGCGTCACGCTCAACCGCGACTACCTGCTCAAGGCCCTGCGCTTCGGCCTGACCACCGTGGAGATCGAAGACGAACTCAAGCCGGTCCAGTTCTATGAGGGCGGCCGGCGCATGGTCGTGAGTCCGATCCTGCCACCCGAGCCTCCGCCCACGCAGAAACAGTCAGCCCACAGTCCCGCTACCAACCCGCAACCCAGCAGCAGCAACCCGCCTGTGAACGACCCACCGCAGGCCCAACCGCAGGAAACCAAAACCATGCCCAAAGCCACTGAAACCACCCCGACCGAAACGCCGGCCACTGAAACCTCCCCGGTGAAGGCCGTCATCCAGCACATCGAGAACATCAAGGAGTCGCTGAAAGGCGTGCTCCGGGAGTTCGCCGATGTCCTCGACGACCTCAAGCAAATGGAGAAGGAGAAGAAGGCCACTGATCGCGAGATGGAGTCCGTGCGCGAGAAACTGCGCGAAATCCAGGCTGTCCGCATCTAGCCGGGCCTCATCAACAACGGGAGGGTTCACTGCCATCAACAGCAATGGACCCTCCCTCAACTTCCAACCAAGGAGCCGCATGAAGAACAACGAACTTTTTGGCTATGGCCTCCTCGCCGTCATCGCCGCCGTCATCCTCCAGCACACCTGGCAGTGGATCATCGGCGGGCTGGCGATGTTCGGTGCCCTCTACCTGTTCGACCAAATCAACCGCAACCGCCGCCGCTAACCATGGAACCCCAACTACTCCCCCTGCTCACCAAAGAAGGTGTGCTCATCAAAGTCAGCGTCCGCTTCTGGCGGGGCTGCAAGAAGCTCAAGGCTGAAGACATTGGCCTCAAGAGCAGCGACGTGTCCGACCGCCTAATCAGCCTCGGTCACAAACGCCTGCTGCC
>JBEBFV010000389.1:0-6204 GCA_040081795.1 Limisphaerales bacterium | reverse complement strand
TCCGCCAGACGCCTCAAGCCGACGCATCCGCGCGCATCCAACTCCTCTTCCAAGCCGCCTTCGCCCGCCCCGCCTCCGCCGACGAACTCGCCAAGTCCCGCGCCTACCTCACCGCGCTCGGCTCCGACGCCAACGACCCGCGCGCCTGGCAGGACTTCATCCAATCGCTCTTCAATCTGAAGGAGTTCATCTATGTCCGCTGACCACCGCCCGTCCTCCCGCCGCGAAGTCCTCCGCCGCACCTCGCTCGGCTTCGGCTCGCTCGCGCTGGCGAGCTTGATGAACAGCCGCGCGTTCGGCGCGGGCCTGCCGCCCGGCCAGGCGCACTTCGCGCCGCGAGCGAAGCGCGTCATCTTCGCCTACATGAGCGGCGGGGTGTCGCATGTGGACTCGTTCGACCCCAAGCCCGCGCTGGCGCAGCGCCATGGCCAGCCGATGCCCGTGCCGGTGAAGCCCACGATGTTCAACAACAACGGCAACATCATGGCCAGCCCGTGGGAGGCGAAGCCCCGCGGCCAGAGCGGCGTGGTGATGACGGACCTTTTCCCCAAGCTCGCCTCCCTCGCCGACGAACTCGCCGTCATCCGCAGCATGACCACCAAGGTCAACGAGCACGCGCAGGGCAACTACGCCTTCCACACCGGCTTTCCCTTCATGGGCCATCCCAGCGCGGGCGCGTGGATGAGCTACGGCCTCGGCGTCGAGAACCAGAACCTCCCCGGCTTCGTCGTGCTCCAAAGCGGCGGGGCGGTCGCGCCGCACGGCGGCGTGGGCCTCTTCAGCAACGGCTACCTGCCCGCGCAGCACCAGGCCAGCATCATCCGCGTGGACGAACAGCCCGCGCTGCCGAACATCCAGCCCCGCGAGAGCGACAGCTTGCAGCGGCAACGCCTCGACTTCATCCGCTCGCTCGACACGCCCTTCGCGCAGGCCACCGGCGAGGCGGCCATCGAGGGCGCGATTCGCAACTACGAGACGGCTTACCGGATGCAGTCCGCCGTGCCGGAACTGTGCGACATCAGCGGCGAAAGCGAAGCCACGAAGAAGCTCTACGGCCTCGACTCCTCGCACAAGCAGACCGCCAGCTACGGACGCCAATGCCTCGTCGCGCGGCGGCTCATCGAACGCGGCGTGCGCTTCGTCGAGTTGAGCTGCCTCAACGAAGGCATCGGCGCGGGCGGCGCGGCAAACCCGTGGGACCAGCACGGCAAAATCAAGGAAGGCCACGGCACCATGGCGCATCAAGTGGACACCGGCCTCGCCGGCCTCATCACCGACCTCAAGGCCCGCGGCCTCCTCGACGACACGCTCATTCTCTTCAGCGGCGAGTTTGGGCGCACGCCCTTCTCCCAGGGCAGCGACGGGCGCGACCACAACCCCTTCGGCTTCAGCCTGTGGCTGGCGGGCGGCGGTGTGCGGGGCGGCACGGCCTTTGGCGCGACGGACGAGCTGGGCTACTACGCCGTCGAGGACAAGTGCGAGATATACGACCTCTACGCGACCGTGCTGCACCTGCTCGGCATGGACCACGAGCAGCTCACCTACCGCTTCGGCGGCCGCGACTTCCGCCTGACGGACGTGCATGGGCGCGTCATCAGGAAGATTCTGGCGTAAGGACAACGCTTCCTGAGAACCTCAAGCAACTGCGTCGCGGAAAGGTTCTCTATCCTGTTCGGCGCATTTCTCATCATCAGAGAAGGCGAGGAAGGGAGCAAATGGCTCGCAGGGGTCACGCGCGAGCCACGCGTGAGTTCGGAGATCCCAAGATGGTGTTTGAGCAAGTTGAATCCGTTTTCATCCGCGAGATGGATGTTGAGCTGAGCTTGTGGTCGAATTGCCCTCGCGCACTCTGAAGCGTGGCATACGCGAGGGGACCAAATGGCGCTTGCACCTCCCGAGCATGGTTCCTACATTCCCGCCGCGGTTGCACCCGTAGCTCAATTGGATAGAGCGTCTGACTACGGATCAGAAGGTTCCAGGTTCAACTCCTGGCGGGTGCACCAATAAAATCAGGGGTTTCCTCACGGTGGCTGAAAAGGACAAGTTTCCCTCTACCTGTTCTCTACCTGTTTTAATTCGCCGATTCTTTCCCCAGATGCCTGCTTTCAGGCCGAGATCCGTGCAACAGGCGCTCCAGTTGGCGACGAAATGCGCACGGAAATCGCCGGGGCAGCGATTTATTTTGGGTGGTGAAATCACGATCCAGTGGGGTTCCGGCACTGGCTCAATCATCCACTCCGACCGCCGAAAAGCTTCGGACTCCCTGCCCCCCCCCCGCAACAGCCCCTCCTTTTGTGGCATATACTTTTGAGCAGGACTGTTTCCTCTCGTGCCCAGCGGCACGTCCTCCCCGCCGCCCGGTCACTCCACCCCACGCGCCGGCCTTCCACCGGCGCATCAACGCAGCCCACAACCACACACATCCATGTCAGTCATCATCGAAGCCAACTACAGCAAGAAGATCGGCCTTCCCGGCTACAGCAGCCATCAATACATGCTGACCCTGCGCACCGAACTCAGCGACCTCACGCAGGTCGGCACCGAGAGCCAGCGGCTCCACGGCCTCTTGCAGGCCAGCGTGGATCGCGAACTCCAGCAGCCTGGCTGGCTCCCGCCGGGCAACAACAGCGCAGCCCCGGCGAACGGTGGCAACGGCCATCACCCGCGCAACGGGAATGGCAATGGCAATGGCAACGGCCACGCCGACCGCTGGAACTGCACGCCGAAACAGCAGGCCCTCATCGTCAAGATCGTGGACGAGAACCGGCTCGATAAGAACGACGTCGAGCAACTCGCCCAGGCGCGCTTCGGCAAGGGCGTCAAGGAACTGAACACAATGGACGCCTCGGGCCTCATCGAAGAACTGTTCGAGAAGTATCCCCGCCAGCGCGGGAACGGCCGGCAGAACACCCCTGCCGCCCGATGAACGCCACGCTTGAACCAGCGGCCTCCAAGCCGCGTTCCATCAAGGAACTCCGCGCGACAGTCAGCGCGTCCCGCCTCAACACCTGGTTGGCCTGCCGGTTGAAGTTCTACTTCAGCTACGTGCTGGGCCTCACCAAGCCGCGCGGCGCCGCGCTCTACGTTGGGCACACCGTTCACGGTGTCCTCAAGTTGTGGAACCGGGCGCGGTGGCGTCGGCAGGTGTTGACCGCCGACGACCTGAAGGAGCGGTTCGACACGCTGTGGCAGAGTGACCAGAAGGAGCAGCCCGTGCGCTGGGATGACGGTGAGGAACCGGGCGAGCAGAAGACCGCGTGGTCCTTGCTCGACCTGTATTTTCGCGAGTCGCCCATCCCGGCCAACGAGATGCCGCAGGCCGTTGAAGTCTCCGTCGAGGCCGACCTCACCAAGCACGGCCTGCCCAAGCTCATCGGCATCCTTGACCTCGTGCGGGCCGGTGGCCGGATCGTCGATTACAAAACGGTCGGCCAGACGCCGAAAGACGAGAAGGCGATTCACACCAACGAGGTGCAGCTCTCGGGTTACGCCGTGCTGTATCGCGCGAGCACCGGGAAGACCGAAGGCGGTCGCGACCTGCACCAGCTCGTCAAAACGAAAACGCCCAAGCTCATCATCACCCAGCAAGGGCCGATGACCGACTCGCAGCAGACGCGCTTGTTCCGGCAGATGGAGAGCTACGCCGAGGGACTTGCCCGGCAGGACTTCGTGCCGTCACCGGGAATGCAGTGCTGCATGTGTTCGTTTCAGAACGAGTGCCGGTCCTGGCATTGAGAGGAGCGCGCATGACCAACTACTGCGTCAACCGGCTGACCGTCATCGGTCCGGCCCGAAGTCTGAACGCGTTCGGCCAGGATGACCGCTGGGCGCACGACGCCGGGGCGAAGTATTTCGACCTGCTCGAATGCGCGCCCCGGCGGCACGCCTGGCACTTCGAGGCCGCAGCCCCTCCTGTGGCCTGGCTCCGCCGCGTGTCCCGCCGCTGGCCGTCCCTGGTGTTCCTGCTCGACTACGACTGCGAGCAACGACGGTGCAAGGGCCTGCTCAAGGCCCGCCGGGGACGCGTGACTCATCACCGCGTCCGCTACTAAACCCACAACCCCAACAACCAACCCCGGAGCCGGGCATCCTCGTGATGTCCGGCTCCTTCGTTTTTCAAACCATGCCAACCAAGACCAACCACCCGTTCACCGTCGCGCAGTGGGAGACGTTGAACGCCGACCAACGCTGTGCCGTGGACGCCGTGTGCGCCTGCCGGTGCGGCTTCCCACTCCCCAAAGACGCGACGTTCACCGACGCCGCGCTCTCCGCCGCGCTGGGACTGCTCCGGCCCACTGTCGAGTCCGTCATCCCCGACGAGGAGAATGACGGCGAGGTGGCCCTGCTCATCCAGCGGAAGTTCCGCGCGATCTATCACGCCGGCCTCACGCTGGCGGAAGGCGTCCTCGCCCGGCACGGGAACAAGGCCACGCAGGACTACAACTTCCTGCTGCTCGTCGAGTCGGACGCCAATGACATGACGCACGTCGTCGTGCTCGATTGGGACTCGCCCCGGCGCTACCTCCACGAGTGGTGCGACGCGGCGGAGTTTCAGTTCGCGGACCTGACCACCATCGCCGTGAAGGTGCTGGCGGTGCGCGACGCGCTCGTCGCCGGCGTGCTGCGCCAGCACACGATTCATGTCGTGGTGCAGGGCGGCGCGGTTCAGGAAGTGACGGACCTGCCGGGCGGCATTGCGGTTCGCGTCGTGGACTACGACGTGGAACAGCTCGCACCCGAGCGCCTCGAAATCAGTCCGCTCGACGGCGAGGCGTGCACCCTCACGAAGTTCAGCCCATGACCACCACCAAACCCATCGTGGTCCCCGGTGGCGAGTTCAAGGTCATGTTCGTGCGCGAGTGCGCCGGGCCGATGGCGCACCTAGACACGCCGCAACAGGCGGCAGACTACTGGCACGCGAACATCCCGTGCGCGCCGTGGTATGACCCGTGCAAGGAGGCGCTCGTCGTGCTGGTGCTCAACACCCGCCGCCGCATCCTCGGGCACAACCTCGTCGCGCTGGGCACGCTGGATGGCGTCACCGCTCACAGCAGAGAAACCTATCGCCCCGTAATCGCACTCGCCGGTCACGCCGCCATCATTGTGCACAACCATCCCAGCGGCGACCCGACTCCCAGCGAGGCGGACATCCGCGTGACGCGCGACCTCATCCGGGCCGGGCAGTTGCTCAACATCGAACTGCTCGACCATCTGATCATCGGCGAAAAAACCGTCAGCCTCCGGGAGCTGGGTTACTTCGCCTAAAACCTCAACCCCAACAACCCAACCGAGACGGGCCGGGAAGTTCACGCTTCCCGGCCCGTGTCATTGCAACCACAGAAAGGAACCCCATGACAGCCACGATGGAAGAACTGAAAACCACGAGCCTCTACTACCGCCAGGGCTCCAGCGACAAAGAGTATCACGTCCGGCTTGAAACGCAGGGCAAAGGCTTCGTCGTCAACATCGCCTACGGCCGGCGTGGCTCGACCTTGAGCACCGGCACGAAAACTAGCAGCCCGGTCTATTACGACATGGCGTTGATGATCTTCGAGAAGCTGGTGAACGAGAAGAAAGCCAAGGGCTACACGGAAGGCGCGAACGGCACGCCCTACCAGCACACCGGGAACGGCGACCGCGTCTCCGGCCTGCTGCCGCAACTGCTCAACGCGATTGACGAGGCAGAGGCTGCCCGGCTCGTCAGCGACCCGCGCTGGGCCATGCAGGAGAAGAAGGATGGCAAGCGCCTGTTGCTCCGCAAGGAGGAGGGCGTCATCACCGGCATCAACAAGCTGGGGCTCACCGTCGGCGTGCCTGAGACGGTCGTCCGCACGGCGACGCGGGACTTGTCCGGCGACTTCGTGCTCGATGGCGAATCCATCGGCGACTGCCTGCACGCGTTCGACCTGTTGTTCCTCAACGGGGAAGACCTGCGGAGCCAGACCTACGAGCGTCGTTATGTCGCGCTGCTGAACCTGTTGGCCGGCGGGATGCCCAAGCACATCAAGGTCGTGTCGTGCTGGATTGATCCGCGCGACAAGGCGTCGTGGCTGCTCACGCTCAAGCGGGAGAAAGCCGAGGGCGTTGTCTTCAAGCGTCTCGATGCGCCTTACACCGCCGGGCGTCCGAACTCCGGCGGCACGCAGCTCAAGCATAAATTCGTCGCCACGCTCAGTGCGGTCGTGGCGAAGGTCAACGCGCAGC
>JBEBFV010000388.1:0-6208 GCA_040081795.1 Limisphaerales bacterium | reverse complement strand
GGCGAGAATGATGCCAGCCATCATCTGGTCGTAAGGCTCGTTCTTGGCGATGCGCTGCTGCATCCAGTCATACCACTGACGGCTGAATTTATCGCCGTAGTTGTTCTGCCCGTTGCCGCGCAGCACGCGGGCGTTGTTGCCGAGGAAGTCGCTCAGCTTCGTGGCCCACCACGCGGCGTAGGCGGGCGTCTTGAGGAGTTCGTCAATCTTCGTCGCGCGTTTGGCCGACGACTTGTCGGCGAGGAAGGAGTTGATTTCGTCCGGCGTCGGCAGCGTGCCCACGAGGTCCAGCGACACGCGACGGAGGAATTCCGTGTCTGTGCAGGTCTCGCTCGGGACGATGCCCAGCTTGCGGAGCTTCCCGACGACGTGCTCGTCCACCTTCGAGGTGGTCGCAACCTTCGGATACTTCGCCCCGACCTTGTCCGACACCGGCAGCATCACGGGGATGGGATGGACGCCGTTGTCGTAGAACGCGACGATGTGCGTGTCGCCCTTGTCCTTCGACTCGGCCACGCCGGTCAGCGAGATGGTGGAGACGGAGTCGTCGTTCGAGCGGAAGCGCGTGAGCTGCGTCACGTCCTCCACTGTGCCGTCCTTCCAGTGCGCCATCACGCGGACCTGCACCTTGTCGCCGGGTTTCTTGAAGACGATTTCCTTCGGTGTGATTTCCAAGCGGTCGAACTCGCCCGTGGCCTCCACGTCCAGCTTCGCGCCGGCCTGAACCCACTTGAGCATCATGTTGTATTCCCATGAGCCTTTCTTGAAGCGCTCCTTGCCCTTGTGCGGCTCCTCGTTGGTGGCCTTGAGGAGCAGGAGACTTTTTTCCGGCTGCTGGCGGTTGATGCGGACCTGCTTCTCATCGCCGTCGTCCTTGACGGTCATCTGCTCCAGGTCCTTCTCGAAGTCGTAGCCGAACAGCGAGAGCTTGAAACCGCCGCGTCCTTGGAACGAGCCGTGGCACTCGCGCCCATTGCAACCGGCGCGGCTTACCAGCGGAACAATGTGCCGACGGAAACTCGGCTCCTCGGCGGCAGCGAGAGTGGCGAACCGTTGTTCGGCGGTGCGGATGGGCGCGTCCTTCGCGAGGATGGAGCCAGTGAGGAACAGCGAGCCAGTCAGGAGTAAGAGCGCGTGGCGCATAACGGTTGTGGTCCTGACGTGTCTTGGAAATGCCTATTCACAACCGGACCAAAATTGAATTGCGAGGCGCTCGCCGCCAGTCTCAACTCCATTCATCGCATGACCCCACGCAAACTTGCCTCTCCCCTGCCCCGCCTCTCCCGGCGCAACTTCCTCACCGCGACCGCCGCGTTCTGCGGGACGTGCGCCGCTGCCGGAGCGGCGGAGTCTACCACCCCGAACCCGCCACCCGAACCCATCACCGACATCCACCAGCACACGCACTACCACGGACGCACCGACCAGCAGATGCTTGCCCACCAGCGCGCGATGGGCGTGACGACGACCATTCTCCTGCCTGCCGGTCGTGTCATCGAGTTGCCCTCCACGCACAGCGGCAAATCCAACGGCCTCGCCGCACGTTGCACAGGCAACGAAGCCGCTGTGGAATACGCCAAGGCGCATCCCGGCGAATTCCTGTTCGGCGCGAACGAGGTGACCGATCTCCCCGAGGCGAAGTCCGAGATCGAGAAGTATCTCAAGCTTGGCGCGAAGATCATCGCCGAGCAGAAGTTTGGCGTGCAGTGCGACTCTCCGGAGAGCGAACGCCTCTACGCGCTCGCTGCCGACTACGGCGTGCCCATCCTCCTGCACTTTCAGGAAGGCACCTACAACTCCGGCTTCCAACGCCTGCCCGCGATGCTCAAGAAGTTCCCCAAGACCACGATCATCATGCACGCGCAGACGACGTGGGCGAACATCGACGCCAACTACGACTGGAAATCCCTCTACCCCACCGGCCCCGTCGCCAAAGGCGGCCTCACGAGCAAGTATCTCGCGGACTACCCGAACTGCTTCGCCGACATGAGCGCCGGCTCCGGCCTCAACTCCCTCCTGCGCGACGAGGAGCACACGCGTTGGTTCCTGCAGAAGCATCAGGACAAAATTCTCTACGGCAGCGACTGCGCGGACACGCTCGGGCGCGGCCCCGGCTGCCAGGGCGCGGGCACAATCGCCGCCATCCGCAAATACGCGGCGAGCAAAATCATCGAGCGCAAAATCCTCTTCGAGAACTCGAAGAAGCTGTTCCGCATCTGAACTTGCGTGTCCCCGCCTCTCCGCCTCGAACGGGGAGAGGGCCGGGGTGAGGTGTCGAATCGCTCTTCAACTACCGCTCAATCGCTCGGTAGAACCGCCGTGGCAGGCTGACACTCTCCCCGTCCTCGAAAACAATCTGCCCGTTCGTCACGGCCAGCGTCACGTTCAGCCGCAGCCAGTTGGTGCCTGCCGCGTTCGTGCTGACGTGAACCTCGAAGTTCCCCGCGTCGTTCGTGGGAAGACGCTGTCGACTCCGTTATCACCGAAGCGCAGGCGCGACCGTGTGTCGGCGGAGCACCCTCGCGTGCAGCGACTGCGCGGGACGCAGGCTTGCTGCCCACCCGCCGCTTCGCCACTCTCCCTCCACACTCATGCCGACATTCTTGGAGCTGTTTGGAAAACTCAGCCCGGACGAACACCGGCGCGGACGCGAGTTCGAGCGCGTCTGCAAATGGTTTTTGGAACACGACCCAAAGTATCGCGGCCAGCTTCGACGTGTCTGGCTGTGGGACGAGTGGCCGGGAAACTGGGGCCGGGACAAGGGCATTGACCTCGTCGCCGAATCATTCGAGGACGAACTATGGGCCGTCCAATGCAAGGCCTATGCGCAAATCCACTCCGTCACCAAGCAAGACGTTGACAGCTTCCTGAGCGAGTCCTCCCGCAAGTGCATCTCCTTCCGCCTGCTCATTGCCAGCGCCGCAGAGATTGGCCACAACGCCCGCGAGGCCATCCACGGACAGGAGAAGCCCGTGGGCTGCCTCCTGCTCGCCGACCTCAAGCACCGCCCGCTCAACTGGCCCGCCTCTCCGGACCACCTGCTCGCCCCGCAGCCAAAGCCCAACCAGCCCCGCCCCGACCAGCAGCGCGCCATCGCCGACGTGGTGCGAAAGTTCAAGTCCCACGACCGCGGCCAGCTCATCCGCGCCTGTGGCACGGGCAAGACGCTCATCGGTCTGCGCGTCGCCGAGGCGATGAAGTCACAGCGCACACTTGTCCTCGTGCCTTCGCTCTCGCTGGTGTCGCAACTGGTGGACGACTGGACCCGCGACACCGTCCGCCCGTTCCATTTCCTGCCCGTCTGCTCCGACGAGACCATCGGCGGCGAGGACCATCTCGTGGCGGAAGTCAGCCAGTTGGGATTCCCCGCCACCACGGACCCGGCAACGGTCGCCACGTTTCTCAGCGAGCCGGGCGCGCGCGTGGTCTTCGCCACCTATCACTCCACGCCCATCGTGGCGCAGGCCTTCCGCCGGCACCGGCTCCCGCCGCTCGACCTCGTCATCGCCGATGAAGCCCATCGCTGCGCGGGGGCTGGCATCGGCCCGTTTGCCACCGTGCTGGACGACCGGCAAATCCCCGCCCGCAAGCGCCTGTTCATGACGGCCACGCCGCGCATCGCCACCGAGGCCACCAAATCTCGCGCGGACTCGCTGGGCTTGGAACTCGTCTCCATGGACGACCCCGCCGTCTTTGGCCCGGTCTTCCACGAGCTGAAATTCTCCGAGGCCATCCGGCTGAACCTCCTGACCGACTACCGCGTGGAGATTGTCGGCGTGGACGACCCGCTCTGCCGCCAATACGCCGAGGAAGGGCAGTTCGTCACTGTGGACGGCGAGACCGTCACCGACGCGCGCACCCTCGCCAGCCACATAGCCCTGGCCAAGGCCATCCGCAAGCACGACCTCCGCCGCATCATCACCTTCCACGGCCGCGTGAGCCGGGCACGCGAGTTCGCCGACCGCTTCCCGCAATTCCTCCGCTGGCTGCCCGCCGCCGACCGGCCCGCCGGCCAGCTCTGGACCGAGATGATTTCCGGTGCCATGCCCGCCAGCCGGCGCGACACCATCCTCGACCGCCTCCGCGAAGTCGGGCCGGGCGAACGCGGCCTCGTCACCAACGCCCGCTGCCTGAGCGAAGGCATAGACATCCGCGCGCTGGACGGCGTGGCCTTCATTGACCCACGGGAATCGCAGGTGGACATCATCCAGGCCGTGGGCCGGGCCATCCGCAAATCCGCGCAGAAACGGCACGGCGTCATCATCCTGCCGGTGTATATCGGCAGCGGCGAGGACGACGACACCGTGCTCGAAGACTCCTCCTTCAAGCACGTCTGGCGCGTGCTCAAAGCTCTGCGCTCGCACGACGACCAACTCGCCAGCGAACTGGACAACCTGCGGACCAACCTTGGAAAGCCGGGCAAAGTCCGCGCCAGCCTGCCCGAGAAGATAACCTTCAACCTCCCCACCCGCGTCACCGCCCGCTTCGCCGACGCGTTTTACCTGCGCACCGTCCGATCAATCACTCCGCTGCCACCACTGACGGAGGGGCAGATATTGGCATGGGCGGACGCGCACAAACTAAGAACTGGTCAGTGGCCAAAGGTTAAGTCAGGGATGCTTCTTGGGACCGATGGCGAAAAATGGGCGAACATCGAGGCCGCGCTCGACCAAGGACTGCGGGGCTTGCCCGGCGGGTCTTCACTCGCCCGATTGCTCGCGGAGAAGCGGAACGTCCGTAACAAGGCCAAACTTCCAAGCCTGACCATTGAGCTGGTTCTGCGATGGGCAGGTGCACATCACGAGCGAACCGGGGAATGGCCGACACGGATGTCTGGTGCCGTGCTCAATTCTCCAGGTGAAAACTGGAGTGCAATCAACATCGCAATGGTGAAAGGCCATCGCGGCCTGCCCGGCGGCACTTCGCTGGTGCAGTTGCTCGAAAGGCACCGCGACCTGCGAAATCACGCCAACCTCCCGCGTCTGACACACGATTTGATTCTCCAACGGGCCGATGCGCACTTCAGGAGGACGGGAGAATGGCCCATGTCAACTTCGGGGCCTGTAGCGGATGCACCGGGTGAAACATGGGCGAACATTCACTCTGCGCTTTCTCTAGGTCTGAGAGGCCTGTCCGGCGGCTCCACCTTGGCAAAGCTGCTTGCGGAGCATCGTGGTGTCCGAAACATCATGGACCTACCAGACCTCACAACTGACCTGATTCTGCAATGGGTTGACGCTCATCATGAACGGACTGGAGAGTGGCCAAACCAAAAGTCCGGTGCCGTGACCAGCGCACCCGGCGAGACGTGGGGCAACATCCACGCCGCGCTCTACGTGGGAAGACGCGGCCTGCCCGGCGGCTCCACCTTGGCAAAGCTGCTTGCGGAGCATCGTGGTGTCCGAAACATCATGGACCTACCAGAACTTACGATTGACCTGATTCTCCAGTGGGCCGACAGGCATTGCCGGAGAACAGGAAAGTGGCCGAATCAGAAATCAGGGGCTGTGGCGGATGCACCGGGCGAAACCTGGGGAAACATCAACAATTCGCTGCACAGAGGGCAGCGTGGTTTGCCCGGTGGCTCCTCGTTGGCTAGGTTGTTCGAGGAGCATTTCGGTATCCGAAAACAAACGCACAGGCACAAGCTGACGATGGACCAAATCCGAAGTTGGATGCTGTGTCACAAAGCGGCGACAGGCCATTGGCCGAACCGTCACTCCGGGCAAATGATGGGCGCGCCCGATGAGAAGTGGGTGAATCTGGACACTGCGCTTCGGCAAGGTCGCCGTGGCCTCCCCGGCGGTTCCTCCTTGGCGAAACTCCTTCGCCCGCTGCGGGGCTGACTGCGGCCAGCGCCCCGCCCTTCGCCCCCACCACGTAGGAGACGACGTGAGGAGTCTCACTTCAAACCTCCGCAGCAGAATCAATCAGAGACTCGTCACCTCGTCTCCTACGCCGGGGTTTGGTAGGGCGCGGTGTCCTCACCGCGCCGCTCTGAAGCGACTGTTGCCCCAACCGGCGCGCTGGGGACAGACGCGCCCTACCCGTCGTAGGACAGCGCGTCCCGCCTGTCCCTCCATTTGAATCACCCCGCTTGGGCGGCTTCGGAAAACCGCAGTCAGAAGTCAGGCTGGAAGCAGTGACCTACTTTCTCCGTAGGAGACGACGTGAGGAGTCTCACTTCAAACCTCCTTGGCGGAATTGA
>JBEBFV010000387.1:0-6218 GCA_040081795.1 Limisphaerales bacterium | reverse complement strand
GGTGTCGAAGGAGCGGAAGGTCAGGAACGGGCGTGCGGCGACGAACGAGTAGCGCGCGTGCGGCGTGTCATGGCCCGCGCTGCGCAGCAACACCACTCCCGGCTCTTCAGCCAGCGAAGCCGCCAGCGCCTCGGGGGAGGAACTGGAATCCACTTCGACAAGCAACGGTGTCTTCATGCGCGACGCGCCATCCCTTCGCGCCTTTGCGTCCGCGCGTCAATCCACATTCAACGTGGCGGGCATGTGCGAAGCTGCTTCCGCTGGCCTCGCCGAATGATTCCCCGCTCGCGTTCGTCCCTACCGCGGGGCAAATTATTCCCGTTGTGCCCACGATAGAGCGGACAATCCAGGTCAGTTGGCGTCATCAGGTGCAGTTCACCCACGGCGTCTTCAATCCCGCCAACCCCGTGCTCCGCGACGTGCTCGTGGGCGGAGGCGGCGCGACCCGGCGCAAGGCGCTCGTCGTCGTGGACGAGGCGCTCGCGCGCTCGCAGCCGGGCTTGGAGAGGACCATCACCGACTACTTCGCCACGCACGGAGATGCCCTGGAGCTGGTGCGGTCGCCGATCGTCATCGAGGGCGGCGAGCGGGTGAAGAACTCCTACTTCCACGTCTCGGAAATTCACTCGCAGATAGACCGCTACCACATTGACCGCCACGCCTACCTGCTCTGCGTGGGCGGTGGCGCGTTGCTGGACATGGTCGGCCTCGCGGCGGCGACGGCCCACCGAGGCATCCGCCACGTCCGCATCCCGACGACGACCTTGAGCCAGGACGACTCCGGCGTGGGCGTGAAGAACGGCGTCAACGCGTTCGGCAAAAAGAACTTCATCGGCACGTTCTGCCCGCCCTTCGCCGTCATCAACGACTTCCAGTTCCTCGCCACGCTCTCGGCCCGCGACAAGCGAGCCGGCTACGTCGAGGCGGTGAAGGTCGCGTGCATCCGCGACGCGGAGTTCTTCAACGCCATCGAGCGCGACGCGGATGCGCTCGCCGAGTTCGAGCCGGCGGCGATGCAGCGGCTCATCTACCGTTGCGCGGAGCTGCACTTGAACCACATCGCCACCAGTGGTGATCCGTTCGAGTTCGGCAGCGCGCGGCCGCTGGACTTCGGCCACTGGGCGGCGCACAAGCTCGAGCAGCTCTCGGAATACAAGCTCCGCCACGGCGAGGCGGTGGCCATCGGCATCGCGCTGGACGTGCTCTACGCGAAGAAGATCGGCCTGCTCGACGCCGCGAGCGCCGAGCGTGTGATGGCGCTGCTGGAGCAACTGGGTTTCGACCTGTTCGCCTCCGAGCTGCTGCACACCGATTCGGACGGCAACTTGATGGTGCTCACGGGCCTCACAGAATTTCGCGAACACCTCGGCGGCGAGCTGACCATCACGCTGCTGGAGGCGGTTGGCCGTGGCATCGAGGTCCACGAGATGAACCTGCCCACGGTCGTCGAGGCCATCCACCGCCTGCAGGAGCGGCACGCGGCGCGGACACGGAAAATCGTCGCGGTTGCGGGCTGACACTGGCACCCTGCGGCCTGATGAACCGCACCGCCGTCCTCAACGTCGTCGGCCTCACGGAATCCCTCCTTGGCGAGCGCACGCCGCGCATCACCGCCTTCCGCAAACGCGGCGCTGTCGTCAATCTCGACCCCGCCTTCCCCGCCCTGACCACCACAGCGCAGTCGAACTACGTCACCGGCACCAAGCCCTCCCAGCATGGCATCGTCGCCAACGGCTGGTATGACCGCGAGCTGGCCGAGGTCCAGTTCTGGAAGCAGTCCAACAAGCTCGTCCACGGGCGCAAGATTTGGGACGAGCTGCGCGCGCACGACCACAAGTTCACCTGCGCCAAACTTTTCTGGTGGTATAACATGCATTCCACCGCCGACTGGTCCATCACGCCGCGCCCGATGTATCCGGCGGACGGACGCAAGGTTTTCGACATCTACTCGTGGCCTTACTCGATCCGCGACGAGATCAAAACCGACCTCGGCGAGTTTCCCTTCCCCGGCTTCTGGGGGCCGAACGCGGGCGTGCAGTCGCCCGCCGGCGCGCCCGACTGCGCCACGCGCTGGATCGCCGAGTCGGCAAAGTGGATCGAGAAAAAGTTCCGCCCCACGCTCAACCTCGTCTATCTCCCGCACCTCGATTACAACCTCCAACGCCTCGGCCCCAAGCATCCCGCCATCGCGCGCGACCTGCTGATGATTGACGACCTCGTCGGCGAACTCATCCTCTTCTTCCAAAAGCGCAACGTGCAGGTCGTCCTCCTCTCCGAATACGGCATCACGCCCGTGGACAAGGCCATCCACCTCAACCGCATCTTCCGCGAGCAGGGCTGGCTCACCGTGAAGGAGGAGCTTGGCCGCGAACTCCTCGACGCCGGCGCGAGCCAGGCCTTCGCCGTCGCCGACCACCAAGTCGCGCACATCTACGTCAACGATGCCGCGCTTCTCAACCAAGTCCGCTCCGCAGTTGAGTTCACCCCCGGCGTTGCCTCTGTGATGGCCGAGAAGGAGAAAACCGCCGCCGGCATCAACCACCCGCGCGCCGGCGACCTCATCGCGGTCGCGAAGGAGAACGCCTGGTTCACCTACTACTACTGGCTCGATGACAAACGCGCGCCCGACTTCGCCCGCTGCGTGGACATCCACCGCAAGCCCGGCTACGACCCCGTTGAGCTGTTCATTGACCCCAAGCTCCGTGCGCCCAAGCTCAAGGTCGCCGGCAAGCTGCTGCGCAAGAAACTCGGCTTCCGCATGCTGATGGATGTCGTCCCGCTCGACGCCTCGCTCGTCAAAGGCTCGCACGGCTGCCGCCCCGCCGACATCGCCGACTGGCCCGTCCTCATCACCGAGCGCCACGACCTCCTCCCCGCGCACAAACTCGACTCGACCGAGGTCTATAACATCATCAAGCGCCACATCATCCCGAAGTAACCGAAACCTTCAGGTTGTGGCGAAGAACCAAATCAAGTCCGACACATGAACCCGCCGCCTGCCCCGCCTCCGACGAAGCGGGCATGGTTGTCACGCCGCCGTCTGCTGTTCGGCGCGGGCTTCATAGGTGTGGCGGGCGCGATTGGTGCAGCCTACACGCGACTGCTAGAGCCGGGCGGGCTGGAAGTTTCCCATCGCAGCGTGCAACTCGGGTCATCCGAAGCCGCGCCCATCCGCGTCCTCCATCTTTCCGATCTCCATGCCTCCGGTTACGTGCCTCTGGAATTCATCGCGCAGGCCATTCAGCTCGGTCTCG
Organism: Limisphaerales bacterium; assembly: GCA_040081795.1. Taxonomy (GTDB): domain Bacteria; phylum Verrucomicrobiota; class Verrucomicrobiia; order Limisphaerales; family SXTU01; genus SXTU01. Next base: position 2,964 of record JBEBFV010000387.1, on the reverse strand, counting down.
CGGAAAAGCCCGACCTGATTTGCCTCACGGGGGATTTCATCACGAAGCATTTCACGCGCTTCGGCGACTACGCCGATGTATTGAAACCGCTGGCCGCCGCTGCGCCCGTCTTCGCCTGCCTCGGCAACCACGACGGCGGCAAGTGGGCCGCGCGTCCGAACTATCGCGGCCATGCGGACCACATCGAGGTCCGCAAATGCCTCGCCGCCAGCGGAGCCAAGGTGCTGCTGAACCAGTCGCTGGCCATCTCGATTCGCGGCAGGCAGCTCCGGCTCGTTGGAGTCGGTGACTTGTGGGCGGACGAACTGCGTGCAGTCGAGGCGTTTGGCACTGGCGCACCAATGACCGGCACCAGCGTCGTCGCACTGATGCACAACCCTGATGGCAAGGATGCCGTCGCCGACTTCCCCTGGCACCTCGCCCTCTGCGGCCACACGCACGGCGGCCAGTGTCGCCTGCCGTTCTTCGGCACGCCCTTCGCTCCCGTGCGCGACCATCGCTACGTGGCCGGCCTGAACCGCTGGCGCGACCGCTGGATTTTCACCACGCGCGGCGTTGGCAACCTTCTCGGCGTCCGCTTCAACTGCCGCCCCGAAGTCAGCCTGCTCACCCTGACCTGACCGTGCGCCCACGCTATCCTCTAACTTCTGCCATCTATCTTCTCGTCTTCGCCACCGCCTGCTCCACTGGCACGAAGGTCGTGACCACCACCGGCAAATTGGTCGGCAAGACCGCCACCACCGCCATCACCACCGGCGGCAAAGTCGCAGGCGCAACCGTCTCCGGCACCGCCACCGTCGCGAAGACCGTCGTCACCACCACCGGCTCCGTTGCTGGCTCCATTGCGAAGACCGCCTTCGTCACCGTCGTGGACAGCGCCACCGGCGCGACGCGGCAAATCCCCTGGGTCGAAGGCATGAAACTCTACGCCGCCACGAAGACCGGCGAGGCCAACGCCGCGCTCAAGGCCATCCAAGTCATGCGCGGCGCACAAGTCATCGCCAACACCAACACGGTGAAGCTCGCAGCGAACACGCCCGGCCCGGTGCTGCAACCGGGCGACGTCATCACTCTCAGCAATTTCAAGCCATGAGCCGCCGTGCAACTGCGAAACCCGGCGCAGAGGCCAGGCGCGCCGGTCTCATCGGCCTCGGCTTGATGGGCCACGCCTTCGCGCAACGCCTTCGCGCCGCCGGCTGGGAAGTGATCGGCTTCGATGTCGCCCCGGCCTGCCGCCAGCGCGCGAAGAAACTCGGCGTCCGCATCGCAAGTGGCAACGCCGCTGTCTTCCGCGCCTGCGACCGCGTGCTCCTGAGCCTGCCGATTCTTCGCGAAACTGAGCTTGTCCTCGCCGACTCACAGTCCGCCCTTCGCTCCGGCCACCTCATCCTCGACACCACCACCGGCGAGCCGGAACACGCCGAGGCGATTCACAAGCGCCTCGCCGCGCAGGGCGTGCGCTATCTCGACGCCACCATCTCCGGCAACAGCGAGCAGGTGGCGTCCGGTGACAATGTGCTCACGATGGTCGGCGGCGATGCGGATGCCTTCGTCGCCGCGCGCCGGTTGCTCCGCGTGCTCACCCCGCGCGTGCGGCACGTCGGCCCCAGCGGCAGCGGCGCGCGCATGAAGCTGGTGACAAACCTCGTCCTCGGCCTCAATCGCGCCGTGCTCGCCGAGGGACTTTGCTTCGCGGAACAACTCGGCTTCACCCGTCGTGCCGCCTTGGAAGTGCTGTTGGACAGCATGGCCTACTCCGCGATCATGGACACGAAGGGCGAGAAGATGGTGACAGAGGACTTCACCCCGCAGGCCCGCCTCTCGCAGCATCTCAAGGACGTGCGCCTCATGCTGCAAGCCGCCGAGGCAAAGCGCTTCAAGCTCCCGCTCACGACCGTTCACCGCCAGCTCCTCGAAGCCGCCGAAGCCGCCGGCCTTGGCCCGCTCGACAACAGCGCGCTCATCAAGGTGCTGGAAGCGCGGACGCCTTCGTCCGCGTAACCCGTCTCAACTGACTTGCGGCTGCGGACGTGGGCGTCCGCGCTCCAACTCCAGCAGCCTCAGCGCCTCCTCAAGCTCGCGCTGCTCCGCTTCGGACAGGACGGATTCTCCGTAGCGAGTGGCGCAGAAGGCGGCGGTCACGCGCTTCGCCAACTCGAAGACTTCCACCGGCTCGCTGCGCAGCGAGGCGAGAAACTCACGTGGGGTTTCGTGCGGACGGCGTGCATGCCCGCGTCGCGCAAGCAGCCGGAGCATCCGGCCATACGTGTGGCTGGCGAACTGCGCGGAGGCCGCTGCGGCGCTGGGGGAAGACTCGCGACCGAGACGGGCAGGCCAACGCCGTTTCAGCCACAGGCCCAGCGTCACCAGCGCGCCCACGCCCAGCAGCGTTGGCCCGAAGCGGCGGGCCTGTTCGAGCGCGGCCCCGAGGTTTTGCGTCGAGACCTGGAAGAAGCTGCGCTGCGCCGCCGCGTCGAAGTTGACGATGTTGAGATACCAGATGACATCCAGCGCATCGAACAGCTCGGCAGGCTCCCAGCCCGGCGGCGGGAGCGTGGCGCGCGGCGTGGCGTCGAACGCCACCCAGCCGCGCTCGGCGAAGTGCGCCTCCACCCACGCGTGCGCGTCGCGCAGCCGCACGTCGCGCCAGCCGGAAAGCCAGTTGCGCTCGCCCGGCACGAAGCCCACGACCACGCGCGCCGGCACGCCCTGCATCCGCAGCAGGAGCGCGAGCGCGGAGGCGAAGCGCTCACAGTGGCCGCGCCGTTCCTTGAGCAGAAATTCCTCCAGCGCGTTCAGCCGGCTGAGTTCAGGCGCGCCCAGCTCATACTTGAACGTGTCGCGGAGATGCGCCTCCAACCGCCGTGCCTGCGCGTGTGGCCCGGTCGCGCCGGCAAGGATGGTGTCCAGCCACGCGCGGAGCTGCGGCGAGGGTGAGGGGTGGGCGAGGAGTCGTTCGCGCTG
>JBEBFV010000386.1:0-6222 GCA_040081795.1 Limisphaerales bacterium | reverse complement strand
GGGCGGGTTTGGGTTCAAGGACGGCAAGATTCAGCTCTCCGTTTCCATCGGCGCGGCCGCCGGCGGCTTGAACTTCGGTGGGGTGGGCAACACCGGCACCAAGGTTCAACTAACCGCTGTGCAGGCGAAGTTTGAGTGGGCCATCGGCCTGCCTGGAAACTTCTCCTTCTCGCCCACCGGGAAGATGAGCTTGTTCGTGGGCAAGCTGCTGATTGACGTGCCCAACGCGATCAACATCCAGGGGACCAACCTGCTGCTCGCCTATGATCCGAAGGGCGGAGCGAGTCAGGAGTTGCTGCGGGCCGACTCGATCTTCGTGACCTTCCCGACCATCGGCTTGCAGGGCAGCGTGCAGTCGTTCAACACGGGCACTGAAATCCTGCCGGGCCTGATCGTCCGCGGTAACGGCTTCGCTCTCGGTCAGGCCGAGATCGCCTACGGTGCCAAAGCTCCCGGCGCAACGACAACGACCGGCACCGGGACAGGCACAACGACCGGCACCGGCACTGGGACAGGAACGACAACTGGCACTGGAACTGGGACTGGCACAACGACTGGCACAACGACTGGCACCGGCACGGGGACGACGACGGCTTCCACCACCGGCATGACGACGGGCACTCCGACCACGCCCGGTGCCGCTGTGAGTGTCGGTGGCGTGCTCGAGTTCGATGACATCCGGGTTGGCATCACCGACTTCGCGATCACGTTCGGCAGTGCGATTGAGTTCAATGGTTCAATCTATTTCGCCTCATCCGGGGCACGGCTAAATCTGGGTGGGGCCTTCAAGGCGAGCCTCACCAAGCTCCGCGCCGACTTGCTCTTTGAGGATGGTCGGCCGGAAGGCCTGCGGTTTGCCGCAGAGACCATGACGCTGACCTTTGGCAATGGCTTCCTCGTTTTGGGTGCGAAGAACTTCGTGATTGATACCTCGGCGGAGGGCGATGAGGCTTTGGCCGCGTTTGCGTCCGTCTCCGCAGATCTGAAGATCGGCAGCCTGAAAGTGGGTGGCGAGGCCCGCAACTTCCACATCACTGCCAGCGGTAAGTTCCGCGCGGGGCTGCCGACGAACCCGAACGCGGCGTTCGCAGTCATCCTTAAATTCGGCGGCGACGCCAGCAGCTTCAAGTGGCCATCTTTCATCCCGATTCAGATCACGGCGTTCGGCCTCCAGTGGGCTGACCTCGAGAATGATCCGGAGCGCTTCACCATTCTGTTGAGCGCCTCCGTCTCGTCGATCAAGGGCATCCCGAACCTGCAAGTGTCGGGGACCATTGATGGCATTGTCATTGACCCGTTCCTGCTGCTGGAGGGCAAATTCCCGATCATCGGACTCGGTGGCATCGGGGTAAACATTAGCGGTGACATGTTCGGCGGCAAGGTTACGGCCGGGTTGATTGGCGGGATGCTCCGCGTCGGCAATGTCAACGGTGTCTCGGTGATGTTGGACCCGCTCGACACCACCACCGAGGTGGTTGACAGGGTGATCTTCTTTGGGGTGGAGGGTGGGTTCACTGTCTCTGGCACAAGTGGTTTTCTCATCCGATTCGCCTTGTCCGAACTGGGCCCGCTTGGGGTGTTTATCAACATCAACGTGCCCGTCACGGTGGACCCGGTTTACACGCAGCTGACTCTTTCAAACTTCTCGGCGGGAGTGGAGTTCTACAAGACGCTGCCTTCGATTGACGAGCCGGACGACCTGCGCGGGCCGGAGTTCAAGGTGGATGGCACGATGACGGCGGACAAATGGCTGGCCAGCGTGAAGGACCAAGTCTTCAAGCAGTGGAAGACGCTCCAGAATACACCAACTCCGCTCGGCTTCTTCTCCGCGTTCCTCGCGCCGATGGTCATCAAAGGCTCGGCTACCATTTACACGAATTACACCACATCCACTGTGTTTAACGGCCAGGTAGATGTGTTCATCAGCACGGACGGAAAAATTTTGTTGCGGGGCACTTTGAACTTCCTCAGCAACCAGCTCTCCGTCAGTGGCACCATCTACATCGACATGTCCGGCATCCGCCAGGGCCGCGCGGATGTCTTCGTGCTGCTGGCGTTGCCGGCCCAATACAAGCTGTTCTCCGTGTATGGCAAGATGAGCATTGGCTACACGAACTTGGAAGGGGAGACCGTGGAGATCCCGATACTTGGTGCGCCGGAGACGGCCGATGCCCTCTCCGCCCGCGCCTTCCTTCTGAACCCTGATTCGGACACGCCTCTGGATGCCGGCTTGCTGCGCCTGACCAAGGACGAGCAAGGCCACTCCTACCTCGACATCCTTTACGCGCCCGCCTCCGGTTACGGCCTGGACTACGACTCGATTTTGGACGCTGATGAGGACTTCACGGCGCAGATTCTTGCGGCTGGTGGCGTGGTGCAGACCTTGAAGCTAACCGGGAAGCCAATCGGCATTGAAACCTTGGTGACCGCTGATGGCTTCGTGCAGCAAACCGCCGTCACGGCCGATTCGCAGGCGGCATTGGTTCAGAAACTGACGAACAAGGGTATCAAGCATTTCCGCTACGCCATCGAGACGCCCGGCTTCACCTGGCCCGCTGGCACGCTTGAAGTCACCTTCAGTGGAGGCTGGTCGCAGGTGAAGGTGCTCGACAACAGCATCGCGCCAGCCGAGTCCCAGATCATCACGGCCACTCTGACAGGTGCTACCGCAGCCGTGGCTACGGCAGAGTCGGGGCAGATCAGCCGCACCGAGCTAAACTCCGCAGGCTACTTGGATATCGATTTCTTGCCGAGCGGCGCTACCGGAGCGAACACGACCACCGTGCCGCCCCCGGTTTTGGTGCTCTCCGGCTCTGGCCTTGGCACTGCTCAACTGGCGACCGGCCCTCCGACCAAGTTGTCAGGTTCTCGCTACCGCTATGCCTTCACCGGCGCATTCGCGGTGGGCGAAGTCACGGTCACGATTGCCGCGGGCGGTTTCAAGGACTCGGTCGGCATCGCGAACTTGGAGCAGGCCCTGACGCTTACGGTGACCGGTGCAAGTGCTGGTTTGGAGGGGGTCGGTTCGGTGGTGGGCATCACCAATCTGGGCACCCGTGGTTATCTCGATGTTTCTTTCGAAGGATTGGACCGGGCCGACATCGCTGCGGCGACCCTCACGGATGACTTGCCTGAGTTCACCGTCCGGATGGCGAATGGTTCGCTGTTGACCCTCTCCGGCGTCGCCACCCAGCCTGCGGAACTGCAAGGATCGAAGACTTGGCGCTACGCGTTTACCGGCACGCTGGTAGCAGGGGAGACTCAACTTGCCTTACTCGCTGGCAGCTTCATCGATGTGAATGGGGTGACCAACGCCGCCTCGACCGTCACCTTTACCATCGCCCAGCCGACGGCGGGGTTGTCCAACATCGTCAACGGCGGATTCGTTCAGGAAGACGAGTTCAACAAGCCGGAGGAAAGCACCCTCTTCTCCGGCGGGACCAGCCGTTACTTCACTTTCGACCTCAAGACCAATGTGCTGGGTGCCACGGTCAACGGGTCAAGCGTCGCCGCTTCTGACCTTTCGGTTCGGGTTGCCCGGGTGCATGCCCAGGCCTTCGGCAGCTTCGTTGTCAACTTCGAGACCAGCACCATCACCATCCTCAATCACGGCTTTGTCGCGAACGACGAGGTGACGCTGACGCAGACCATCGGCGAAGCCAATGGGGTGCTCGCCAACGGCGGCCGCTACAAGGTCGAAGTCGTCAATGCGAACGAGCTTCGCCTGAAAACTTTGGGCGGGACACTGGTGAACCTTGCTTCGCTCAAAGACATCGGTGGCGTGGCCTACCGGATGGACAAGGAACTCGAAGCAAAGACCGGTTTCAGCATCACCGAGGTCCGGCGGGTGGCGGAGACGGATTCCTACCAGTTCGTGCTCGCCGGTGAGTTTGACCTCCTCAGCTCGGCGCACCTGTGGGCGGTGTATCTGGAGATGGCTGAAGGCGCGTTCGTGGACAGCCAGGGCAATCGCTCCGGCGCGGTCTTCCAGTCCATCGTCATCACCAAGCCGGGCATAAATCTTTTCTTCGAGATCACCGGTGGGGTGAAGCTGGACTCGGCCGGTCTCGACGAAAATGCCATCTTCGACGTGCGCGGCTACGTGCGGTTCGAGGCGGCCATCGTGAACAACCCCAACGGTGAACGCGGCATCCGCTTCGGCCTGCTCTTTGGCGGCACGCTGGAACTCATCGGCGTGGGCAACGTCGGCTCCACCGCGGGTGCCCTCTTCCTTGACACCGTCAAGCCCGTTGGCCCTGACCCCGAGGCGCTCACAGTGGGTGAGTTGTTCACCGACCTCGGCCTTCCAATCAACCTGGGCGGAGACATTGCCGGCATCACCTTGCCGAAGATCTGGGGCGTGATGAGCCTCCAGACGAACCTCGCCTTCCTCAAGAACATGGGCATTGACCTCACGGTTGGCGCCACGGTCCAGTTCAGCACGCTTCGCATCGACAAGACCGAAACCCTCCGACTGGAGGGCATCCCGGGCGACATTCTCAAGTTGCCGAGCGGCGCGCTGGCCTCCATTGCCTGGGATGAGGCCTTCAAGGAAGAGCTTACCGGCAGTGCCCCGCTCTTTGACGGCAAACTTCCTGCGCCCGTCGCCCAGTTGTTCACTCAGGCAGGTGTCACGCTTGGGACCAAGGTAAAGCTCACCCCCATCGTCTTCGGTCTCCTGTGGCGCGTGCAGGATCTCGATAACAAGAAGCAATACTTCCTGGAAATGTCCAACATCACGGACTTCCAGACCCCAGACCAGGTGGTCCGCGTGTTGAACCTGCGCGGCGATGTGCAGGAATACGTCCTCACGGCCAAGAGTTTCTTGATCGCGGGCTACGGCCGGTTTGACTTCCAGTTCCCGCCCAACTCTGGCAACAGCCTTCTCACCGCGCAGGGTGCCTTCGCCATCAAGCTCACCGTCAAGGAACTCTCGGTGTTCGTGAACGGCGAGTTCCGGCTCGGCACGGAGGCGCAGCCGCTGATCCTCGCGCGCACCCAGCTCCTGTTCGTCGCGCGCCTGAGTTTCTTCAACTACGCGGGCAAGTTCAACATCGCTGCCAGCCTCGACCTCCCGGGTCTCAAGCTCTCCGGCTCGATGCAGATACTCTTCAACACCACGTTCGAGGAAGTGAACTACGTGGTGCCGCCGTTCATCCAGAGCGCGGTAGGCGTGAACTCCATCATCATCCCCGCCGGGGCGCCCCGCGCCAACGGCACCACCGGGCCGCCCGCGATCTACTTTGCGCTCGACGTGATGGGAGCGGTGAAGGTGCTCGATCTTTTCGAGTTCAAGGGCGAGTTCCACTTCGTCTTGGAGGCGGCCGAGCTGGTAATCGACCTCGCTCACGAGGTGGACTTCGGTCTCGGCAAGGTGGTGGCCACCGGGAAGTTGAGCATCAGCGCCGAAGGTCCTTACGGCGCGTTGCAAGTGGCGCTCTCCGTCGGGAGCGAACGGCTGGGCAGTGACTTCTTCCGCTTCGGTGGCCAGTTCCGCTTGGAACTGAACGGCACCGAGTCCACACAGACCATCAAGACCTTCCAGCTCGACGCCAACGGCAACGTGCTGGGCATCGTGAACGGGAGCATCAGTAAGAAGACCTATCGGTTCAAAGTGGCTGGTTTCCTCAAGATCATTGAGGTCATTGACTTCTCCGGCAGTTTCGAAATCGCGTTCATTGACGGCGGCTTCCTCGTGGCGGCGGCGGCGAACGTCAACATCCTCGACGTCATCAAGTTCAGGTTTGACGAGGAGTTCCGCATCGCCAAGCTGACCATCCCGACGCTGGTGATTGACGAGTCGGTGAACGCGGACCTCGACCTCGGCGACTGGGCGGACTTCGACGTGACGTTCCGGTTGCAGATCAACACGGGCTTTGAAGAGGCGCAGAACATCCCGGCACAGACCTTTGCGGTGGGGATGTCCGGCACGGCGCGGCTCTTCAGCTTCGTGCATGTCCAGGGTGCCATGCAGTTCACCATCGGCCAGGAGTTCCGGGTGAACGTGGCCACCGGCCTGCCGGCGCAGCTAGGAAACTTTTTGGGCAACATCATCGCCCCCGTGCTCCAGGCCATCGCGCAGTTGGATGACACCACCGTTTCCGACGACCTGCTCACGATGACCAATGTCTCGGTGCGGGCGATGACGCTGGGCTTCGGAGATGTGAAGGTCTTTGTCGGGGTGGGCAATCCTGACATGAGCAAGGATCTCACGAAGCCGGA
>JBEBFV010000042.1:0-21874 GCA_040081795.1 Limisphaerales bacterium | reverse complement strand
GTCGGCGACGACGAGCGAGGTCTTCCACTTGCGGCAGAGCGCGGCGACCTTCTTGTCGTCGTTCACGTCCACCTTCATGCGGAGGCAATGCCACGCGAGGGTGCGATACATCGCGCCGGTGTCCGCGGTGAGCAGGCCGAGCATCTGCGCGAGGCGGCGGGAGGTGACGCCCTTGCCGCTGGCGCTGGGACCGTCGATGGCGATGACGAAGGGTTTGGTCAAAATGGGGTTTCGGGTTTTGGGTTTGGCGTTTTGGGTTGAAGGTCGGCGGCGCTCCTAGTCGCAGGCTTTAGCCTGCGCGTGAGGCCAAGCGCAACCTAAAGGTTGCGACTACGCAGGCGTCAGTCCGCAAACAACTCCTCCACCGCGAGCCTGCGCCCGGTGGCGGCGTCTCGGATTTCGGCGCCGAGGCCGTGGGGGGGCGGGGTGGCGAGCTTCTGGAAAAAGTTGGGGAAGGTCTTCTTCACGCAGGCGGGATTCTTGATTTTGATGCCGGGCACTTTCAAGCCGAGAACCGCGAAGCACATCGCCATGCGGTGGTCGTCGTAGGTCTCGATTTCCGCGCCGTGGAGGGCGGAGGGGAAGACGGTGAGCGTGTCGCCCTCCTCGATGACCTTCGCGCCGCACTTGGTCAGTTCCGTCCGCAACGCGACGACGCGTTCGCACTCTTGCACGCGCAGGCGGCCGAGGTCTTTCACTCGAATCATGCTTCGAGCGAGGGGGGAAAGCACCGCTGCGGTCATGATGCTATCACCTAGATCATGCTCGCGAGAAAGTTCATCGGGCAACGATAGAAAGACACCGTAAACCGGCCAAGTGGTGCTGTCATTTTCGCCGAGATTTGTGCGATCAGCAGTGGTTTTCCCCGAAATGACTCGAATGAAATCAGCATCAATTTGCCAACCGCTCTTGGGCCAGTTTACAACCGTAATGTTGCTTCGTCGGGAAGGTTCATTCCGAACCAAATCCTGCAAGGCAGGGTTATTCGTCAGTAACTTGCGCCAATGCTCGATGCTTTTCTGACTTAACCCTCTGAGTTCCTTGTCCTTTAATGCGGCTTCCATGAGTGGTCCGAAATCTTGGTTGACTTCAGTCTGGTGCAGAAGCCATCCAGCTCCCCAGAAATAACTCCCACTCGACGCGTCCGGCTCGATTCGGAACTCGCCGCCCTTGGCCGGGAAGACCTTCACCAGCTCGCGGGTCATGTCCACGTAGGGCATCTCGTCCTCGTTCGCGCCGGTGATTTCCACCTGCCAGCCGCCCACGCCGCCCGCCAGCAGCAATGCGGAGGCGAACTGCGAGCTTTCCGCCACGCTCACGGAGCACTTCTTCGGCGTAGCAGCCGACGTGAGGAGGCTCTGACTTTGATTTCCGATTTCCGATTTCCGATTTCCGATTTGAGATGGAGCCTCCTTACGTCGGCTGCTACCGAAGATGGTTGCCGGCAGCTTGTCGTTCGGCGAGTCCACGCGGTAGCCCAGCTCGCGCAGGACGGAGAAGAGCGCGGCTTGCGGGCGCTCGTGCATCCGGGGCACGCCGCTGAGGCGATACACGCCGTCGCCGAGGCAGACCATCGCCGCGAGGAAGCGCGCCGCCGTGCCCGCGTTGCCGACGAACAGCTCCAGCGGCCGCTCCGCCGTGCCCGCGCGCGGGAGGCGTCCGCCCAGGCCGCAGACGGTGATGGTGCGGTTGCAGGACTCGGCGGGGTCGGGCTGCACGTCCACGGTGAAGCCGAGCGCGCGGAGGCAGTCGGTCATCACCTGCGTGTCCTCGCTCCAGAGCGCGCCGCGCAGGGTGGTGCGGCCGTCGGCGAGCGCGGCGAGGATGAGGGCGCGGTTGGTGATGCTCTTGGAGCCGGGCACGGTGATCTCCGCGCGCACGGGGGACGTGAGCGGGATGATCTCGATGAGCGGCGGCAACGGCACGGGAGGGGAAAGTGATTAGTGATTAGTGATTAGTAAATAGTGAACACATGAACCCGAGCGCGCCGACGCTGTCCCGGCGCGACTAAACACTAATTACTAATCACTCTCCCCCGCCGCTACTTCTTCGCCTCTTCCTTCTTCACCGGCGGCTTGGCTCCGCCCTTCGGGTCGAGGTTCGCCATGAGGTCGTCCTGCGTAACGCTGGACTCGACGCCGTTGGCGGGCACGGGGGCCTTGGCAATCCAGAGAATCGCGTTCAGGACGAGCTTGCGCTGGTCGGCGTTGCCCCAGCCGAGGTGGTTGTGGCCACCGGTGAAGCCGAAGCCGCGTCCGCCGCCAGCGCGCGTGGCCACCCACATGACGTGCTGCGGTTCGCCATTCTTGACGGCCTCGCGCACTGCCGGGTTGCCGCTGTGCGAGCCATCGCCGCGCTTCATGGTGCTCTCCGGCGGGACGGCGCTGAGGATGGGCGTCACGTCCTTCATGCCGTCGCGGAACCTCATGTGGAAATACCACTCGTCGTTTGTCTTGAACGGCTTCACGCCACTGGTGACGGGGTGCTTGGGCAGCGTCTTGAAGTCGCCGTCCCAATGCGGGTTGACCGACCAGTGCGTCTCGAAGCAGCCACCAATCCAGTCGCGGAACTCGGTGTTGCCCTTCGCCGTGGTCGGCTCGACTGCGTAGTGAATCGCGCCCAGGCCGATGCCCTTCTTCATCAGCGCGCCGATTTTCTGGAGGCGGTCCGCTTGCAGGAACGGATGGCCGCCGCCGCCGTCGCTGTAAACCACCACGGCCGCCGCGCCCTCGAAGACCTTCTCGTCGCTGACCCAGCCGTTGGTGTGGACCTCGGTGACGATGCCCTTCACGCCGGCGAGCGACTTGGCGAGGAGCAGGCTGCCGGCGCGATGCTCGTGCGCAAGCGGCCCGTGGCTGGGCCGGCCCGCGATGAAGATGATTTTCGTGTCGGCGGCCTGCACGGCGAGTGCGGCGAGCAGCGGGAGGGACAGCAGCAGTTTTTTCATGTCGGTTGCGGGTCAGACTGAACGGCAGCAGCGGGGCTTCAAGGTGAAAACTTGGTTGCCCACGGATGACGCGGATAGCGCGGATGGCGAAAGAGCGGGCTTTGTGCTGCTTGGAGAATCCGCGTCATCCGTGTCATCTGCGGGCAAACCTTCAAAGCTGTTTCTGCATCATGCGCACGTCGTCGCGGAGCGCCCAGCCAGTGTGCCGCCAGAAGGCCATGCCCTCGTCGTTGTCGGCGAAGACGAAGATGTTGCAGCGCGTGATGCCGGCGCGCTTCAGCTCGTCGAGGCAGGCGTCCACGAGCAGCCGGCCAAGGCCGAGGCCGCGATGGTCTACTGCCACGGCGAGGTGGTGCAGGTAGCCGCGACGACCTTCGTGACCGCAGAGAACCGCACCGACGACGTGCCCGGCGTCCCGCGCGACGTAGCTGAAGCCGGGATTGCGCTGGAGGTAGGCCGCGAGGTTTTCCGGCGTGTCGGACTCGTTCAGGCCGACGCCCTCGGTCGCGGCCCAGAGCGCGAGCACCTCCGGGAAATCGGCGGACGTCATCGGTGCAATCGTCGGTTGCATGGCGACTGCGAGCTTGCCTCCCGGCGCGCTTCGCGTAAAGCCGCAGCGATGCACGACGGCAACGCGCGGCCTTCCCCGGCTCCGGTTTTCCTCGCCGGCCCCACTGCCGTCGGGAAAAGCGCCGTGGCGCTCGCACTCGCAGAGTTGCTCGGCGGCGAAATCATCTCGGTGGATTCGATGCAGGTCTATCGCGGGCTCGACATCGGCACAGCGAAGCCAAGCGCCGCCGAGCGCGCCCGTGCGCCGCATCACTTGCTGGACATGGTGGAACTGACCGAAGCTTTCGATGCCGCGCAGTTCGTGCGGCTGGCAGAAGCGGCGGTGAAGGACATTCAAGGCCGCGGCCGCGTGCCGATCTTTTGCGGCGGCACCGGGCTGTATTTCAAGGCGTGGCTCGAAGGCTTGGGCGAAGCTCCGCCGGGCGACGCGCGCGCGCGTGAGGAGTTGGAGGCCGCGCCGCTGGCCGAGTTGCTGGTCGAGCTGGAGCAGCGCGACCCGGTGACTTACGGGCGGATTGACCGGCAAAACCCGCGCCGCGTCATCCGCGCGGTGGAAGTCATCCGGCTTACCGGCCAACCCTTCTCCGCCCAACGCGCCGATTGGCCCTCGCGCATCACGCATCACGCATCACGCGTCCTTTGCCTCACCCGCGAACCCGCCGACCTCCGCGTCCGCATCGAGGCGCGGGTGGACGCGATGTTCGCCGCCGGCTTGGTAGAGGAGACGCAAGGGTTGCTGGCCCGTGGGCTGGATGCCAACCGCAACGCCATGCAGGCCCTCGGCTACCGGCAGGTGGTCGAGCACTTGCGCGGCGAGCGTGGACTAGTGGAGACGGTCGCGCTGGTGAAGACCAAGACGTGGCAGTTCGCGCGCCGGCAAGGGACGTGGTTTCGGGGACAGTTGGCAGTGGAGCGAGTGCCTTTGCTGCCCGAATCCGATCCGGCAGCGGTGGCGAATGAGATCGCCGTCCGCATCGCGACCCGCAGCGCCGTCGCGCCGCTTGATTGACCCCCTGCCGGCTGCTAGCGTCGCCGCTCTTTGGAGGAGCGGATTGGGATTAGGATCAGGATTAGGATTAAGAGCAGGAGTCGCCGCCCTCCTCTTACTCGTAATCTTAATCCTGATCTTAATCCTGCTCCTCCCGCACATCGCATGGACTACAAGAACACGCTGAATCTGCCGCGCACGGACTTCGCCATGAAGGCCGAACTCACCGCGCGCGAACCGCAACGCCTCGCCCGCTGGGAAGCCGACGCCATTTACGCGCAGATTCGCGCCGCCCGTGCCGGCCGGCCCAAGTTCGTCCTCCATGATGGCCCGCCCTTCGCCAACGGCGATGTCCACGTCGGCACCGCGCTCAACAAGGTGCTCAAGGACATCATCGTCAAATACAAGTCCCTGCGCGGCTTCGACGCGCCCTACATCCCCGGCTGGGACTGCCACGGCCTGCCCATCGAGTTCAAGGTCACGCAGGACATGCGCAAGGCCGGCGACACCGCGAGCGACGCCGCCACCATCCGCACCGCCTGCGACGCCTACGCGCGCAAATACATTGATCTCCAGCGCACCCAGTTCAAACGCCTCGGCGTCTTCGGTGATTGGGAAAATCCCTACCTCACACTAAACAAGGAATACGAGGCCGACGAGCTGCGCCTCTTCGCGGACCTCGTCGCGCAGGGCTTCGTCTATCGCGGCAAGAAGCCGGTGTATTGGAGCATCCCGTGCCGCACCGCGCTGGCCGAGGCCGAGGTGGAATACGCCGACCACGTCAGCCAGTCCGTCTATGTGAAGTTCAAGCTCGCGGGCGAGCCGAACACCTTCCTCCTCATCTGGACCACCACGCCCTGGACGCTCCCCGCGAACCTCGCCGTCGCCTTCAATCCCGACCTCTACTACTCGCGCATCCACGCCGACGGGAATGTTTACCTCGTCTGCAACTCGCTCCTCGAAACCGTCGCGCAGAAGTGCAGCTGGGCGGGCGGCTACCAAATCGAGCGCACCGTCTCCGCCGACGAACTCGCCACGCTCACCTACGAGCACCCGTTCTGCGCGCGCACCGGCCGGCTCTTCCCCGCCGACTTCGTCACTGCCGACACGGGCACCGGCTTCGTCCACATCGCGCCCGGCCACGGCGCGGACGACTACAACCTCGGCCGCAGCCAGGGCCTGCCCATCTACTCGCCCGTGGATGACGCCGGCTGTCTCGCGCACACCGCGGACCTTCCCGCCGACCAGCAGATGCCCGCCGAGATGCTCGGCAAGTCCATCCTCGAAAAGCACGGCCGCAGCGACGCCAACGACGCCGTCCTGCACGAACTGCGCGTGCGCAACGCGCTGCTGCATCAGGAGAACTACCACCACAGCTACCCGCACTGCTGGCGCAGCAAGACCCCCATCATCTTCCGCGCGATGGACCAGTGGTTTGTGAAGATTGACCACGTCCCGCATGGAGGCGGCGGAGAAAGTGGGAAAGCGGGAAAGCGAGAAAGTGAGCTTGGCACGCCTGCCCACTCTCCCACTTTCTCACCTGCACACCTGCCCGCCTGCCCACCTGCCAGCAGCTTCCGCGAGCAAGCGCTTCAAGCCATCGAAACCGTCCGTTGGATCCCCGACTGGGGCAAGAACCGCATCGAAGGCGCGGTGAAATCCCGCCCCGACTGGTGCATCTCGCGCCAGCGCAGTTGGGGCGTGCCCATCCCGGCCTTTTACGACGCGCAGGGCGAACCCATCCTCGACGCCGCCATCGTCCGCAAAGCCGCCGACCTCTTAGAGCAGCACGGCATCAACGTGTGGTTCGAGAAGACCGCCGCCGAACTCTGGCAGCTCTGTCGTCCCGCCAACTGGACCGGTCGCGAAGCCACTGCCAAATCCAGCGACACCCTCGACGTGTGGATTGACTCCGGCAGCTCCAGCCGCGCCGTCCTCATGCGCCGGGAGGAGCTCCAACATCAGGTAGGGCGCGCTGTCCTCAGCGCGCCGCAGACGTCCGATGCCCAACGGCGCGGTGAGGACACCACGCCCTACCCCTGGCAAGCCGACGTCTACCTCGAAGGCTCCGACCAGCATCGCGGCTGGTTTCAATCTTCCTTGCTCCTCTCGCTCGCCGGCAACGGGGCCGCGCCGTTCAAGACCGTGCTCACCCACGGCTTCATGGTGGACGAGGAGCGCGAAAAGTATTCCAAGAGCAAGCAGGAGCAGGGTGGTTACGTGAAGCCGCAGACCTCCGAGCGCTACATCAAGGACTATGGTGCTGACGTCATCCGCCTCTGGGTCGCCTCGCAGGACTACCGCACCGACATCGTCGTGAGCGAGGAGCGTCTCAAGAAGGTCAGCGAAACCTATCGCGGCATCCGCAACACCCTCCGCTACCAGCTCTCGAACCTCTATGACTTCGACCCCGCGCAGCACACCGTGCCCGACGCGCAGCTCACCGGCCTCGACCGCTGGGTGCTGGGCGAGTTCGCGAAGCTGGAGGCGGCGGTCGCGGCGGCCTACGACGCCTACGAGTTCCATGTCGTCTATCAGAAACTCAGCCAGTTTGCCGCCGTGGAGCTGAGTTCCATCTACCACGACGTGGTGAAGGACCGCCTCTACACCGACCCCGCGAACTCCGCGCGCCGCCGCAGCACGCAGACTGCGCTGCACCGCATGGTCACGCGCCTCTGCCAGATGCTCGCCCCCATCCTCGCCTTCACCGCCGACGAAGCCTGGGAATTCATCCCCGGCAAACCCACCCCCAGCGTGCATCTGAGCGAGTGGGAGCCGGCTCCTTCTGTGGTGCCGCAGGCTGAACAAGAGACCTTCGAGCTGGCCTGGAAAATCAACTTTGACCTGCGGAAGCTCGTCTTGGCTGAACTTGAAAAGGCCCGTCAGGCGAAAGCCATTGGCAAATCACTCGACGCGAAGGTGAGTTGCGCCCCCAAGACGCCACCGGCAGACCCAGAATCAGCGCGCGAGTTTTGGAACGTCTCTCAAGTCCACTTCCCTTTGAGCAACAAGCCTGAGGAAGTGGCTGTCGAGGTTTCGGTTTTTCGGGCCGACGGCCAGAAATGCGAACGTTGCTGGCACTGGGAAACCGAGGTCGGTGCAAACGCCGAGCACCCAACCCTCTGCCCCCGCTGCGTCGAGGCAGTGAAGCAGTGCGCCGCCACGTAGTCCCGCGCGCCTCTCCTCCCTCTCCCTTCATCGGATGAGGGGAGAGGGCCGGGGTGAGGGGTTCGTTCCTCCATCTTGCCACCGGCCCACCTTTCCAAAACACTCGCGCCATGCCCCAGCGCAACCACAACGACTTCTCCCGCCGCTTGCGTCGCGAGCAGACGCCGGAGGAGAAAGCCCTGTGGAAAGCCCTTCGCAGCCGCCGCTTTGCCGGCTTCAAGTTCCGCCGCCAGCACGAGGTCGCGCCCTACTTCCTGGATTTCTACTGCCCGCTGGCGAAGCTCGCCGTCGAACTGGACGGCTTCGGCCACGGCCTGCCCGACCAGCTTGAGCACGACGCGGCGCGCGACGCCTTCCTCGCGGCCAAGGGCATCGAGATGCTGCGCTTCTGGAATCACGAGTGGAACAGGAACCGCGAGGGCAGCCTCATGGAAATCTGGGCGGCCCTGACGCGCCGGGTGCCACCGGATGAAATGGCGAAGCTCGACACGGCGAGCACGCGCTTCGTGCCGCCGAAGGAAAGTGACATCATTCGCTCAAGCCGTGGGCCACGCTGAACACCCCTCACCCCGGCCCTCTCCCCTCCTCCGAGGAAGGGAGAGGGAGACAAAGCTGCGAGGCCGTGCGCCGCTGAGAAGTGCCGCGCGCCTCTCCTCCCTCTCCCTTTGCGGAGCAAGGGGAGAGGGCCGGGGTGAGGGGTTGCGTGCGACGGCGTTGGTGACCGTAGCTTGCCAGTTCCGCTGGCGGTGGCGTAGGCTCACGACCATGAAGGCTTGCCTGACAGCTCTCTGCCTCTGTGCCGCCAGCTTGCTATTCCAAGGCTTGGCGGTCGAGCCGCCCGAAGCTCATGGCAAATTGTTGGCAGACATTCGCTCCAAGGCGGAAAAGGGCGACGCGCAAAGCCAGTGTGATTTGGGCGATGCCTTCGCCTTTGGAAAAATGGGAGTGACGAAGGACAGGACTGCTGCCGCAGAGTGGTATCACAAGGCTGCCGCACAGAATCATCCAGCAGCGCAATTCTACCTTGGCCTTGTTTATCAATTCGGCGATGGCGTGCGCAAAGACGAAGCCGAGGCCGTGAAATGGTATCGCAAGGCGGCAGAGCAAAACCATCCACTAGCGCAAGCCAAGCTCGGAGTGATGTATCAATTCGGAGACGGCGTTCAGAAGGATGAGACTGCCGCCGTGCAATGGATACGCAAAGCAGCCGAACAAGGCTACGCTGAGTCGCAGTTTCAGCTAGGTCATGCGTATTTCTTCGGGCGTGGAGTGCAGAAAGACTATGCCGAGACGGCAAAGTGGTGGCGCAAGGCGGCGGAACAAAATCTCGACAGCGCTCAAACGGGTCTCGCCGGTTTGTATGCTTTTGGACATGGGCTAGAATCTGATTTCGTTGAGGCTTACGCATGGTGGAACATCGCCGCAAAAACAAGCGAGGGAGCGGCCCGAGAACGAGCTAATCTTGAACAGCGCATGGCGGCCCAACAGGTTGCCCAAGCGCAACAGCGAACCAAGGAGTTGCGAGCGTTGATTGAAGCGCGCGTAAAGGGCGCTCCGCCTGCCTTTGACCCGAACAAGCCCCTTGGATTAGTGCCCCGTTCCACCGGCACTGGCTTCTTCCTCACAGAGGATGGCTATTTCATCACCAATCAACACGTTGCTGGCGATGGGGCAACGGTGCGCTTGGTCACGGCGGCTGGTTCCATTGCCGCAAAGGTCGTGAAGGTGGACAAGGCGAACGACTTGGCCTTGCTCAAGGCGGAGGGGAAGTTCACGGCGTTGCCCGTCATCACCAGCCGGGGCGTGCGGCTCGGGGCCATCGCCGCCACGGTCGGTTTCCCGAACACCGGCTTGCAGGGCTTCGCGCCCAAGCTGGCCAGAGGGGAGATTGCCAGCCTCGCCGGGGCGCAGGATGACGCGCGGCATTTCCAAATCAGCGCGCCCATCCAGCCCGGCAACTCCGGCGGCGCGCTGGTGGACGAGCGGGGCAACGTCATCGGCGTGGTGGTGGCCAAGCTCAGTCAGAAGGCCGCCCTCGCCACCAGCGGCGCCTTGGCCGAGAACGTGAACTACGCCGTGAAGAGCAGCTATCTCCTGAGCTTCCTCGAATCCGTCCCCGCAGCCGCCGCCAAGCTGAAGGACGCCCACACGAAGGAGCGCAAGTTCGAAGACGTGGTGAAGTCCGTGGAGCAGGCCACCGTGCTGGTGCTGGTGTATTGAAGCGTGGAACCGGGATTAACGCAAAGGCGCAAGGGCGCAAAGGCGCGGAGAACAAGGAAGTGGGCAGGGAAACTAAACGAAACACCGTTCGCCTGCGCGGGTATTGCTGCGGCGAGAAATTCGCCGGTTCACATTGCGTCTCTGCGGCTTTGCGGCTTTGCGTTAAGTTCCAACCGCCGTGTGAGGAGGCGCGCGTTTCTTCTCTGCCGTCACAGGCTTCCTTCCCGGACATCCAGCCAATAGGCTCGCGGGCGTGAAACACCTTCAAGCTCTGGCAGGGTTCGGCGTCGTCTTGTTCATGGGCTGCGCGAGATTACCCGCCGCCGAATCGCCCGCGCTCGACTGGATCGCCGTCTCGAAGGACGCCAAGGGCTTCGCTCACGACACATCGAGAAAGCCCTTCGTCCCGTGGGGATTCAACTACGACCACGACGAGCCGGGTCGTCTGCTCGAAGACTACTGGCTCACCGAGTGGCCGGAGGTGGAGGAGGACTTCCGCGAGATGAAGGACCTCGGCGCGAACGTGGTGCGGATTCACCTTCAGTTCGGCAAGTTCATGGAGACGGCGGAGAAACCAAACGAAACGTCGCTCAATCAACTCGCCAAGCTCCTCGCCCTCGCCGAGCGCACCAGCCTTTACTTGGACCTCACCGGCCTCGGCTGCTACCACAAGGCCGACGTGCCCGCGTGGTATGACTTGCTCGACGAGCGAGCGCGCTGGGCCGCGCAGGCAAACTTCTGGGCCGCCGTCGCCAAGCAGTGCAAGGACAGCCCCGCCGTCTTCTGCTACGACCTAATGAATGAGCCGGTCGTCGCGGGCGGCAAGCGCAAGTCCGGCGAATGGCTCGGCGGCGCGTTCGCCGGGAAACACTTCGTCCAGTTCATCACGCTCGACGCCGCCGGTCGCGTGCCGCACACGGTCGCGAGCGAGTGGATTCGCACGCTCACCAAGGCCATCCGCCAGCACGACACTAAGCATCTCGTCACCGTCGGCCTCGTGGATTGGAGCCTCGACCGCCCCGGCCTGCGCAGCGGTTTCGTGCCGGACAAAATCGTCGCCGACCTCGACTTCCTCTGCGTCCACATCTACCCGAAGAAAGGCGAGGTGCCCAAGGCGCTCGAAACCCTGCGCGGCTTCGCCGTCGGCAAGCCCGTGGTCATCGAGGAAACCTTCCCGCTGCAAGCCGGGTTCCCGGAGTTCGGCCAGTTCATCACCGAGTCCCGCGCGGTCGCCACCGGCTGGATTGGATTCTACTGGGGCAAGACTCCCGCCGAGCTGCGCAAGGCGAACACCATCGGCGACGCGATCATGCTCGGCTGGCTGGAGTTCTTTCAGCGCGAGGCGAAGTCGGCGAGATGACCGGGGGCGGGCAAGATCAGACGTGCGGCGGCCAAGAAACGACCGGTCTCAGCTCAAATCACCGCCGACAGCCCCCCGTCGAACCGGGGTGAATCGCATTCCTTCTCCACGCTGGCTTGTCACGGGTTGTGTTGCTCTCGCGGCTGCCGGTTGGCTGGGCACAATGAGCTTCCTCCCCGCCGCCGAGCCTCGCGCCAAGCTCGGTGAAAGCCCCGCCGTCGTGGCCGCCCGCGAGCGCGCCGCGCTCACGCACGCGATCTACGCGACTACGATGGAGATGCTGCACCGCCATTACTTCCGGCGCGGCCAGGCCGTGCTGCCTGCGCGCGCGATGGAGGATGTCTTCGCCGAGGTCGCCGAGCAGACAAAGGTCGAGGGCAGTTGGATCGCCGTGAACACGAAGGCCATGAGCGTCCACCACGAGCCGAAGACGGACTTCGAGAAGCAGGCCGCCGCCGCCATCGCCGCCGGACAGGATCGCTTCGAGGCCGTGGACAAGGATGTTCTGCGCATCGCCCGGCCCATCGCGCTCGGCGAAGGCTGCGTCAACTGCCACACCGGAATGTTTCGCAGCCCGGGATCAACGCCCCGGATGGCCGGCCTGATCGTCGCGGTGCCGCTGAAGTAACCTCACATCATCCCCGCCCGCTTGCGCAAACCCCACTCCAGCGCCAGCAGGAGAATGACCGCGCCGAACCACCACCAGCTTTGCCACAGCACGGTTTCGGTCTCGACGACGCGGCCTTGGCTTAATGGCTTCAGGCGCTCCAGCAGCGCGCCGAGTTCCTCCTCGCGGAAGTAGCGGCCACCGGAGTTCGCGGCGAGTTCGCGCAGCAATGGCTCGTTGCAGTTCAACTCGGCCAGTTCACCCGTGGACTCGCGGCGCACGGCGAAGCCGGTGCGGGCCTTCATCTCCGTCTCCGGCAGGCCCTCGACGCGCACGCGCACTTCGTAATCGCCGTCGGTGAGCGGCGCGGTGCGGCCACGGTAGGTGCCAGTTTCGTTTTCGTCGGCGGTAAGCGCGACGGTCGCAACCTTGCGGCCCTCGCGCATCAGCCACGCCTCGGCCTTCGCGCGCGGCATCGCGCGGCCTTGCGCGTCGAGGATGCGCGTGCGGATTTCAGCGGTCGCGCCTGGCTCGTAGTTGAGCGCACCACTGTCGAGCGAGACGAATTTGTCCTGCACCGCGAACGGCGACTCCATCACGAACTTAGCCGCCTGGTTCCAGAACTTCTGGTGGTAGAGGTCGCCGACCTTGTAGCGCCAGCGCCACGACTCGTCGAATGCGAGGTAGAGCGCCTTGCCCGCACCGTAGCGCCGGAAGACGGCGGCGGCGTGGCGCGTCTCGCCGGTCACGGCCTCCAGCCACGTCTCCGCGCCGGGCAGCGCGCGCGCGGGCGCGAGCCAGTGCGGCGACGGCAGGAACCACCACAGCCGCGCGTTCTCCAGTGGGTCGCTCGTGAGCGTAAGCGGCGTGAGCGAACTGCCGGTGGCCTTGAGCTGAAAGTTCATCGGCACGCCATCAACCGGCCGGCCCTCGAAGCTCACCGGAAACAACGGCGTCAGCGGCGACTGCGCCAGCGACGCGAGCCGCTCCTGTCGTCCGTCCACGAAGATGACGCCGCCGCCACGCTGCCCGACGAAGTCGCGAATCCACTCCAGCTCGTTCGCGCGAAGCTGGTTCGCCGGCAGGTCGCCGAAGATAATCAGGTTGTAAGTGAACAGCGTCTCGCGGTCGCCGGGGAACTGGCCGATGAGCTTGCCGCGCGGCCAGAATTTCTGCTCGCCGCCCGCGCCCGCGAGCAGCGCGTTGACCTCCCAGCGGTCGTCGCGTTCCAGCAGGTTGCGCAGGTAGCGAAACTCCCAGCGCGGCCGTCCGTCGAGCACGAGCACCTTGGGCCGCTGCGTCGTCGCGTTCACCCACAGCCCGCCGGCGTTGTTCGACTTGTCCTTCTCGCCATCGAGCACCGTCGCGCTCGCGGTGAAGTGCAGCGGCAGACTCGCGAACCGCAAATCCTTGTCCTGCCGCTTCAGCTCGTCCGCGACCAGCTCCTTCACCGGGAAATCAAACTCCACCGTGCGCAGGTGTCGGCCCTCCGTGGTCAGCTCCTTCTCCCACAAGACGCGCTCGCCGTGCGCGACGCGCAGCGTGAACGTCTTACCCGCCGGCATGTCGTCCTTCAGCTCCACCGTGCCGCGCACGCGTCCGTCCGCCGCAACCGTATCGGGGCCTTTGACCGCGAGCACTGCGAGGTCCGGCGGGCGCTGCTGCATCCCGATGCCGACGGGAAACACCGGCACACCCCGCGCACCGAGGAGCCGCGCCAGATCGGCGGGTGACTCACCCGCGTTGTGCTGGCCGTCGCTGAGAAGAATCACCGCCGTGCGCTCGCCCTCGCGCAGCGCCAACGCGCGCGCCTTCACCGGTTCGGCCAAGTCGGTGTTCAGGTTCGTCGCCTCGAGCGTGAAGGCCGTCGGTGGCTTCGGCGCGTCGCCGCGCTTGCGCTCGCCCGGCAGCCAGACCGGCTCGGCCTTGCGGCCCGCGAGCGCGATGACTTCCAAGTTGTGCTGTGCTGCCAGCTTCTTCGCGACGCTCTCCGAGCTGCCGAGCAACGCCGCCTCCAGCCGCTGCCAGCGCGTCTGCGAGTCGAACTTTTGGAGGGCTGCGAGCACATCCGCCTCGCGCTTCTCCGCGACGGCGAGGACGTGGTTCGTGAAAGCCGTGCGCAACTCTGCCTCGAAGCGCGCGGCCACGGCGGAGAGCTTGGCCAGCTCGCGCTCGGTGACGTTCGGGTCACGGCCGACGCTGGTCTCCGCGAGCTTGCGCGACGGCACGGCGAGTTCCGTGTTCAGCTTGCCGACCTGCCCGGTGATTTGCGGCCACGTCGCGGCGCTGACCTTGCCGAGCGACTCCGTTGCGCTCGCCGTGTTCGTCGCGAAGCCGCGCACGAACTCGTGGAACTGCGGCGCGGGGAGATTCGGTTTCGCGCGGACGGCAGTTTCCTGCGCGTTGGCGAGCGCGGCGGCGGCGGCGCGGAGGTCGGGGTCGAACTTGTTCGTCGCGAGCCAGCCGAGCTGCTGCGCGATGAACAGCTTGCGTGGCAATTCCATTTCCTGGTCCGCGATGGCCATGCTCGCCGAGGCGTCCACGAACAGGAGGATGCGCGCGACCTCGCCGATGATGTTGCGGTGGTGCAGCACCGGCCCCGTGAGCATCAGCACGAGCAGCAACACCGCCGTTGCCCGCAACGTCGGCAACACCCACCGCGCCGCGCCACTGCGCGCCCGCGTCTCCCGCCAGTAGAGCAACCACGCCGCGACAGCCAGCCCGAGGCCGACCACCAGCCCGCCCCACAACCGCCAGTCCCCGATGAAGCGCAGGTCAGTCATGTTTTAGCCGCGAAAGGGCGCAGAGAACGCAAAGAGGGAAGACAAGAAGGCAAAGGATTGAGGGATCAATCGGGACTTCGGCGGGTTGCGGAACTCGCTTAGGATGAACTTGCGGATTTGGAACTTGGCAGAGCCGAAGTTGATGAGAACCCCGTGCTCTTGATTGGAGGCGCGCATGTAGCCGAGGACTTGGGCAACGTGTTCGTCGGCGAGCGTGCGAACGGCCTTCAGCTCAACGATGAGCCGGTTATCCACCAGCATGTCGGCGACGAACTCCCCGATAAGCGTGCCGTCCTCGTCCCGCACGATGAGCGGCACCTGCTGCTTCACGTCCAGCCCGAGCTTGCGGAGCCGGTGCGCCAGCGCGTTCTCATAGACTTTCTCGACGTGCCCGTGCCCGTGATAGACATGAATCTCGTAGCTGGTTTGGCGCACGATGTCGGAGAGCTGCATGATGTCTAGTTGCATGGTGGTTCCTGTTGTTGTTTTGCCGCGAAAGGGCGCAGAGAACACAAAGAATTCCTTTTCTTGTCCTCTATGTGCTCTCTGCGCCCTTTCGCGGCAAAAATCATTTGTTCCTCCTTCCGAACCACTGCACCAGCAGCAGCTCACTGAAGCACAGCGCCAGCACGGCCCAGAGCAGCGGCTTCCAGACTTCGCGGCCGAAGCGGCGGTCCTTGTCCATCTGCTGGTAGTCGGCGACGGAGCCGAGCAGTGTGGCTTGGAGCGATTCCGCCAGCGCCTTGCGCTCCGGCTCGGTGAGCTGGCGCAGGTCGGACTCCGCGCGCGCGGTGCTCACGACGAATGGCGTCGGGCCGCCGTCGGGCGCGGTGAGCGTGTAGGTGCCGGGGCGGCTGGTCTTCGTGAACTCGACGTAGCCCAGCGCGCCGCGGCCGGTGATGTCCGCGTCGTGGCGCTCGCCGTCGGGCCCGGTGAAGTGCGCCTTGCGCCCGACGTGCGCGCGAGAGACGAACGCGGCGAGCGGCTTGCCGACCTCGACGTTGCGCGGCGGCTGCGCCTGCGACGCGAGGTAGATGACAAGCCGCTGCATCAGCGGCACGAAGACGGGGCGCACGGGTAGGTTGCCCCAGTCGGCGTCGCACGGGATGGCGCATTGCAGCACGCGGCCTTCGCCGAGCTTCTTTTCCACGAGGAACGGGTTGGCGGTGCTGAGTTGTGCGAGGACGGCGAGGCCGGGGTCGGCCTGCTCCTGACGTGTGCCGAGCTGGAACCAGAGCTTCATCTCCGCGTCCGCGAGGTTGCCGTTGCGCGCGTCGTTGAAGAGCTCCATCGCCGGATGCGTGAAGGGCTGCACGACAATCTTCGCGCGCGGCTTGCCGTCTTCGAGGCCACCGGCGAGCGCGGTGAAGGGCAGCGGGAGAAGGCCAGCGGCGCGCAGCGTGCGGTGATACCAATCCGTGTTGATGCGATTGCCGGGGAAGACGAGCAGGCCGCCGCCGCTGGCGACGAAACTGGCGAGCGCGTTGACCTGCGCGTCGGAAAGCTGGCGGACGTTCGCGAGCACAACGACGCGGGACTTCGAGAGCGCGTCGGGCGTGAGCTCGCCGGGCGCGACGACGCGCGTGAGGATGAGGTCGCTACCGCCGGTCGCGGCCTTCATCGCGGGCGAGAGCGCGATGTCGAGGTAATCGGTCTCGCCCTTGAGCGGCTCGGGACTGGGGTCACCGTTGACGAGCAGCGCGGGGAGCTTCTCCCAAACGGTGACGACGGCGGCGAGGGAGTTGTCGGCCTTGAGCGCGTCGGCGTCGGCATGGACTTCGAGCGTGTGGAAACCGGCGGTGTCGAAGGCGTGCGTGAAGAGCACCTGCCGCTGCTCGCCGGGCGTGAGCGCAATCTGCTGCGCGCCGCGCTCGCGGCCATCGGCGCGGAAATACACGCGCAGGTCGGGCCACGCGCGCTCGCCGAAGTTGCGGAGCGTGGCGCGGATCTGGAGCGGCTGGTTCACGCCGAGCGCGAGCTTGGGCAGGTCGAGCGACTCGACAGCGACGTTGTCGCGCGACTCGGTGCCGACGTGGAGGAAGTTGACGCGTGGCGGGACGGGCAGGCGCTTCAAGGTCTGCAACGCGCGTCCGCGCGCCGCCGCCTCGCCGTCGCTGAAGCTGACTTTCTGGAAATCGCTGATGACAACGAACTCCTTCAACCCGTGCTGCATTTGCCCGGCGACATTCGCGGCGAGTTCGAGGGCCTCGGGGAAGTTGGCCGCGCCGTGGCTGGCTTCGAGTTGAGCGAGCGCCTTTGTCACGCGCACGGTGTCGAGCGTCGGGGCTTCGAGCAGTTGGCGTGGCCTGCCGCCCATGAGAATGACGGCGACGTCGGAGCCGGAGCCGGCCTGCTCGATGAGCTTCGCGGCGGCTTCCTTGGCCTGCGCGAAGTTCGCCGCCGCGCCTGCGCCGGCGGACATCGAGTAGGAGTTGTCGAGCAGGATGACGACCGAGGTCTTCGCGCCGCCGAGCAGCGCGCGCATCCCGGTGAGGACGGGCCGCGCCATGCAGAGCGCGAGCAGCACGGGGATGAGGCAGCGCACGAGGAGCAGGAGGAGCTGCTCGAACTTGAGCCGCCGCGTGTGCGCCTGGAACGCGGCGTCGAGCAGGTGCATCGCGCCCCATTGCACGACGCGCGGACGGGAACGGTTGAAGAAGTGCAGCAGCACCGGAATCGCCGCCGCCGCCATGCCGCCGAGGAGGAGGAGGTTGAGGAAGGTCATGGCGAACTTCCGGCGGGCACGAACTTCAATCTGGTTGGAACACCTGTTCCCGACTCATCGCGCAGCTCGGCCTCGACTGGCTCGCGCTCCAGCGGCTTGAGGAAGCGCAGCGAAAGCTGCTCTTTCTGTGCTGGGCCGAGGTTCAACTCAAACTGGACTCGGTTCGAATCGCTCGCGCGGATACGGATGGGAACTGACCGGCCCCGTTGGAAGTCATGTGGACGCTCTGGGTCGAGCAGATAGAAGCGGCCAGATACGACGCGGCCGTTTGCAACCTTGAGCTTGAAGCCCGTTCCAGGTTTGTCGCCGTGGTCCTC
This sequence comes from Limisphaerales bacterium, assembly GCA_040081795.1. Lineage (GTDB taxonomy): Bacteria > Verrucomicrobiota > Verrucomicrobiia > Limisphaerales > SXTU01 > SXTU01. The sequence continues at coordinate 4,189 of JBEBFV010000042.1, read as the reverse complement.
CGATGCCTGCCACGTCTTTGTCGCCGTGCAACCGGCAAGTGCGGCAAAGGCGAGCATCACCCCGACAGCAAACAATTGCTTCGATGATCTAGCCACGAGCCAGCCTCCGGGTCAGGTATTGCGCTAGCGCCTCGGCGTAGGGTTGGTCGGTGACCATTTGCACGAGGTCAATGTGGTGGCGATGGCAGCCGCGCGTCAGCTCGTCCTGAAACTTCTTCAGATTGTCGAGGTAGGCGGCGCGGAATTGGGCGGGGTCAATCATCCGGTGCGCGCCGGTCGTCTCCAGCGACTCGAAGCGCGTCCAGTGCGTGAAAGGAAACTCCAGCTCGTCGCGGTCGAGGATTTGGAAGATGAGAATCTCGTGGCGGGCGTGGCGGAAGTGCGCGAGGGCTTTCAACAGCTCCTTCGAGTCGCCGAAACAGTCGGAGAGCACGATGAGCAGGCCGCGCCGTTGGATGCGCGGGACAAGGTCGTGGAAGACGCCGCCAAGCGCGGTCTCGCCGCCGGGTTGGGCGGACTGGAGTTCATCGAGCAACACGCGCAGGTGCGGGACGCTGGAACGCGGCGGGATGTAGCGGCGGATTTTCGTGTCGAAGGTGACGAGGCCCACGCTGTCGCGCTGCTGGAGCATGAGGTAGGCGAGCGCGGCGGCGAGGCGGATGGCATAGTCGGACTTGGGCGCGCGGCCCTCGCCCGCGTAGCGCATGGAGCCGCTGAGGTCGAGCAGCAGCGTGGCGCGGAGGTTGGTTTCCTCCTCGTATTCGCGGATGTAGTAGCGGTCGGTCTTGCCGAAGACCTTCCAGTCGAGCCGGCGGATTTCGTCGCCCTGCACATACTGCCGGTGCTGGGCGAACTCGACGCTGAACCCCTTGTGCGGCGACTTGTGCAGCCCGGAGAAGAAGCCCTCGACCACCAGCCGCGCGACGACCTGAAGGTTCGCAACCTTCTGCAACTCGGCCGGCGTGAGGAAGTCGGAGACGTGGGACATCAGGCGGCGAATGCGAACCGCATCGATTCAATCATGGTTAAGCGGCATCAAAAGGTTATATCCTTCAAGCGAGAGATGAACTTTTCGACGCGAGTAGTCGTCCACGCCAAGTTCGCGATAAGCAGCAGCATCCAGATGCCGGTCATAGTGGTGGCAAAAGCCAGTGACTTTCCAAGTCCCCAACGCGTTCGGATCAGCAAGTATGCAGCAACATCCGCCAGCCAAATGAGCACTCCAATGACGAACGCCCACTGATAATCGAAAACGAGAACTGCCTCCATGAAGTAGTAAATGTAGCTCTGCTCCCAACTACCCACTGGCCATTCCCTGAGCGCCCATTGATTCCACAGAAGCAAGATGCCAATCAGAACAGCGTGCAAAATGGCTGTTACCCACAGATTGGGAGACGACAGAAGGCTTCTTCTGCGCAAGGCGTTGTTATTCCCGGCCGGCTTCATCGCCGGGACTGTTTCACACCGCTGCCCTAGCGGCAATTACAGTCCGCACATTACAGTCCGCACTTCGTGGTGCGTGAGGCGTGAGGAAGTGCCGACGATTGTAAATCGCCGGCACGGGCTGCACCAAAGAAAAACCCCGCCAGCTTGCGCGGGCGGGGTTCTTTGAAAACAGCCTGGGCGATTAGCGCTTGCTGAACTGGAAGCGCTTGCGGGCGCCGGGCTGGCCATACTTCTTGCGCTCGCGCATGCGCGGGTCGCGGGTGAGCAGGCCGTCAGCCTTGAGCGGGGGGCGGAGGGCGACATCCACAGTGATGAGCGCGCGGGCGATGCCGTGGCGGACAGCGCCGGCCTGACCGTTGGGGCCGCCACCCTGCACGTTGACGCGCACGTCGAACTTGGTGACGGAGTCAACGACCTTGAGCGGCTGCATGACTGCGGCGCGCTGGGATTCGGTGAGGAAGTATTTCTCCAACGGGCGACCGTTGATGACGATCTTGCCCGAACCGGTGGCGATGCGAACGCGGGCGACGGCGGTCTTGCGGCGTCCCGTTCCGAGGTATTCCTGAGTGGCGGCCATGTGTTAGTCGAGTTGGGAGATTACTTCTTCTTGATGACGAGCGGCACGGGGAGCTGCGCGGCGTGCGGGTGCTTGTCGCCGGCGTAAACCTTGAGCTTGGTGTTCAGGCTGCGGCCGAGGCGGCCCTTGGGGAGCATGCCCTTGACGGCGTGCTCGATGAGCAGCTCGGGCTTACGCGTGCGGCGCTGGCTGACGGTCTCGTATTTCTCGCCGCCCTTCCAGCCGGAGTAGGACATGAACGACTTGTCCTCTTCCTTGTTGCCGGTGAGGACGACCTTGGCGGCGTTGATGACGACGACGAAGTCGCCGGTGTCGAGGTGCGGGGTGAAAATGGGGCGGTGCTTGCCACGAATGACCATCGCGACCTTGGCGGCGAGGCGACCGAGGACGACTCCACTGGCGTCCACGACGTGCCACTTGCGGTTGTCCAGCGAGGCTTGGGCGTTCGGCAAAAATGTTTTCATGCTGTTTCCCCGTGAAGGGAGCGCAGAAAGTAGCAAACGACCCGATGCCGTCAACAGCTCATTTCCCGCGCCGGCCCGCCGGGGTTTTCCTTGCCGCACCGGAGGCCTTCACGAAGACTTCGCGGCGAATGGCCGCGCGCAAAGCTGAATTTTCCCTCCCGCCGTTGCCATGATCGTGCTGCTGCTATTCTTCTGCTCCGGGGCGACGGCGCTGGTCTATGAAGTCCTCTGGTCCAAATACCTTGCGCTCATGCTCGGCAGCACGGTGCAGGCGCAGACGGTCGTGCTGGCGGTCTTCATGGGCGGACTGGCGCTGGGCAACCGCCTCTTCGGTCGCCGCGCGGACGCGGCGGCGAACCCCCTGGCGCTCTACGGGAAACTGGAGGTTGCCATCGGCTTCTATGCGTTCGTCTTCCACCTGCTGCATCAGGCGGCGGACAAATTGTTCGTCAGTGCTGGCTCGCCGCTGCTGGAGAAGCCAGCCGCCTTGCTCGCGCTGAAAGCGCTTCTGAGCGTCAGCCTGCTGCTCGGCCCGACGATCCTCATGGGCGGCACGCTGCCCCTCATCGCCGCGTGGCTGAACCGGAGCGGCCCTGACGCAGGCCGGCTCTCGGCGCGCTTCTATTCGGTGAACAGCCTCGGCGCAGTCTGCGGCGCGTGGCTCGCGGGCTTCGTGCTCGTGCAGGCGATGGGCATGACTGCATCGCTCCAACTCACGGCGATGGCGAACGTCGCCATCGGCCTCATCGCGCTCGGCCTGACGCGCAAAACCCCTGTGGCAGCGCCCTGTGAGCTCCGACCCGATGAAGACCAGCGGTCACAGACCGCCGCTACAGCGCCGACGGATGTTCCGCTCACCCCTCACTCTTCCCTCTCCCTCACCATCGTCGCCCTCACCGGCGCGATCTCCATGGGCCTCGAAGTCCTTGCCGCCCGCTCCCTCGTGCTCATCTTCGGCGCGTCGCTCCAGGCATTCGCTATCGTGCTGATGTCGTTCATCCTCGGCATCGGGCTGGGCGGCGCGGTGATGGCATCGCCGCGAACGCGCGGTTGGTCGCGCGAGTCGGCGACGACGGTTCTCCTGCTTGGCGCAGCGGCATGGATCGGGCTGCTGGTCGCGGGCGTCGAGCAATGGGTGGAGTTCTACCGCTGGGTGAAGACCGGCATCGCGCGGACGGAAACTGGCTACTCGTTCCACCAAGCCTTCTCCGCCGCGATGTCGCTCGTCGTGCTCGGCATTCCGGCGGGATTGCTCGGTGCGGTGCTGCCGCTCTGGATTCGCGAACTGCCGCAGAGCGGGCCGGAACTGGGGCGCGGCGTGGGGCGGCTGCTCACATGGAACACCATCGGCGCGGTGGCGGGCACGTTGGTCGCGGGTTTCGTGCTGATGCCGCAGCTCGGGCTGCGCGGTGCGTTTCTCGCGCTCGCGCTGGGCTTGTGCGTTGCGGCGTGGCTGCTCGGACGGAAGTTCCAGCGCGCGACGCTTCAATTCACAGCCGGGACTGTGGGCGCGGGATTGTTGCTCGTGGGCGCGATGGGTGGGGCGACGTGGCAGCACTTGATGAGCTCCGGCATTTTCCGGTTGCGTGAAACCGAGTTGGGCAAGGACCTCGTCGCCCACCGGCAGCGGCACATCAAGATTCATTTCTACGAGGACGCGCCCGATGCCTCCGTCGCCGTCGAGCAAGGCGACGGCGTGGCG
>JBEBFV010000385.1:0-6239 GCA_040081795.1 Limisphaerales bacterium | reverse complement strand
CCCGAGCGCGCGAAGGAACTCGCCGCGCGCTGCCGCGACCTCGGCCTCGAACCGTTGATGATGTTCTCGACGATTTACCCGGAGGCGGCGAACGCGCTGGAAGTTCTCACGCACCGGCTGCGACAGGCCGGGGCCGCGCGCGTGCCGCAGGTGCTCACGTTCGGCCACACGAAGGGCGGCAACCGGGAGTTGTGGGTGAAACGCCTCAAGCAGCTCGGCCCCATCGCTCGCGACCTCGGCGTGCTGCTGGTCGTGAAGCAGCACGGCGGCGAGACCGGCACCGGCGCGGCGTGCGCGGCCATCACCCGCGAGGTCAACGACGCCGGCGTGAAGGTGAACTACGACGCGGGGAACGTGATGGATTACCTCGACCTCGACCCGATTCCCGACATCAAGCAGTGCGCGTCCGAGGTGCGCAGCTTCTGCATCAAGGACCACCGCAACTTCCCCAAGGACGAGGACTGCGGCCCCGGCTTCGGCGAGATTGACCACTACAAGCTGCTGGCTCCGGTGGCCTTCACGGGACTCAGGATGCCGCTCTGCTGCGAAAACATTTTCGCGCCGGTGGTGCCGCGCCCGACGGAGCCGGCCGGGGTGGACGCGCTGGCGAAACGCGCGCGGGAGTTTCTGGAAGTGGTCACGCGAGGCCTTCAGCCCTGAACGGGCTGAAGCATCGCCAACCACGCACAGCCGGTGGGCGGCTACTTGCCCGCCTTCGCCTTGGCCGCATTGACCTTTGCCCAACGCGCCTTTGCGGCGGCGACAATCGCGGCACGGCCAGCGGCACTCAGTTTCCGCCTGGCCTTCTTCGGGGCAGCGGCAGCAGGAGCTGGAGCCGATCCCTTGATCTTCGCCCAGCGCGCCTGTTGGGCCACGCGCATCTTGGCCTTTGTGGCGGCGCTGAACGTCCGCTTGCCCTTTGTCGCGGCGGCAGGCGCTTCAGTCACAGGCGCTGCAGCCACGGGGTCGGCGGTCGCGCTCGCGCCCAGCGCCCGGTTGATCTGAGCGAGGCGTGCTTCAATCTGGCTGCGCTCCTGGAGGAGCGAGTTGCGGATGGCGATGAACTTCGTGATGTCTGATTTCATTGGGGCCGATGATAGGCCCACACGCAGTCTTTACAAGTCTCCTCAAGTCGGTCATTGAAGAGCGTGCCACGCACTCCGTCCAAAAGCGCAATGAAACCTAAGAAGCAAGTTTCCCAACCCGCCATCGAAGCCGGCCAGGTCTGGCAGATGGAGGGTGTGACATGTCACATCGGGCAAGTGGGCAAGACGCTCGTCAATTACAAGCTGCTCAAGGGCGACACCGTCCGCGGGCCTTCCTCACTGGGGAACAAGGAAGTCTTGGCGAAGCATCTCAAGTCGAAGAAGGCAGTGCTGGTTCGCAAGTAGCGGTTGCCGGCAAGGGAGAGCGAGGCGGGGCGCGGAGGGGAGGGTGTGCCCCGCGCAAGCAGACATGCGAGTTGAGGCTGGCGACGCGCATCGCTTTGCTTAAGCTGCGCCCAGACCAGCAACTCCTTTCACTCATGCAGCGTTCACCTCGCATCGCCTTGTTGCTGTGTTCCATCCTCGCCGCATTGGCCACACTGGCTGTCCCCTGCCCTGCGGCGGCACCTCAGCACGACCTCGTCATCCGCCACGGCAAGATCACCGACGGCTCGGGCAACCCGTGGTTCTTCGGCGACCTCGCCATCTCCGGCGACCGCATCACGGCCATCGGCACCGTGACCGGCGTCGGTAAGCGGGAGCTGGACGCGCGCGGCCTGGTCGTGGCTCCGGGCTTCATAGACATCCACTCACACTCGGACTGGCTGCTGCTCGAAGACGGCAACGCGCAGGGAAAAATCCGGCAGGGTGTCACGACCGAAGTCTTGGGTGAAGGCGGCTCGGCGGGACCGTTCAAGGGCAAGCTCGCCGCGCATCCTGTCTCCGTGCGGAACCAGGCCACCCAAATCCGCACCCTGGGCGACTACTTCGCAGCGGTCGAGCGCTCGGGTGTGTCAGTGAACGTCGCGTCCTACGTCGGCGCGGGAAACATCTGGCAATGCGTAATGGGCTCCGCGTTCGACCGGCCCGGCCCCGCCGAGTTGCAGCGCATGAAGGAACTCGTCGCCGAGGCGATGGCCGACGGCGCGTTCGGCCTCTCGACCGCGCTCATGATGCCGCCGGGTTCGCTGGCGACCACCGATGATCTCGTGGAACTGTGCCGCGTGGTGAAGCAGCACGGCGGGATTTACTCCACGCACATCCGCGACGAGGGGCTGGGCGTCTTCGACTCGGTGAAACAAGCCATCGAAGTCGGCGAGCGCGCCGACCTGCCCGTGGACATCATCCACCTGAAGATTGCCGACGAGAAATATTGGGGCCGGATGCGCGAGGTGATCGCGCTCATCGAGGCCGCGCGCGGTCGCGGCGTGAACGTGCAGGCCAATGTCTATCCCTACACGCGCGGAAACAACAACCTCGCCAGCATCATCCCGCCCTGGGCGCACGAGGGCGGCACTTCGCAGCTCGTCGCGCGGCTCAAAGACCCCGCCCAGCGCCCGCGCCTCAAGCGCGACGTCACCCTCGGCTTGAGCGGCTGGTATAACCACTACACCGCCGTTGGCGGCGACTGGAGCCGGATGCTCGTCAGCGCAAACAACGCCTACCGTGGCATGACCATGGACCGCGTCCTCGCGCTCAGGAGCGAGGGCAAGTCGCCCAAGCCCGACCCGCTCGACCTCCTCTTCGACCTGCTCATCGAGCACGACGGTTCCGTGAGCACCGTCTATGCGCACCACACCGAGGCCGACATGAACCTTGCGCTGATTCAGCCGTGGTGCTCCGTCGGCTCCGACGGCTCGGCCTTTGCCATCGAGGGTCTCCTGCGGCGCGGCCACCCGCACCCGCGCAACTTCGGCACGTTTCCCCGCGTGCTCGGCGAGTATGTCCGCGTGCGCAACCTGCTCCGGCTGGAGGACGCGGTGCGCAAGATGACTTCGCTCAACGCCGCGAAGCTCGGCCTGCGCGACCGGGGAATGCTCCTTCCCGGCTGGCGCGCGGACATCACCGTCTTCGACCCGGCGCGCGTGAAGGACCGCTCCACCTACACCGAGCCGTTCCAATACAGCGAAGGCATCGAACACGTCCTCGTCAACGGCCAGCTCGTCCTCGACCGCGGCACGCACACCAGTGCGCGGGCGGGACGGGTGTTGCGGCATGGCGCGACTCCGGTTTCGTCGCGTTAACCCGCGACGACGACGCTCACGGCGCGACGTTCACAATCACCCGCTGGTAGCGTGTGAGCGGCGGGGTGCCCTTGTCGGTGACAGCGAGGATGAAGTGCATCGTGCCGTTGCGCAGCACGCGGCTGTTCGGGACGAGGAACCACGCGTCGGGTTTGTCCGCATCTTCCACTTTCACCGGCGCGCCGGTGCGGGCTTGCGCGGTCGTGAACGTGCCCGGCTCGGGATAGTAGAACCACCCGTAACTCAACGCGTGGCCGTCGGGGTCGGTGGCGGTGGCGCTGAGGTTCACGCGCGCGCCGGGCTTCGCGGTGAGTTGGGCGGAGTGCTTGAACTTGGGCACGGGCGGGTGGTTCGCCGCCACGAAGGGCTTGATGGTCCAGTCCATTCGCGCGGCGAAGTCGTTTTGATACGCGGCGCGCCAGCGCCAGATGGTCGCGTGATTGCTCGTGTGCCACTGGCCGTCCGCGCCGAGCACTTCATCCACCGCGTCGGTCCAGAACGCGCGCGTCTCCGGTTCGAGGAACCACTTCTGCGTGCGCGGCAGGTAGGATTCGTAGCGCCCGCCCCAACCGCCCCAGTCGGGCCGCTCGGGGTTGTTCAAGCCGTTGGCGATGAGGTTCAGGAAACTCGGCGTGTCGCCTTCCATCAGGAACTTCGTGTGCGGATGCTGCGCGCCGAGCGGGCCTTTGCTGCGGATGTGCCGGTCGAGCCACGGGTTGTCCACAATGGCGAAGTCCGCGCCCGTGAAGCGCCCGTGGAACTGGTCGCCGCTGATGCCGCTCCACGTCGCGAAGTGATACGCGCCGCCCGCGTGCATGCCGGGGCTGGCGATGTAGAAGAGCTTCGGAAACGTCTTGCGCAACCACGGCCCGCTGTCGTCCTGGTCGGAGATTGTATAGACGCGCAGCCTGGCGACGAACTTGTCCAGCTCGGCGGCGGTGCGCGTGGCGCGGACCTTCCACAACGCCTGCGCGAGGCAGTTCGGCCCGCCCCACACCGGCACCCAGAGCGGGCGCGCGTCCGGCTTGTCCACGGCGGTGATGATGAGGTCCGAGCCGGGTGAATCCATTCCCTCGCCGACGGCTCTCATGCCGTAATCCGTGCGTCCGTCGCGGATGACCGAGAGCAAATGCGCCGCCGTCGGGAAGCCCGGCTCGTGCAGCAGCAAGTTCTCCCGCACCTTGCCGTAAGCCTCCACAATCTCGCGGATGCGCCACGCGGCCGTTTGCTTCTGCTGATGGATGGACGTGGTGGCGACAAGCCCCTCGACCTCCCATTGGTTGGCATACACGAGGAAGCGCACCATGGACATCGCATCATCCGGCTCGTTCTCGATGTCGGTGAGCACCAACACACGCGCGCGGTCCGCCGCGGACGCGAGCGCGGCGCAGAGTGTGAACGCGAGGAGCAAGCTGGACAGGATGTATTTCATAGTTTCTAGGGTGACGTCAGAGATTCAGCGTCCTTGGCTGGCGGGCAAGATGTGTCCCCCGGCCGCAGCGGCTGCCTTTGCAGCGTAGGCGGCGGCGTGCAGGGCGTGACCGGCGACATGCGCCGTCGCAGCGGCGTGGCCCGCCGCGCGGGCGGCAAACTGAGCTGAAGGATGCGTGGCGTCGCGGGCGGCTGCATGAGCGGCCAAGGCGGCGGCACGCGCCTCAATCATTGCCAACTCGTCTCTCGCCCATGAGCGCCCTGCCTCAATGGCTTTGCGAGGCCGGTCATCGTGCGGATGCCGTCCCTCGAAGTGCGGGAGCGCTTGCTCCGCGCAGTCGGCGGCCCACAGCGCGCGTGACCGGTGCTCATGCTCGGAGATTCGCTTGGTTGAAGTCCTGTTCATGCCGTGGAACCGGGGTGCTGAACGGACGGCCTCGTCGAGGACCAGAGCGCCTCCAGCCTGGAGTGCAAGGTGTGGAATGCTGCGTCGTCCGCAAAGGCCCGGCGCGGAATCGGTGCGGCCACCAAGGGCGTGAAGAAAAGCAGCAGATGCGTGTCGGTCAGCACCAGCCTGTGAACGTCGCGCCACGCCGCCCGCGACGTCGTGGTCTGCGTCGCCACCCGCACGAACGCGTCCTCGACGGTGAGCACGGTCGGCCCGGCGAGCCGCTCCGTGGTCCGCGCGTTGATGATGCCCGTGAAGCAGCCCTTGCTGTAGGCGCTGTAGAACTGCGGGAAACCGATGGTGATTGCCAGCGCGAACACGGCGCGCGTCCAAAAGCCGATGCCCAACTCGCGGAACTTCAAGTAAGGCAGGAGCACACTGAACCAGGCCAGCGCGGAGATGGCGAGCCACGCGAAACGCGAGAACCGCCGCCCCAACACCGAGCCTTCCAGGACGCGGTCCAGCAGCGCGAGGAAATCCTTGTCCGTGGTTGCATAGCGCACTTCCATCACAAGATGTGGTCGAGGATACCGGGCTTTACCGCGCCGCGCCAGCGCCGGGCGGGCCGAAGGCCTTGCTCGCGTCGTCGAGGACGAGCACCCAGTCGTTGCCCCGGCCCGGTTCGCCGGGCGGGTTGAAGGCGACCGTGCCGGTGTTCTTGTGCGTGCCGGCTTTCGCGACCTCGCCGGTGCGCGGGTTGAACCACCACGCGGCGACTTCCGCGCCGGAGATTTCGCCGAGCGCGAGCTTGAAGTCGCGGCCGGTGGACGTGTAGGCCATCAGGAATTCCTTTCCCTTGGTCACGAGCACGCGGTCGTATTTCTCGCCCTCGTCGCCAGCGGCGACCGACTGGGCGCTCGCGCGGTCGAAGTAGGGCCGTGAGAGCATCAGGTCCTTGACGTGGCGCATTTGGCCCGCGCCGGGCGCGTCCAGGACGGTGGCGTAAAAATGCTTCGCGCCGCTGGAAGGCCGCGGGTCACTGGGCTTGTAAACTTGGCGGACGGAGTTCTGCCCGTAAGTGTGGCCACACGCGCCGGCGAAGACCGACCAGTAGGCGTAGCGGCGGACATCGTCGGCGTTCCAATATGGCTGATTGGCGTCGTGCAATCCCTGTGGCGTGTCCTCGTAGGA
>JBEBFV010000041.1:0-21882 GCA_040081795.1 Limisphaerales bacterium | reverse complement strand
GTTGATGGCGTCGGGGTCTTTCGGGCGGTAGCGGAGGTATTCGCGTGCGGCGGCGGGGGAACCCTGATCTTTGAGGGAACGGATGTAAACGTCGAAGGGTTGGTCGTCGTAGGGGGAGAGCGGTCGCGTGGCAGACGGCGCCAGCATCCACTTGGCCCATAGCACGGCAACTTCTTCTCCAGGAACGGGTGTTTTCGGGATGGTGGCGGCGCGTTTCTCGAAGTCCTCAAGCGTGAGGGACTCCAGGCGGCCGTCCTCGCTGACGGCGACGCGTGTCTCCAATGACTCGGAGTTGATGATGACCTCTTTGTGAACCTTCACCTCGGGCTTCATCATCTTCTTCACCTTGGTCACGACCTTTTGGGCGGCGTGCTTGAGGTGGGCCATGAGGCCCTTGGGGCGTTCCTTGACCTCGACGGGGGTGAACTCGCCGCCTTCCTCGGCGTTGACCTCCTCGGGCGTCTCGAGGTTTGGCTCGCGGTAGTCGTGGCGGCCGGCGGGCTTGGAGGATACTTGCGGCTCGCCCTCGGCGGGCAGGCCGGCAGCGATGTTCTCGGAGCGGCGGATCTCCTGCTCGTGGCGGCTGCGTGCGAAGACGGATTCGTCGCCGCTGGAGGCGGTGCCGACTGTGGCGGCGAGACGCGCCATGGCTGCGGCGCGGTCGGGCTTGGCGTTGGGGTTGAGGCCGCCGGAGGGGCGGAAGTGTCGGGGACCGCCGCGGCGGTTGGAGAAACGGTTGCTCATGGGTTAGTAAGACCTGCGGTGCAGGTAGATGTTTTGGAGAAGGCCCGCTGCGACGAGCGTGCAGATCACTGAAGTCCCGCCGTATGATAACAGCGGCAGTGGCACGCCCGTGACGGGCATCAAACGGATGTTCATGCCGATATTGATGAACATGTGGCTGAACAGGAGCGCTACCACTCCCGCCGCCATCATTTTGCCCAGGCGGTCGCGCGCCTGGCCGGCGATTCTGATTCCGGCGAACAGAACCACCGCATAGAGCGAGAGGACCACCACGCTCCCGACGAATCCACTCTCCTCGGCAAGCACGGAGAAGATGAAGTCGTTGTGTGCCACGGCGCGCGGCAGGTAGCCCAAGACGTTCTGGGTTCCTTGCCGCCAGCCCTTGCCCGTCAGCCCACCGGAGCCGACGGAGATGAGCGCCTGCTCGACGTTGTAAGAGTCGTTGCGCTCCTGGATGCGGGCCTTCTGAAGCTCCGCCGCCGTGGCGTTGGGCGGAGCGAAATACTTGTGGTCGAGACCGAAATAAACGAGCAGCCGGCGGCGCTGGTAATCCTGCAATTTCAACTGCCAGCCCGGCGGCGCGAACAGCACGTCCACCAGGATCAGCGCGACGATGATCGCCGAGCCGCTGAGGAAGCGCCGCAGATACTTCGCCGGGATGCCCGCGACATACATCATCACGAAGCCGGTCGGGATGAGCACCAGCGCGGAGCCGAGGTCCGGCTCGACGAGGATGAGCGCGAAGGGCAGGCCCAGCATCGCGAGGGCCTTCCAGAAATTGCCCGTGAGCTTCAGCTCGTCGAGGGGGCGGGCCAGGAAATTTCCCAGCGCGAGGATGAAGGCGATCTTTGCGATCTCCGATGGCTGGAGCTGGAAGATGCCGAGGTCAATCCACCGCCGCGCGCCGTATGCCGCCTTGCCGATGTGCGGGATGAGCACGAGCACGAGCAGGAGGATGCTGGCCCAGTAGAAGACGTAGGACCAGCGGGCGAGGGTCTGATACGGCACCACGCACACCGCCGCCGCCGCGCCCAGGCCGAGCGCGTAGAAGACGGCCTGCCGGAAGTGGAGCTGCTTGAACCACGGCACGCCCGCGCCCGACTCGGTGGCGTAGCGCGCGCTGTGGATGAAGAGGACGCCCAGCACCATCAGCCCGAGCAACGCGCAGAGCAGCACCCAGTCAAACCGGGCGGGCTTCTCTGAGATGTTGGGGCGCGCGAGCATTGATCAGTTTAAACTGGCGAGCGTTGAGTTCTTCTGCCCGGCGTCGCGCTCGCGTTTCAGGAGCGCCTCGTAAATCTGCCTCGCAATCGGCGCGCAGGTCTTGCCGCCGGACGCGCCGCTCTCGACCATCACGACGACCGCCCACTTGGGCCGGTCCACCGGCGCGAAGGACGCGAACCACGTCGTCTTGTCCACGATCTTTCCGCCGTGCTCGATCTCCGCCGTGCCGGTCTTGCCGCCGATCTTCAAGCCTTTGATGATCGCTCCGGATCCAGTTCCGCCCGCTTCTTCCACCTCCGCAAGCATGGCCTCGTGAATCAGTCGGAGGTTCTCCGGCTTCACGCCAAGGTCATCACGCACTCGCGGAGGAAACTCGGAAACCTTCTCGCCAAACTGCGGGTCGCTCGGCTCCAGCCGCAACACGAGGCGCGGCCAGAACACTTTTCCCCCGTTCGCGATGGCGGAGGTCATCACGGCGATTTGCAGCGGGCTGACGGAGACCTTGCCCTGGCCGATGCAGAGGTTCGCCGTGTCGCCGGGCTGCCACCGGCGCACGAGGTCGGTCTGGTCGGGAAATTCACCTGCCGTCTCCTGTCGAGGCAGAATGCCGGTGCGCTCGCCGAGGTGGAACTTCTCGCCGAGCATGATCATCTTTTGCAGGACGCCGGGCTTGAGGCCCTGATGAATGAAGTAGGAATTCGAGGAGTGCATCAGCGCCTTTTTGAAGTTGTAGGGGCCGTTCGCGACGGTGTCCTTGATCTTGCGGTTGCCGACGTGGATGCAGCCTTTGCCCGGCCGCTCGGGGTCCGCCTCGACGTTGAAAATCTCCTTGGGGTCGAGCTTCTCCATCTCCAGCGCGGCGAGCGCGGTGAGCATCTTGAGAATCGAGCCGGGATGGTAGTTCTCCTGCGCGGCGCGGTTGAGCATCGGCTTCTGGACCGGGTGGTTCAGGATGTTGGTCCAGTGTTCCGTGGAAATCCTGCCCATGAACTCGATCGGCTCGAAGGTCGGCGCGGACGCCATCGCCAGCACGTCGCCGGTCTGCACGTCCATGACCACCGCCGCGCCGCGCGTCTGCACGCCGAACATGGACGAGACCAGCGCGGCCTCGACGGCGCGCTGGAGCTTGAGGTCGAGCGTGAGCACGAGGTTGTCGCCGGGCTCGGGCGTGCGCAGCATCGTCTCCTGCTGCCGGTAACCTAGGCGGTTCACGGTCATGGACTTCGTGCCCGCCGCGCCGCGAAGCTGGCCATCGAAGACGCCTTCCATCCCAGTGACACCTTTCCAATCAGGCAGCCTGTAGTGATAGAACGCGTCCTCCTCCTCCTGCGAACTCTCATCCCGCGTCAACGAGCCCAGCACGTGCGCGGCGAGGCTCCCGTGCGGATAGACACGCAGCGGCTGGATCTCCAAGTCGAGCCCCGGGAACACACCGGGCCGCTCGGCGAAGCGCGCGACCTGCGAGGCGTTGAGGTTCTGCAAAATGGAAATGGGCAGCGCGCGGACCTCGTTGTAGTGGCGCTGGAACTTCTTCTGGTCAATCACCTGCGGCTGCTGGAGCCAGTCGCTGACCTGCGCGGTGATGTTGCTCACGACGTTGTAGCGCGCGGCCCACTCGAGCTGCTCGCGCTCGGCGCGCGTGCGGACCGTCGCTGGCCGGATGCGGAGATACTCGGCGTGGAAGTGCTTGCCCAGCTCGGCGAGGTAAAGCTCGACGTTGTAGGTCGGGCGGTTCTCCGCGAGTGCCTGGCCGTTGCGATCGAGAACCTTTCCGCGCACCGCCGGGATGCGCACCGAGCGCACAGCCTGGTCCTCGAGGCTGTCGGCAAACTTCTTCGACGAGAACACCTGCACATACCAAAGCCCCGCCAGCAGCACGCAGAACCCCGCAGCCAGCACCATCGCCACGAGGCGGAGCTGCGAGTCCTGTTTTTTGAGCTGGTCGAAAACGAGCATGGGCTAGGAGCTGCCAACGGTGTGACCGAAAACGGGGCAGACAGTTTGCCGCGTGTTGCGTGTCGCGTGTTGCGTGAGGTCGTCCGGATGGAACACGCAGCACGCGCCGCTCCTCTGGCGTTTCGCCGTCTTCAATCTGTGTTCATCTGTGTTCATCTGTGGCCAAAACGGGTTCTTTTGATCTGCCGCGTTTCGCGATAGCGCGATTCCGGGACCGGCTGGTAGGCGAACCAGCGGTTCAGTTGAGCAAAGAGGCGGAAGACCAGCGGCGTCGCGACCGCGCCGCCCACGGCCATCACGAGCCATTGAGTCAGCAGCAGGGCCGTCAGCGGCACGGGGTTGTGCGTGTTCATCAGCGCGAGGATCACACACGCGGGCACCAACGCACTGGCGATGAAGCCCATCATCACCTGCGCGTAGGCCTGGTCGCGCAACACGAGGTCGCGCTTGTAGTGCAGCAGCACGCCGGTGAGCGCCAGCGCGACGGTCGTGACGCCCAGCGGGTTCGCGGAGAAGGAGTCCTGCGCCAGTCCGCCGACGATGGCCAGCAGCGCCACGCTCGGCAGCGAGGAGGACAAGGCAATATAAACCATGAGCGCCGGCAGCAGGCTGATCTGCGCGCCGAACCAATGGCGGAAGCCGTCGAAGGAAACCTCGAAGGCGACCGCGAGCCACGCGGCGAGCAGGATGGAGATGGTTTCGAGGCGGCTCATTGCGCGACGACCCACACGTGGTCGAGGGAGTTGAGGTTCACCGCCAGTTTCACGCGCGCTTCCTGGTAGAGGCCGAAGCCGACATTGCGCACGTCCAGGATTTCTCCGACATGGATGCCCGCCGGGAACACACCGCCAAGGCCGCTGGTGTCCACCTTGTTGCCGGGCTTCAACTCCAGCCCGCTCGTCACGATGGACTGCCCGGCCTTCACCGGGCTTCCACGAGAGAGATAGGTGAGCGTCACGATCCCAGGGTCGGCGGCGTAGGGGATGACCACGCCGTTCTCTGCCGTCTCTTTCACGCGCGCGGCGACGCGGCAGTTCTGGTCGCCGAGCAGGACGACCTGCGAGCGTGTTGCACCGACAGTGGAGACGCGCCCCGCAAGGCCGTCGGGCGTGATGACCGGCATGTCCACGCGCACGCCATCCTTGCTGCCGACGTCTATGAACACAGTGCGCCACCAGTTCGCCGGGTCACGGGCGATGACGCGCGCGGGCTTGAGCTTCCACTGCGCGCGGGCGGGGAAACCGGCCTGCCTGCGCAGGCCGTCATTTTCGCGCGCAGCCTCCTGCAACTGCGCGTTGCTGAATTCCAGCTTCTGCTTCTCCGCGCGGAGCTGCTCCAGCTCGCGCACGAGATCCTCGCGGGGAACGACCGAGTTGCCCGCGCGCCGGGCGACGCTCTGGGTGGATTCCGTGAGGCCGAAGAGCGGGAGGAACAGGGCGGTGAGCGCGAGCTTGACGCGGTTTGCCGCAGACTCTGGAAGGCTGAGAAGTATCAGCCCGACCAGCGCCACGATTCCGAGCGCGATATATTGCGGCTTGCGCAGCATGGCCCGCAGAGTTGCGGGCGAACGGTCAGCCAGTGCTGGAGGTGGCGACGCGCTTGAGGAACGCGAGTTCTTGGAGGACGCGCCCGGTGCCTTCGGCCACGGCGGTCAGCGGATCGTCGGCAATGTGAACCGGCAAGCCGGTTTCCTGCGCGACGAGCCGGTCAATGTTCCGCAGCAACGCCCCGCCGCCGGCCATCACAATCCCGCGGTCAATCAAGTCCGCGGACAGTTCAGGGGGGCAGCGTTCCAGCGTGATGCGGACCGACTCCAAGATGCTCGATAACGGTTCCTTCAAGGCCTCGCGAATCTCTTCAGAGCGGATGGTGATGGTCTTGGGAAGTCCCGCGCTTAAATCGCGGCCCTTGACCTCCATCGTGAGTTCCTGCTCCAGCGGATACGCTGAACCAACGCGGATTTTGATTTCCTCCGCGGTCCGTTCGCCAATCATCAAATTGTAAGTGCGCTTCATGTGCGCCACGATCGTCTCGTCAAACTCGTCCCCGCCCACGCGCAGGCTCCGGCTGAACACGATCCCCGCCAGCGAAATGATCGCGATCTCGCAGGTGCCGCCGCCGATGTCCACGATCATGTTGCCCGCCGGCTCATGCACCGGCAGCCCCACACCGATGGCCGACGCCATCGGTTGCTCGATCAAATAAACCTCCCGCGCTCCGGCGTGCGTGGCCGAGTCCTTCACCGCGCGTCGCTCCACTTCCGTGATGCCCGAAGGCACCGCCACGACCACGCGCGGCGCGATCAACTTGCGATGATGAACCTTCTGGATGAAATGCCGCAGCATCGCCTCCGTGATCTCGAAGTCCGCGATCACACCGTCCTTCATCGGGCGAATGGCGAGGATGTTTCCCGGCGTGCGCCCGAGCATCCGCTTGGCCTCCTCCCCGACAGCGAGCACGTTTGTCGTCCCCGCCTGGATGGCGACGACGGAAGGTTCCCGCAAGACAATGCCCTGATCGCGCACATAAACCAACGAGTTCGCCGTCCCGAGGTCTATCCCGATGTCGTTGGAAAACAGGCTTTTAAGTTGCGAAAACATGAAGTGCGACTAGCAATGCGGAAGCGTAGTTGGCCGATGAAGAGAGGGTCAAGGCATTTCAAGGCTCACTGCGGTCAATTCGTGTGCCTTGCACGTTGAAGTTGCCATCGCCCTTGGCTTCCGCATCATGCCGCGCATGAATCCGACCGTTTCGCCGGACGACTCGAACGAACTGAACCGCCGTGGCTTTGTGCAACGCGGCTCCTTAGCCGCCATGCTCGCCGCGCTGGGAGCGGTGGAGTTGCGCGCCCAGGCGCCCGCGCCCGCCGAGAAGAAGGCCGCGTTCACCGTGAACGTCGCGGTCATCGGCCTCGGGCCGTGGGGGCGCGAGATTGTGAACGTCCTCGCGCGCACGAAGGAGGCGAAGATTGTCGCCATCTGCGACACCTACGGCGCGATGGTCCGCCGCACCGCCGAGAACGCCCCGGGCGCGGCGCCGGAGAGCGATTACAAGAAGGTGCTCGCGAACAAGGACGTGCAGGCCGTGGTCATCGCCACGCCCACGCACCAGCACAAGCAGCTCGTCACCGAGGCGCTGGCCGCCGGGAAGCACGTCTATTGCGAGGCCCCGCTCGCGCACACGGTCGAGGACGCGCGGGCCATCGCGCAGGCCGCGAAGAACACGCCGACTTCTGTCTTCCAGGCCGGCCTTCAGCTTCGCTCGGATTCACAGCGGCATTTCCTGCTCCAGTTCGTCCGCAGCGGCGCGCTGGGCAAAAACCTCTTCGCCCGCGCGCAGTGGCACAAGAAGCAGAGCTGGCGCAAGGCCTCGCCCAACGCCGACCGCGAGCGCGAAATCAACTGGCATCTCCGCGCCGAGCAGAGCACCGGCCTCGTGGGCGAGGTCGGCATTCATCAGGTGGACAACAATTCGTGGTTCCTGCGCGACCTGCCCGTCGCCGTCACCGGCTTCGGCGGCATCCTGCAATGGGCCGACGGTCGCACGGTGGCGGACACCGCGCAGTGCGTCTTCGAGTATGGGCAGGGCGTGAACTTCATCTACGACGCCTCGCTGGCGAACTCGTTCGACTCCGACTACGAGATGATCTATGGCACCGACGCCGCCGTGATGATGCGCGGCACCAAGGCGTGGATGTTCAAGGAGTCCGACGCGCCGCTGCTGGGCTGGGAGGTCTATGCGCGCAAGGACAACTTCCACAAGGAGACCGGCATCGCGCTAGTCGCCAACGCCACCAAGCTCGTCGCGCAGGGCGAGCAGGTGGAGGACAACACGCCGGCGATGACCACCTCGCTTCAGTCCTCGCTCGAAGCGTTCCTGACGAACGCGAACGAAGTCACCAACGCCATCGAAGACTTCAAGGCCACCTTCGGCGACGCCGACAAGGCCGCGCTCGTGAAGCACCTCGCCACCGTCCCGCGCCAGCCCGGCGCGACCGCGCAAGACGGCTTCGAGGCCACGGTCAGCGTCATCAAGGCCAGCGAGGCGGTCGCCAAGAAGACCCGCATTGTCTTCGCGAAGGAGTGGTTTCAGGTCTGAGCGGAAATGTCCCCGCCATGAACGCGACGGCTCCCATCGTTCCACCCTGCCAACCGCAGCCGGACGCTTACGAACTGGAGTTGGAACGGCGCATGAACGCGCTGCTTGCGGAACACGCGGGCGAACTGACCAAGCTTGGTTGGTGGGCACGACGTCGCCGCACGCGTGAGCTGAGGCGCTGGGTGGGGAGCGAGCTTTCCTGCAGGGTCCAGGCGGGCAAGCTGCCGCCCAGGCGGAGTTCGCTCGCAAAGAGCTTCTTCACCGGCGAGCCACCCGTCATCCACTGAACCGTGATTCGGGGTCTCGTCCTCATTGCGCGAAGCAGCCACCGACCTGGCTCGTCAGTGTAAGTCGCCGCCATGACCAACAACTCGCCCTTCCACCGCGTCGCGCCGCTGCGCCCGCAGTCGCGTCGCGAGTTCCTCTGGCAAAGCGGCGGCGGCCTCGGTGGCATTGCGCTCGCCAGCCTGCTGGGCCGCGAGCAACTCCTCGCCGCTTCGCATTCGCCAATCGGCAATTCCCATACTCCTCACTTCCCCGCGAAGGCCAAGCGCGTCATCCACCTCTTCATGGCCGGCGCCGCCAGCCACCTCGACCTCTTCGACTTCAAGCCCGAGCTGGTGAAGCGTGACGGCCAGGCCAGCGACTTCGGCGAGCACGTCGAGGCGTTTCAGAACGGCCTCGGCCCGTGGAAGAAGCCGGTGTGGGACTTCAAGCCCTACGGCCAGTCCGGAAAAATGTTGAGCGACGCCGTCGCGGACCTCGGCTCGGTCGCGGATGAACTCGCCTTCATCCACAACCTCGTCGGCAAGACCGGCGTCCACTCGCAGGCCACGCTGTTGCAGGCGACGGGCTTCAACCTGCCCGGCTTTCCCGGCATGGGCAGTTGGGTCAGCTACGGCCTCGGCACCGAGAACGAAAACCTCCCTACCTTCGTCGTGCTGCCGGACCATCGCGGCCTCGCCAGCAACGGCACGAAAAACTGGGACGCCGCGTTCCTCCCGCAGCAACACAGTGGCACGGTGATTTATCCCGGCACGGAGACGCCGATTGCCGATTTGTTTCCGCACAAGAAAGGCGACTTCGTCACGCGCGACAGCGAGGCCGCCGCGCACGCGGTGATGGCGAAGTTGAACCAGGCTCACGCCTCCTCCCGCGCGGGCGACGACCGGCTGGAGTCGCGCATCCGCAGCTACGAACTCGCCGCGCGAATGCAGCTCGCCGCGCCCGAGGCCCTCGACATCTCGAAGGAGCCTGACTACCTGCTGCGCGCCTACGGCATCAACAACTCGCGCAAAGAATGGCCGAAGGAAATCAACGCCGGGGAGGAGGCCGACATCTTCGGGCGCAAGTGCCTCGTCGCCCGCCGGCTGCTGGAGCGCGGCGTTCGCTTCGTGCAAATCTGGAGCGGCAACGACAACGGCTTCCCGCGCCGCAACTGGGATTCGCACGAGGACATCGAGCGCGACCACGGCCCGCTCGCGCGCGGCATGGCCCGCGGCGCGTCCGCGCTCATCCAAGACCTGAAACAGCGCGGCCTGCTCGACGACACCATCATTCTTTGGACCACCGAGTTTGGCCGGATGCCCAGCACGCAGGGTGGCAAGGGCCGGGACCACAATCCCTTCGTCTTCACCAACTGGCTCTGCGGCGGCGGCATCAAGCGCGGCGTCACGCACGGCGAGAGCGACCAATGGGGTTACAAGCCGCTGAACCGCAACACCCCCACGACCTGCTACGACATCCACGCCACGATGCTGCACTTGCTCGGCATCCACCACGAGCAGCTCACCTTCCGCCACAACGGCGTTGACCGCCGCCTCACCGACGTGCATGGCGAAGTCATTAAGGAGCTGCTGGCATGAAACCGATTCTTCACTTGATGTGCCGCACACTTGCGCTGCTCGTGTCCGCGCTCGCCGTCCACGCCGCCGGGCCGCCGCCCCTCGACTTCACCGTGAAGCTCGAGACGGTGCTCAAGCACGACGACGGCAAGTTCCTCTGGTTCCACCCGCGCGCCGCGGCCATCCCCGGCACCGACCCGGCCGCGCCCGCCGCAGTGATGACCATCCAGAAGCACCTTAAGGTCTCGGACTATTACTCCGGCCTGCACGTGCTCACGCGCGCGACGCCCACCGCGCCGTGGGCTAGCCCGGTGCTGCCGCCTGAGCTGGATTGGAAACAGCAGCCCGACGGCGTGACCATCAGTGTGGCGGACGTGACGCCCGGCTGGCACGCACCGACGGGCCGGCTCCTGGCCATCGGCTGCCAGGTCCGCTACAGCCCCAAGGGCGCGCAGCTCGACGACGTGAAGCGCGCGCACCAGACGGTGTATGCCGTGCTCGACCCGAAGTCCGGCAAGTGGACGCCGTGGCAGGTGCTGGAACTGCCCGTGGACGAGGAATTCAACTTCGCCCGCAACGCCTGCGCACAATGGCTCGTGCGCCCCGCCGGCGGTTTGCTGGTGCCGCTCTACATCGGCAAGAGCGCGAAGGATCGCTACAGCACGACGGTGGCGGAATGCCGCTTCGATGGAACGAAGCTGACTTACCAACGCCACGGCACCGTGCTGCGGCTGCCGGTCGCGCGCGGGCTTTACGAGCCGTCGCTCGTCGCGTTTCAGGGACGCTACTTCCTCACGCTGCGCAATGACCTTCGCGGCTACGTCAGCGTGAGCGCCGACGGCCAGAACTTCGCCGAGCCGAAGCCGTGGCTCTTCGACGACGACACAGAGCTGGGCAGCTACAACACGCAGCAGCACTGGCTCGCGCACAGCGACGGGCTGTTCCTCGTTTACACCCGACGCGGCGCGAACAACGACCACATCATCCGCCACCGTGCGCCGCTCTTCATGGCGCAGGTGGACCCGGCGACGTTGCGGGTGGTGCGCCGCACCGAGAAGGTCGTCGTGCCCGAGCGCGGCGCGGAGTTGGGGAACTTCGGTTGCAACGCGTTCAGCGAGTCCGAGTCCTGGGTGACGGTGTCCGAAGGGATGTTCATGAAGGACTCGAAGCAGCGCGGCGCGGAAGGCGCGACCTTCGTCGCCCGCATCCTCTGGTCGAAGCCCAACCAACTCGCCCGTGCGTTTGCGCCTGCCGCCACCAAGCTCCGCATCGTCACGCTCGGCGACTCCATCACGAGGGGCGTGCGGCCGGGGGTGAAGGCGGAGGAAACCTTCGCAGCGCGACTGGAAGCGGCGTTGCGCGCAGGCGGTGTGGAAGCCTCGGTGCTCAACGTCGGCATCGGCGGTGAGCGCACGGACCAGGCCTTGCGCCGGCTGACTAAGGATGTCCTCGCGCAGAAGCCCAGCGTCGTCACCATCATGTATGGCACGAACGACAGCTACGTGGACCAGGGCACAAACGCCTCCCGCATCACCGCCGACGAGTATCGCGCGAACCTCGGCCAGCTCGTGACCGAACTCCGCGCCGCCGGCATCACGCCGGTCCTGATGACCGAGCCGCGCTGGGGCAAGACCGCGAAGCTCAACGGCGTGGGCGAACATCCGAACGTGCGGCTGGAGAAGTATGTCGCCGCCTGCCGCGCCGTAGCTGCGGAGCAGCGCGTTCCGCTCGTGGACCATTATCAGCACTGGACCGCAGCCGAAGCGAAGGGCACGGACATCGGCGCTTGGACCACAGACCAGTGCCACCCAAACCCCGAAGGCCATCGCGTGCTCGCCGAGTTGATGCTGCCCGTGCTCCGCACCGCACTGCCCACCGCCCGATGACGCAACGCTGTTTCCTCATTTGTCTGTGGTCGCTGCTTGCGGCGATGCCTTGCCATGCCGCCCCGAAACTAGCGGACGCCGCGACTTGGTGGTCCTATCAGCCGGTGGTTCGCCCATCGTTGCCGACGGTGAAAAACTTCGCGTGGGTCCGCAACGACCTCGACCGCTTCATCCTCGCCAAGCTGGAGGCGAAAGGACTTCAGCCCAGCCCCGAAGCCGACCCGCGCACGCTCATTCGCCGCCTCTACTTCGACTTGCTCGGCCTGCCACCCACGCCCGAAGAAGTCGAAGCGTTCGTGCACGAGTGCTCACTTTCCCACTCTCCCACTTTCCCACCTGCTCCGGCGCAGGCAGGTGTGAAAGTGGGAAAGCGAGAAAGTGGGACTGCCGCCTACGAGCGCCTCGTGGACAAACTTCTCGCCTCCCCGCACTACGGCGAACGCTGGGCGCGCCACTGGCTCGACATCGCCCACTACGCGGACACGCACGGCTTCGAGCGCGACCAGCTCCGCCCCAACGCCTGGCGCTACCGTGACTACGTCATCGCCGCCCTCAACGCCGACAAGCCCTACGACCAGTTCCTCAGAGAACAAATCGCCGGCGACGCGCTGGCGGCAGCCTCTCAACTCTCAACCCTCAACTCTCAACTTCTCGCCGCCACCGGCTTCCTCGCCGCCGGCCCGTGGGACTTCGTCGGGCAGGTCGAGACGCGCAGCGACATGCTCAAACGCGCCGCGCGTGCCGACGACCTCGACGACATGGTCACGCAAGTCCTCACCGCCTCAATGGGCGTGACCATCAACTGCGCCCGTTGCCACGACCACAAGCTCGACCCCATTTCGCAGCGCGAATACTACGGCCTCTGGGCGGTCTTCTCGGGGGTGAAGCGCGGTGACCGCGAACTGGACCCCGCCTCCACCGCGCGCCGCGAAAGCCAACGCCAGCCGCTCCAGACCCGCCTCCGTGAAATCACCGCCGAGCTGGGCCGCCTCACCGGCGAAGGTCTCGACCTCGCGGACATGGTCGGCGGCGGCAACGGTCGCGGCACGGGCGTCAAAGGCGCGGGCCTCGACCTCCGCACCGGAAACGTGGTGAAGGACAAGCTCGGCTACCACCGCGACATCCAGGTGAACCGCCGCCAAAAGCCCGAGTGGCCGGATGCAAACGCGCCGAAGTTCGTGCAGTGGATATTCCTGCCCGACGGCAAATCGCCGGTGCAACTCGCCAATCAGGTCACGGTCAGCAATCTCCCGCCCACTTCCGGCCATGCGTGGGACGCCATCCGCAACGGCCCGCTGAACGCGCAAGTCGCAACCAAGCTCGACGGCGTGGACTTCGCCACGGCCGGCCATTCAATTCTCGGCCTGCACGCGAATGCTGGCATCACGTTCGACCTCGCCGAGATTCGCAAGGCCAGCGGCTTCGCCAAGCTCCGCTTCACGGCACAGGTCGGCTTTGGCGCAGGCCCGGTCGCCGCCGCGACGCGCGCGGACTTCAGTGTGTTCGCCGGGAAGGAGTTGCTCTTCCAGAAGCTCAAGCTGCGCAAGGACGAGTCCGCTCGCGTGGATGCGGCACTGCCCGCTGCTGCCGAGACGCTCACGCTCATCGCCACCGATGGCGGCGACGGCATCGGCCACGACCTGCTCTTCCTCGGCGACGCGCGCCTCTCGCTCGACACCGATGCGCAAACCCTCGCCGCCGCCGACCGCGCGCGCATCGAGTCCCTGCGCGCCGAGGAGAAGCGGTTGACCAGCACTCTCAACGCGAAGGCCGACCCCGAGAAGGTCTATGCCATCACGAACACCGAGCCGGCCGTGGTGAAGGTGCTCCGTCGGGGCAATCCCGAGGACGCGCAGGAAGAAGTCGCCCCCGGCGTCCTGGCTTGCGTGAAGCACGCTGCCGCTGACTTCGCCCGTGCCAAGACCGAGGGCGAGCGTCGCCTCGCCTTGGCTGAGTGGATTACGCATCCCGCCAACCCGCTCACGCGCCGCGTGCTTGTGAACCGCCTCTGGCACCACCACTTCGGCGTCGGCCTGGTGGACACGCCCAGCGACTTCGGCAAAGGCGGCGGCCCGCCGTCGCACCCGGAGCTGCTGGACTGGCTGGCGGAGGAGTTCCTCGCGCGCGGCTGGTCGCTGAAGGCGATGCATCGGCTGATTTGCACGTCGTCTGCCTACAGGCAGAGTTCAGTGATTAGTGATAAGAGGTTAGTAATTAGTCGTTCGTCGCCGCCCGATGCATCGCCGGTCAAAGGTGCCAACACTCAATCACTAATTACTAATTACTCTTTGGCCCAACGCCTCGATGCCTCGAACCGTTTGCTCTGGCGCCAGCACCCCCGCCGTCTCGACGCCGAATCCGTCCGCGACGCCGTGCTCGCCGTCAGCGGCAAGTTGAACAGCGCAGCCGGCGGCCCCGGCTGGCGCGACTTCAAATACACCGAGGCCTACGCGCCGATTTACCAATACGTGACCGCCAACACGCCGGAGTTGTGGCGGCGCAGCATCTACCGATTCATCGTGCGCACCACGCCGCACACATTCATGACCACGCTCGACTGCCCGAACCCGGCGAACCTCACGCCCGCGCGCACCGCCACGACCACTGCGCTGCAAGCGCTCGCGCTCTCGAACAACGAGTTCATGCTGCAGCAATCCCGCCACTTCTCCGCGCGCGTCGAGCGCGAGGCCGGTGCGGACACTGCCGCGCAAATCACCCGCGCCTTCCAGCTCGCCTTCGCCCGCAGGCCCAGCCGGGAGGAGCTTGCTGCTGCGCGTGACCTTGTTCACACAGAGGGCGTCTTCTCCCTCTGCCGCATGCTTTTCAACGCGAACGAATTTGTGTATTTGGACTGAGTGCCGGATCCACCCCATGAAACAACTGCTGAAACTGCTGCCCCTCGCCTTCGCCACGCTGTTGCTGGCCGCGTCGCCCGCCGCGCCCGCCGCGCAGCCCAACCTCATCCTCTTCCTCGCCGACGACCTCGGCTGGGGCGACCTCGCGTGCTTCGGGCATCCCATCATCAAGACGCCGAACCTCGACGAGTTCGCGAAGCAGGGCGTGCGGCTGACGCAGTGCTACTCGGCCAGCGCGGTGTGTTCGCCGTCGCGGTCGGCGCTGCTCACGGGGCGCACGCCTCATCGGAACGGCGTTTACACATGGATTGCCGAGGGCGCGCCGGTGCATCTCCGCACGAGCGAAATCACCTTGCCCAAGCTGCTCAAGGGCGCGGGCTACACGACTTGCCACAGCGGCAAGTGGCACTTGAACGGCCTCTTCAACAACCCCGCGCAACCGCAGCCCGGCGACCACGGTTACGATTGGTGGATGGCCACGCAGAACAACGCCGGCCCGACGCACGAGAACCCCAGCAACTTCGTCCGCAACGGCCAGGCCGTCGGGCGGCTTGAAGGTTACTCCGCGCCGCTGGTCGTGGGCGAGGCGGTGACGTGGTTGAAGGAGAAGCGCGACCCGGCCAAGCCGTTCTTCCTCGCCGTGTGGACCCACGAGCCGCACTACCCGATTAAGTCGGACCCCAAGTTCAAGGCGCTCTATCCCGACCTCGCCGACGACGTGCAGCGCGAGCACCACGCGAACGTGACGCAGATGGATTTCGCCTTCGGCCAGCTCATGAAGGCGCTCGACGAGCAGAAGCTCGCGGACAGCACGTTCGTGTTCTTCACTTCCGACAACGGCCCGGAAGGCAACGGCACCACGACGCCCGGGCGCGGCTCCAGCGGCGGGCTGCGCGACCGCAAGCGCTCCATGCACGAGGGCGGCATCCGCGTGCCGGGCCTCGCGCGCTGGCCGGGTAGAATCCCAGCCGGCTCCGTGAGCGAAGTGCCCGTCATTGGCAGCGACGTGTTCCCGACGATGCTCGGCATCGCCGGCGTGAAGCCGCCCGCCGGCCGCGTGCTCGATGGCGTGGACGCGTTGCCTGCGCTCACCGGAAAGGCCACGAAGCTCGACCGCCCGCAGCCGCTCTACTGGCGCTTGCACATGGCTCCGAACGCGAAGGTCGCAATGCGCGTGGACGACTGGAAGATTCTCGCCAACGCCGAGCTGACCGAGTTCGAGCTATACAATCTCAAGGCCGACCCAAAGGAAGCCACTGACTTGAAATCAGCCGAGCCGCAGCGCTTCGTCGCGCTGCTCGAGCAGTTCCTCAAGCACAACGCCGCTGTGGACGCCGAAGGCCCGGACTGGTGGAAAACCCTCAGCCCGAACGGTGGCAAGGCGAAGTCGGACGAACCGCCCGCGAAGAAGAAGGGGAAGAAGCAGTAGCCCCAGCGCCGCGAATGACAAAGGTGCTCCAAATCCACCTCTCATTAGCACCCGGCTTCAGCCGGGTGTCCGAATTCGGACTGCCAAGCCCAGCCGTTTCAACGGCTTCTCTCACGCATCGAGAAGCCGCTGAAGCGGCTGACCTCACGACCGCTGCTCACACCGGGCTGAAGCCCGGTGCTAATGAGAGGAGTCACTCTCCGTATCGTCTCTGACCATGTCCATCAACTCAACCAACACATGAAACTCCAACCCACCTGCATCCTCCTTGCCTCCCTGTTCCTTCCCTTCGCTGCCGCCGCGCAGAGCAGCGGCCTCAAGCAAGCCCTCACCTTCCACGCCTCGTTCGACCAGGGCTTCGACGCCGACTTCTCGCGCGGAGACAAGGCCGCCGTCGTGCGCGGCAAGCAAGGCCCCGTGCCGCTCGTGTCGAATGACGAGCTGAAGCTCGTGCCCGACGGGCGCTTCGGCGGCGGGCTGCACTTCACGAAGAAGGGCGGCACGCAGCCGCGTTTCAAGGGCGCGGGCGTGCTCGGCTACAACGCGACCAACTGGAGCGCGTCCGTCTCTGTCTGGCTGCGGCTGGACCCGGACAAGGATTTGGCCCCGGGCTATTGCGACCCCGTGCAAATCGTCGGCGACGACACGAAGAAGGGTTTTATTTTTCTCGAATGGTCGAAGGACGAGACGCCGCGCCACTTCCGCTTTGCCATCCGCCCGCTGGAGCAGATTTGGAACCCCAACAAGCTCGACTGGGCGAAGATGACCGCCGCGCAACGCCCGGCGGTGAACCTGGAGAGCGCGCCCTTCTCGCGCGAAGCGTGGACGCACGCGGTCTTCTCGTTCGCGAACGTGAACGACAAGGCGAAGAAGCCCATCGGCCGCCTGCACCTGAACGGCAAGCTCATGGGCACCATCGAGAACTGGGACCTCACGCTCGGCTGGAATCCCGACGCCGTGCAGCTCGTGCTCGGCGCGTCCTACGTCGGCCACCTCGACGACCTCGCCGTCTTCAACCGCGCGCTGACCGACGCCGAGGTGAAGACGCTCAACGGGCTGAAGACGGGCGTGCGCGAACTGCATCCGTAGTGCAATTATCTTGCTCGCATGAAGCAACTCTCCGGCTTGGCGATTGCGTTGTTCGTCGCGCTGACTGCGTCCGCTGCCGCCCCGCGCCCGCCGAACATTCTCCTCATCTACTCCGATGACCACGGCTGGGCGGACCTCGGCTCGCAGGGCGTGGACAAGGACATTCGCACGCCGAACCTCGACCAACTCGCGCGCGATGGCGTGCGGTTCAAGCGCGGATACGTCACCGCGCCGCAGTGCGTGCCCTCGCGTGCGGGCGTGCTCACGGGGCGCTATCAGCAGAAGTTCGGCGTGGAGGACAACAACAGAGGCCCGTTGCCGCTCGCGGAGCTGACGCTGGCCGAACGGCTCAAGCCCGCAGGCTACGTCACCGGGCAGGTCGGCAAGTGGCACCTCGATGTCGGCGGCGCGAAGGGCGCGGCGAAGGACGTGCGGCTGATGCCCGCGCACCTGCCGCACGCGCAGGGCTTCGACGAATACTGGTGCGGCACGCTGGGCCGCTACCACGCGTCGCACGACCTGAAAGGCCAGCCCCTCGCGAACCCGCCGCAGCTCGTAACGGACGCGCGCTTCCGCGTCGTGGTGCAGACGGACGCGGCGATTTCGTTTCTCGACCGTCGCGCAGCGAAGCCGGAGCAGCCGTGGTTTCTTTACCTCGCGTGGTTCGCGCCGCACGTCCCGCTGGATTCGCCGGAGCCGTGGTTCTCGCAGACGCCCGCGCACTTGCCCAAGGAACGGCGCCAGGCCCTCTCGATGATTGCCGCGATGGACGACGGCCTCGGCCGCATCCGCGCGAAGCTCAAGGCGATGAACGCCGAGCGCGACACCCTCATCGTCTTCATCGGCGACAACGGCGCGCCGCTCAAGGCCGGCGCGTGGAACGGCTCGCTCAACCTCCCGCTCACCGGCGAAAAGGGAATGCTCACCGACGGCGGGGTTCGCACGCCGTTCCTCGCGGCCTGGCCGGGGAAAGTTCCAGCGGGCCAGGTCTTCGAGCATCCGGTGAGTTCGCTGGATGTCGCGGCGACGGCTGTCGCGCTCGCGGGCCGTGGCGCGGACACTCCTGTCCGCCCCACGCTCGACGGCGTGAACCTGCTGCCCTTCCTCACCGGCGAGAACAAGGCCGCGCCGCACGACGCGCTCTTCTGGCGCTGGCGTTCGCAGGCGGCGGTGCTGGAGTTTCCGTGGAAGCTCATCCACCTCGGCACGAACGAGACTTACCTCTTCAACGTCACGCAGCCCGACGGCGAGACGAAGAACCTTCTCTCTCAAAACCCCGCCATCGCCGCCCGACTCGACGTGAAGCTCAAGACGTGGGCCGCCACGTTGCAGCCGCCCGGCCCTCCGGAGCGAAGCAACGACCAGGACAAAATGTTCTTCGCCGCGCACGTGGACAAAACCATCGAGCAAGCCACCAAGCGCCGCCCCGCCGACGCGAAGGCCGACGCGCCGGTCGGCACCGTGCAAGGCTGGGTCTGCCGCAACGGCACGCTCGCGTTGCGGGACGGCGCGCTGGCCATCACGCCCGAGGCGGGTGCGAAGGCCGCGCCGTTTCTCGCGCGCGCGGGGTTGGATTTGCCCGGCCCAGTGACCGCGACCTTGCGCGTCCGCGCGAAGCAGGGCGGCACGGGCAGCATCGCATGGCGGACGACCGAGCAGAAGGACTTCACCGCCGAGAACACCGCGAACTTCACCTGGCCGACGGGCGCGGACTGGCAGGAAGTGAAGGTCGAGTTGCCCGTGAAGGGGCGGCTCATCCACCTGCGCCTCACGCCCGCGCGCGGCGGCACCGCGCAGGAAGTCCAGTCCATCGCGCTGCGTGGTCGCAGCGGCGAGCCGCAGGTCTGGCAGTTCAATCCAAAGCCATAGCCTCCCATGAAAAAACTCCTCCTCGCCCTGCTCCTCGGCACCGCGTTCGTCTCAGCGCACGCCGCCCCAGCCCAGCCCAACATCGTCATCATGCTCGTGGACGACATGGGCATCATGGACACGTCGGTGCCGTTCCTCACCGACGACGCGGGCAAGCCGAAGCGTTATCCGCTGAACGATTATTACCGCACGCCCAACATGGAGCGGCTCGCGGCTCGGGGCGTGCGGTTCAACAACTTTTACTGCATGAGCGTGTGCTCGCCGACGCGCATCTCGCTGATGACCGGCCAGAACGCGGCGCGGCATCGCACGACGAATTGGATTAACCCCGACAACAACAACGCCGGTCCGCAGGGGCCGTCGGACTGGAACTGGCGCGGCTTGAAGCGCGGCGACCTCACGCTGGCGAGTGTGTTGCAGGCGGGCGGCTACCGCACGATTCACGTCGGCAAGGGGCACTTCGGTCCGCGCGATTCCGAGGGCGCGAACCCGGCGAACCTGGGCTTCGATGTGAATGTGGGCGGGGCGTCCATCGGCGCACCGGCGAGCTACTACGGGAAGCAGAATTTCGGCGACACCAAGGGCAAGCGCGCGAAGGCCGCCGTGCTCGGTCTCGACAAGTATCACGGCCAGGAAATCTTCCTCACCGAGGCGCTCACGCTCGAAGCCAACGCGCACGTCGCCGACGCGGTGAAGGCCAGCAAACCGTTCTTCCTCTACTTCCCGCAATACGCCGTCCACGCACCGTTCAACTCCGACCCGCGCTTCGCCGCGAACTACGCGAACTCCGGCAAGCCCGCCAACGCACAGGCCTTCGCCACGCTCATCGAGGGCATGGACAAGTCGCTCGGCGACGTGCTGAACCACTTGGAAAAGCTCGGCGTGGCGGAGAACACGCTGTTCATTTTCCTCGGTGACAACGGCTCCGACGCGCCGCTCGGCCACCAGCACGAGGTCGCGTGCGCGGCGCCGTTGCGGGGCAAGAAAGGCTCGCACTACGAGGGCGGCGTGCGCGTGCCGTTCATCGCGGCGTGGGCGAAGCCGAGCGCGGCGAACGCCTTTCAGCAACGCCTGCCCATCGCGTCGGGCAGCGTCCAAAGCCAGCAGGCGGCCGTGTATGACTTGTTCCCGACGATCCTCGCGCTCACCGGCAAATCCGCTCCCGCAGAGCACGCCGTGGACGGCGCGCGCCTCGACACCTTGCTCGCAGGCAAGGCTGACTTGATGCGCCACCAGCGCTTCCTGATGCACTACCCGCACGCGCCGCATCGCACGGACTATTTCACCACATATCGCGACGGCGACTGGAAGGTGATCTACCACTACTTCCCGAGCGAGGTTTCCGAAGGCTCGCACTACCAGCTCTTCAATTTGAAATCCGATCCCTTCGAGCAAAAGAACGTCGCCACGACCGAGCCCGCGCAGCTCATGTATATGATGCAAGGCCTCGCCGCTGGCCTCGTGCAGCAGCGCGCCGTCTATCCCGTGGACAAGGAAACGAAGCTCGCGCAGAAGCCGAAGGCGCCTTAACTCAAAGTCCCACCGTGAAGCCAGCCCACTTGCCGCGCGGCTATGCGGCCTTCCTCGGGGAATTGAAGCAGCGCGTCCACGCCGCGCGCACCCGCGCCGCGCGGGCGGTGAACCATGATTTGGTCCTGCTCTACTGGGACATCGGCAATGGCATCGTCGAGAAGCAGCAGACTGAAGCCTGGGGCGAAGCTGTCGTGGAGCGATTGGCGAGGGATTTGCAGCGGACTTTCCCCGGGATGACCGGGTTTTCGGCCCGCAATCTTCGAGACATGAAGCGAATGTATCTGGCCTATTCGAGCCCGGAGTTTTGGCGACAGGCTGTCGCCAACTTGGAACCCGGCGGCGACAAGCACCTCCCGGCAAATTGCCGGAAGGGCGGTCAGCCAACTTCCCGGCTGCTCCCGTTAAAATTGTTTCAGGAAAACTGTCACAGGTTGTGACAGAATCCAGCGGCGGCGCGCGGCAGGCGCCTGACCTCGAAAAACTCGCGCAGGCGGTGCGAGAATTTGCCGGCACTATTCCCTGGGGCCACCACCTCACCGTCCTGAACAAGACGACCGACCCCGCCGCCCGCCTCTACTACCTGCGCGCCACCGCGAAGCTCGGCTGGAGCCGCAGTGTCCTGCTGAACCAAATCAAGGCCGGAGCCTTTGAGCGCGCCCGCCGGGAGAAGAAGACCCACAACTTCGCGCTCGCCCTGCCCGAGCACTTCGCCGAGCAGGCCAACGAGATGCTCAAGAGCCGCTACAATCTCGAGTTCCTCGGCCTCGGGCGCGCGATGCGGGAACGCGAACTCGAAGACCGGCTCGTCGAGCGGCTCCAGCAGTTCATCCTCGAGCTGGGCTACGGCTTTTGCTTTGTCGGGCGGCAACACCGGCTCGCCTTGGGGAGGAAGGAATACTTTGTGGACCTGCTGTTCTACCACCGGTTCCTCAAGGTGCTCGTCGCCTTCGACCTAAAGCTCGGCTCCTTCGCGCCGGAGCACGCGGGCAAGATGGACTTCTACCTCAACCTGCTCAATGAGACCGAGCGCGCCCCGGACGACCGCCCCTCCATCGGCATCATCCTGTGCGCGGAGAAGGACGACATCGAGGTGGAGTTCGCCTTGAAGACGAAGACCAACCCCATTGGCGTCGCCGAGTATGAGCTGCGCGGACGGCTTCCGGCCGAGTTCAAGGGTCGTCTCCCTACTGCCAAGCAGCTCGCCGACGCCGTGCGCGAAGCACTGCCATGAATTCACCCTACGTCTGCAACCTTCGACAGCACTCCGCCACGCGCCGCAACTTCCTCTGGCAACTCGGCGGCGGCCTCGGCGGCGTGGCGCTGACCACGCTCCTCGCCGAGCATGCCGCCCGCGC
>JBEBFV010000384.1:0-6256 GCA_040081795.1 Limisphaerales bacterium | reverse complement strand
CCGGCGCGGGCCTTGTCGCTCGTTCATCACTGGCTCCACGATCAAGCAAACGCTACTGCTTGACCCATTCTACCGAAACCTAATAGGAATTGGTATCATATCCCATCTTCAGCACTCGCCCGTCACGCTCCGCAATCTCAACGAACAAGACCTCTGCCTGTCCGCTGGCGGCCCGTCTGCCTCGGACAATCCAGGTGCCGTTGGTGTAAGAAGTATGGAATGGTCTCTGGTTGGCTAAGCGCTCGACGCCGTAAATCGGCTCGCAAACCGCCTCTGCTATCCGTATCGCGGTTGCGGCATCGGCGACGTATCCTCTTGTCCGAGGCACTCCGCGCTCGTTCATTTGCTCATTGCTCATGTTGTTGACAATGAACTCTTCACCGTGCTGGACGTAGAGAACGTGCTCGTAGCCATCGTGGCCGATTCCAACGTAAGTGCCGTCCTTGAGACGATAGGCATAGATGTAAACACCGCTGCCCCACAATGCATCAGGGTAGCCGACTAGCTTGACGATGTGCTCCATGTTCATCGTCGGCGTGATCCTACGAAACGTCCCAATCGTCCGAGCGGTCGGCGGAATGCGATGAACGCCAAGGTGTGAGAACTGCGTCCGCTGAACGTCAGTCGGGCCGCTCACGCAGCCAGCGGCCAGAGCGATAAACGCCAAGTAAGAGAGGTGCGTAGCGATGTCCATCTTGTGTAGTGCCGCCGTTTAATCTGCTTTCCCCGTGCCTCACTGCTTCAGCACCTTGTTCACGTTGTCGAGCTGCGTCTGGGCTTTCTCGCGGAGCGTTTGGGTGTCCGCGTTCTTCACGGCTGTCTCCAGCAGCTTCTTGGCCTCGGCGTAGTCCTTCAGCACGCCGTTCTCCGTGATGTAGCGGTTCGCGAGGTCGAACGACGCCTGCGCGTCGCCGCTGGCCGCGCGCTTTGTCTGCGACTCGACGACCTTGCGCGTGGTTTCCTCGGTGGACTGCGACGGCTTCGGCGTGGAACCGGTGGTGGCGCGTGACGGGCCGGCCGTGCGCCCGCCGCCCGCGCCGGTGCTCTGGCTGCTGGCGGTCGAGATGCCCTGCTTCGCGGCGGCGGCTCGAGCACGCGCGGCCAGCTCAGGCCGGATGGCGTTCTTCCCCTCGATGCCCGTGAGCGAGTAGAAGTAATTGAGGTCGTCGTCGCTCTTCCACGCCTTGTCCGGCCCGGCGGACAGGACCACGAGGCCGTTCTTCGGCACGTCCACGGTGAGGCGATACTCGGTGCCCCACGGGTCCTTGGATTTGTCGCGCGTGTCCTTGCCGCCCTTCTCCCTCATGTTCTCCTTGAGCCACGCGCCGAAGTTTTCGAGCGGCAAATCCTTGGTCTCGATGAAGTCCCCGGCCAGCGCCTCTGCGATGCCCTGCATCTCGACGCCCGAGGTGGCGGCGACCTGCACCTTGGTGATGACGCCGAGGCTCTTCTTGAGCGAGTCGGCGTTCATCACGGCGACACCGGCGGCGGCGGCGAGTGGGAGGATTTTCAGGAGTGCGCTCACTTCGCGGCTCCTTTCTTCTTGAGGGCTACGACGCGCTTGTCCGACGTGCGCTCGATGGCCATGCCGGTGAGGAAGTCGCGGCTGACGAGCTGGAGGAAGCTGTCCTTGCCGAGCTTGAGGCAGCGGCTGTTGCGAAGCGCGGCGACGTCAGCGGAGGCGGCTGTGCCTTGCAGCAGGCTGATCTCGCCGCAGACGTCGCCCGGGCCGAGCGTGGCGACCTGCGCTCCCGCCGTGCGCACGCCGAACTCGCCCTCATAGACGATGTAGAAGGACTCGTTGTGCCGGCCCTCGTTGAGGACGGTCGCGCCAGCGGTGCAGTCCTGGAAGGCGAACTGTCCCGCCACCTTCATCAGCGCGTGCGGCGGCCAGTCGGCGAAGATGGAGTTCCGCCGCAGGAACGCGCAGACCTGCACGACCTCCTGGATTTTCTTCGCGCCGAGCGTGGAGAGCAGCAGCCGGTCGAAGTCCGACTTCTTGAGCGCGAAGAGTTCCGTGTCCTCGATCGCCACGACGGAGCTGGTGCGCGGGACCTGCTGGAGCAAGGCGATTTCGCCGAAGACATCGCCGCGCCCGAGCTGCGCCACGGGCCGGAGCGCACCGGCCTCGTCCTCCTTCTGCACCTCCACGCGGCCGCTGTGGATGACGAACATGAGGTCGCCCTTGTCGCGCTCGCGGATGATGACTGCGCCGCGTTTCACGGTGAAAAACTCCATCGCCTCGGCCACGGAGCGGATCTCCGCCTCGGACAATTGCGAGAGGAGCAGCGTGCCGGAGAGGAACTTCACCGTCTCATCCGGGCCGGGCCGTTGCACACCATCGAAGGATTTCTGCAGGCTTGCCTCGGCAGAGGTGAGCCGTGGGGCAAGCACGCGATGCGCGGCCTTGCCTGCAAGCCAGAGTGCGTAGGCCAGTGGCGAGGCGACCACCAGCGCGAGCAGGAAGATGATCGTCTGTGCGCCCGGCTCGAAGAGGAGGTTCGCCTGCCGGGCCAGCAGCTCCGATGCGAAGCGGAACACCGCGCCGAGCCACAGCACCGCCCACGTCGAGAGCATGATGAAGTAGCGCTCCTCGGTGAGCGACGCCTTGAAGTCGAGCATCTGCGCGATGAACTTCTCGCGCAGGAAGGTGTCGGCGCAGCGCGGCAGCTCGTGCTGCTTGCGGAACAGCGCGTGCAGGAGCGTGTGTGCGGGCGAGCCGCCGAACGGCGAGGCCAGCAGCAGCGCCGTCACGTAGCCCGCGAGGAAGATCGGCGTGGAGTTCGTCGCCCAGCCGATGAGCGCCATGCCGAACGGCGCGGCCAGCATCTGCAACGCAGTGAGCGCCTCCACCTGCCGCCCGCCCATGAGCGCATCGCGCGTGTCCACGGAGAAGAAGGGCAGCACCAGGTCCAGCCGCAACTCGGGCCGATACACCTCGCGGCCAAGCCCGCTGAGAACCGCGCCGGCCAGCAAGTTCGCCAAGCTCAGTCCTAGCGACACGCAGAGCAGCGTGAGGAACCAGCCCGGAGGATCGGGGATCAACGCCACTTCAGACACGACCACGGAAGACACGCCAGCCCCGATCAGGCACACCGCCAGCGCCAGCGCGCCGACAGGCGTGCAGCGGACATTCCAGCGTTGACCTCTCACCTGGCTGCCGACCGGCTCCGCCTCGCCCTCGTGCAGGAACCCCTTCCCCTGCGCCGCCAACACGAGATCGTAGAACGCGCGAATCTTGGGATGCCCTTCCTTCTGGAGCAGTCCCTGCAAGACCTCCTGAACGGTCTGCTGGCCATCGAACTCAGCGAGGATGTTCTCCTGGGCGGGGGTCAGCGCCAGATACTCGCCACGATTGGTCTGCTTGAGCAGGCGCGTGCCGTCGGGGAGGTCTTTGCGCTCGAGCGCGCGGGTGAGCCGCAGCTTCTGGTCGTTGAGCGAGGGCGTCATGGTTGGAGGACGCGGGACTTCGTAGCAAATCAGACCGGGTCAGGCAAGGCGGAAGGCAACCCTTTGGCGCCGCTCTGTGAGCGCCCTTGGCCCAAGTCCGGCGGTCACAGACCGCCGCCACAGTGAAAAGGGCCAACGCCCGCCGCTCCTCACGTCATCCGCATCGGCATCAGCACGTAGTGGAACGGTGTGTTCACCTTCACAGAGCCGGGGCTGAGTTCATCCGACAGCTCCAGGAAGATCTCGTCCGTCTCCACCACCTTCAGCGGGTCCATCAGGTAGCCGGGATTGAACGCGATGCTGATGTCCTTGCCCTTGTAATTGATCGCGATGGACTCGCGCGCCTCGCCCACGTCCGCCGTGTTCGCGGTGATGGTCAGGTTGTTCTTCGTGAAGGCCAGCTTCACCGAGTTCGACTTGTCGTTGGTCATCAGCTCCGCGCGGCGCAAGGCACCGAGGAATTCCTCGCGCATCAGCGTGATGCGCTCCTTGGCCTCCTTGGGGATGACCTGCTGGTAGTTCGGATAGCTGCCCTCGACGAGCTTCGAGATCAGCAGCACCGAGAACGCGGACTCGTCCTTGAGCCGGAAGGAAACTTGGTTGTCCGTGAAGCGTATCTCCGCGTCCCCCTTCGTCTGGAGCAGCCGGTTCAGCTCGTTCACCGCCTTCGTCGGCACGATGATCTCGCCCGTCGCAGTCGAGCCGGCGGGCAAGTCCTCCTCCGTCAGCGCCAGGCGACGACCATCCGTGGACACCATCACGAGCTTCTCGGGCGTGAACTTCATGAAAACTCCGTTCAGCACGTAGCGCGACTCGTCCGCTGAGATGGCGATGGACGTCTTCTTCAGCATCGCGCGCAGCTTCTCCTGCGGTAGCGTCATCGAGCCCGTCTCCTTGAACTTCGGCACTGGGGGAAACTCATCCGCGCTCAGGCCGTTCAGCTTGTAGAACGACGCCCCGGCACTCAGCTTAGTGAAGTTCTTGTCATCCGTGTCCAGCTCCACCTCGCCGGGGGGCAGCTCGCGCACGATGCTGAAGAGCCGCTTCACCGGGATGGTAGTCGCACCGGGGTCGCTGATCTGCGCCTCCACTCCGCAAGCCACCGTCACATCCAGGTCCGTAGCCGTCAGGTAGAGCCGGTTGTCCTCAGCGCGCGCGTGGACGTTCGACAGGATCGGCAGCGTCGTTCGGGTGCTGACGACGTTTTGGACCGCTTGCAGGCCAGCGATGAGCTGGTCTTTGGTGATGCTCAGTTTCATGGCTTACTAAAGAGAGAGTAATTAAAGAATCACCCGTAGTATTAAGGGGTGTGAATAGGGAAAACAACTCTTCGTGTCAAGGCAACATCAAGCAGTTGCGTCCCCTCGTCGCCGCCCCACAACCCATCGCGCTCCCGCTGGAAACTCCCATCCCCTCGGCTTGTTCACAATACTCCCCGACTATTCACACATTGCCGGCCCGATCCTGGGGAGGCGTCTCGCCTGCCAACGACCCTGAGCCACTGCGACCCTCCCCACTGGACGCGTGGATCTCAACCGAACTTGGAAGGCCGGGTTGGATGCGCGTAGTTGGGCGGCAAAGTGTTGTTCTCCCTCCAGAATATCCTCCAGCTCTTGAAACGGACTATCGCAGCGTCTGGAATCTGCACTAGGACCGAGCCAGCCAACAGCAAGTCCACGCAGGCGCAGAGAGCGTTCAACGTGGAAACAAACGCCACCCACCCAGAAGAGACTTGTGTGAGGGCCGACAC
The DNA here is from genome assembly GCA_040081795.1 of Limisphaerales bacterium. Classification (GTDB taxonomy): domain Bacteria; phylum Verrucomicrobiota; class Verrucomicrobiia; order Limisphaerales; family SXTU01; genus SXTU01. Next base: position 1,056 of record JBEBFV010000384.1, on the reverse strand, counting down.
AAGAAGCGGAACGACGCTGATGCTGAGGAAAGGCATCAGCAGGCAGGCGACCAAACGATTGCGGCTCATCTCGCCGTCATAGTGGGCGTAGAACCCCAAGGATGCCCAAAAGCCCAGTATGGAGAGCGGCGAAAGCCCCGCCATCGGGTGGACCAGCGCATGGATCAGCTCATGGACGACGACGAACCCCGCAAAGAAAAGCACGAAAGCCGGCAGGGACATTGCGGGCGAAATGTCCCGGAGCGGCGTGAGAAGAAGCCAAAGCGTTGCCACCACTGCTGCCGCGACCACCCCAACCGGCAGTGCGAGAAGGTTCTCGATCATGGGCGACGACGGCTGGCGCAGTGACCTCCACGACGCGTCAGGAACGAAGTCTGGGGAGCTGGGTATGGCTCCAAGGTTAAAGCGCACGCGCAGCGGTGTTGTGTGGCCTAGACAGTATGGCTGGCGATGAAAGTGAAGCAGGTGCCTGCTCTCCGGAGAAAGCGTGGGTTGCGCCGCGTGAGCGGTGCCGAGCCACAGGTGGTGGGACTCACGCCCCAGACCCAAGAGCAACGAAGAGCAGACACCATGAAGACCTACATACTGCGCGACCCCAAAGCTGTCGAGCGGCAAACCCCACCGCCCAAGCCCTTCCCCGAGGCTCCGCCCGTCTTGGCCGCGGACGATCGCCTGGTCGGCCCGGTGTTGTTCACCGGGCTGGATGTGCACAAGGATTCCATCGCTGTGTCCCTCGCGCCTTCGGACGCGACCGAGGTGCGGCGCTACGGGGTGATCGGTGGCACGCATGATGACGTGCTCAAGGCCGTCAAGAAACTCCAGGCGGCCCATCCCGGCACCGCGTTGCGCTTCTGCTACGAGGCGGGGCCGACGGGCTTTCCGCTCTGCCGGTTTTTGCGCACGCACGGCCACGGCTGCATCGTGATCGCGCCCTCGAAGATTCCGCGCAAACCCGGCGACCGGATCAAGACCGACCGGCGCGACGCGGATCAACTCGCCCGCCTTTACCGCGCGGGCGAACTCACGGCCATCCACGTGCCCGAGCCCCAGGACGAG
>JBEBFV010000383.1:0-6261 GCA_040081795.1 Limisphaerales bacterium | reverse complement strand
TGCAAGGCCCTCAAGGAAGAGGGCTACCGCGTCGTCCTCGTGAACTCCAACCCGGCCACCATCATGACCGACCCGGAGTTCGCCGACCGCACCTACATCGAGCCGATCACGCCCGAGTGCGTGGAGAAGATTATCATCCGCGAGAAGGAGGAGATGGCAAAGATGGGCGCGAAGGGAAAACTCGTCCTCCTCCCGACGCTCGGAGGCCAGACCGCGCTCAACACCTCAATGGCGCTGAACAAGAACGGCGCGCTCATGCGCCACGACGTCGAGATGATCGGCGCGAAACCCGAGGCCATCCACAAGGGCGAAGACCGCCTCGTCTTCAAGGAGCTCATGTTGCAGATCGGTCTCGACGTGCCCATCTCCGGCGTCGCGCACAACATGAGCGAGGCCCGCACCATCCAGGAGAAGATCGGTCGTTTCCCCGTCATCATCCGCCCCGCCTACACCCTCGGCGGCACCGGCGGCGGCATCGCCTACAACGGCGACGAGTTCGAGGAGATCGCCAAGCGCGGCATTGACCTCTCCCCCGTCAACGAAGTCCTCATCGAGGAATCCCTCCTCGGCTGGAAGGAATACGAGATGGAAGTGATGCGCGACAAGGCCGACAACTGCGTTATCATCTGCTCCATCGAAAACTTCGACCCGATGGGCGTCCACACCGGCGACAGCATCACCGTCGCGCCCATCCAGACGCTCACCGACAAGGAATTTCAGATCATGCGCGACCAGAGTTTCGCCGTGATCCGCGCCGTCGGCGTCGAGACCGGCGGCTCGAACATCCAGTTCGGTGTCAGCCCGGAGAACGGCCGCATGGTCATCATCGAGATGAACCCGCGGGTGAGCCGCAGCTCCGCACTCGCGTCCAAGGCCACTGGTTTTCCCATCGCGAAAATCGCTGCCAAACTCGCCGTCGGCTACCTGCTCGACGAACTCAAAAACGACATCACGCGCGAAACCCCCGCGAGCTTCGAGCCGAGCATTGATTACGTCGTCACCAAGATTCCGCGCTTTGCCTTCGAGAAATTCCCGCAAGCCGACCCCACGCTCACCACGCAGATGAAAAGCGTCGGCGAAGCGATGGCCATCGGGCGCACGTTCAAGGAAAGCCTGCAAAAATGCCTGCGCTCGCTGGAGATTGGCCGCAGCGGCCTGGGCGGCGACGGCAAACCCTGGCGCATCGGCACGGAAGTCTATGGCGACCGCGACATCCTCCCGCGCGACGTCATCAGCCGCAAGCTGAGCGTGCCCAACGCCGAACGCATCTTCTTCATCCGCCACGCCCTGCGCGCCGGCTTCACCATCGAGGAGATTTTCAACCTCACGAAAATCGACCGCTGGTTTCTGGTGCAGATCAAAGAGATCGTGGATTTTGAGGAGGAGCTGGCGGGAGCCAGGAACTGATCGGAACCCGCGCTCCTGTCGAGACCTGCTCCCATGCATGACGAACTCGACATTGTCCGCGACGTTTCAGCGAGACTGGAGCAAGGCGGCATCGCCTACATGCTCACCGGCTCGATGGCGATGAACTACTACGCCCAGCCCCGCATGACGCGGGACATTGATCTCGTGGTCGCCCTCACGCCGCAGGACACGGACAAGGTCGTCCGGCTGTTCACGCCGGATTATTACGTCTCGCCGGAGGCCGTCAGCAGCTCCATCGCGCACGAATCCCTCTTCAACCTCATCCACCAGGAGAGCGTCATCAAAGTGGACTGCATCATCCGCAAGCGCACACCCTACCGCCGGGCCGAGTTTGAACGCCGCCAGCGCATCACCATCGAGGACTTCTCCACCTGGATCGCCAGCAAGGAGGACCTCATCGTCTCCAAGCTCTGGTGGGCGAAGGATTCCCATTCCGAACTGCAACTGCGCGATGTGAAAAACCTGGCCGGCACCGGCTGCGACACGGCCTACATCACGCGCTGGACGGCTGAACTGGGGTTGACTAGCCTTTGGCAAGAATGCCAGCCATGACCGACACCCCGCCCGAGGTTGCCGAGCTGGTGCGCGCCCGGTTGATGGCCCGCTCCGGCGCGGAACGCTTCCGCATGGGGGTGGAGATGTTTGAAGCGGCCCGCCGCATGGTGCTGGCCTCGCTCCCGACTGGCCTTACGGAAACAGAACGCAAGCGTCGCCTGTTCGAGCGGCTTTACGGCATGCCCATGCCGGTTTGCGGATGAAAGATAAGCGTCACGCCCTGCGCGCCGGCTTCACCATCGAGGAGATTTTCAACCTCACGAAAATTGACCGCTGGTTCCTGATGCAGATCAAAGAGATCGTGGATTTCGAGGAGGGACTGGCGGAGGCGAGGAACTGAAAGGGCTCATGGCACGAACCATTGCACAGGCGGGCTTCATGAACTGGGTTCCCCTGTTGCTTGACGCGCTTCGTGCGCTCGGTGGACAGGCTGGGGCGCGGGAGGTTTGCGATTGGATTGCCGACAAGGTGCAGTTGCCTGCCCAAGAGCGGGAGAAGCGCAACAAGCACAACATCCTTCGCTTTGAAAACCAAGTTCACTGGGCGCGGCAATATCTGGTGTGGGCCGGCTTGGTGGATAATGCCAGAAGGGGCGTTTGGACCCTGACGCCGGTTGGAGCCAAGAGCCACCTGACCGAGGAGCAAGCACGCGAGCTTGTTAGAAAGGTGATCAAGACCCGAACCAAGAAACCGCGTGCACAACAGGAACCACCACAAGCGGAAGAAAAGGCGGCGGAATCTGAAAGCCAGTTGCCGGGCGACGTGGCCGAGGTTGAGCCGCCCGAGTTGGCCCAGGACAACGAGTTGCTTGAGGTGCTTCAATCGCTCTCTCCCGAAGGCTTCGAGCGCCTCTGCAAACGGCTGCTCCACGAATACGGGCTGGAGAAGGTGGTCGTCACCGGCAAGAGCCACGATGGCGGAATTGATGGGATGGGTCTGTTGCGGCTGAACACCTTTGTGACCATGAAGGTGCTGTTCCAGTGCAAGCGGGTGCGGAAGGGAGTCAGTCGAGCGCAAGTGGGTGACTTCCGAAACGCCGTCATGGGCCGGGCCGACAAGGGCATCTTGCTCACCACTGGCTGGTTTAGTTCGGACGCGGAGAAAGAAGCCAACCGCGAAGGGGTCATCCCGATCGAGTTGGTGGATGGCGAACGCTTGGTTGAGCTGTTCGAGGCCAAACAACTTGGCCTACGTCGCAAGGAAGTGTTTGAGGTGGACCACGCCTTCTTCGATCAGTTCCGTTGAACGGGCATCGGATCCAATCCGATCTCGCAGGACGTGCCAACAGTGCTCCACATCAAAGCGACATGACGACCGTCGCCGTTGCTGCCACCGCACCGCGCTCGCTCCTCGATCTCACGTTTGCGGAGTTGGAACGGGAGTTCGTCTCGTCCGGGGTGTCGCCGCTCCACGCGCGGGCACTGTGGCGCGCGCTGCACCACGGGCTGCGGCAGGACTTTTCTGATGCGGCGGACTTCGTGCCTCCATTGCGGCGCTGGGTGGCAGAGCACTTGGGCGATGGGAGACGGTTCTTCATCGAGGCCCCGGTCGAGACGGCTGACACCGCCAGCGGCGATGGGTTAACGCGCAAGTTCCTGCTTCGCCTCGCCGATGGGCAGACCATCGAGACGGTGGTGATGGGCTTCAAGGGGCGGCACACGGCCTGCCTGAGCACGCAGGCCGGCTGCGCGATGGGCTGTGTCTTTTGCGCGACGGGGCAGATGGGCTTCGTGCGGCATCTGCGGCCGGGCGAGATCGTGGCGCAGGTCCGACACGCGCAACTCGCCCTCCGCGCCGCCGGTGGCGACGGCCTGCGCAATCTGGTGCTCATGGGCATGGGCGAGCCGTTGCACAACTACGACGCGGTGATGACGGCGCTGGAGATCATCACCGACCGGCGCGGACTGAACCTCGGGCCAAGTAAAATCACGATCAGCACGGTGGGCGTGGTGCCGGGCATCCTGCGGCTGGCGGCGGAGCAGCGTCCGTATCACCTCGCCGTGAGCCTGCACGGCGCGACGGAGGAGGAGCGGTCAGCGCTGGTGCCCGCGAGTCAGCGCTGGCCTTTGGCCGAACTGATGGCAGCGTGCCGCACTTACTTCGCGCAGACCGGCCGGCGCATTTTCTTCGAGTGGACGCTGATCGCCGGGGCGAATGATTCCCCGGCCCAGGCCGAGCGGCTCGCCACGTTGCTCAGCGGGCTGGATGCCCATGTGAACTTGATTCCGCTCAATCCCACCGGCGGCTTCGCCGGCACTGCCACGCCCGCCGCCGCGGCGAAGGCGTTTCAGCAGGTGCTGCAAGCGGCGGACATCCCCAGCACCATCCGCCAACGCCGTGGCATTGATGTGGCCGCAGGCTGCGGCCAACTGCGGGCGGAGAAGACCCGGGCGGAACGCTTGGCGAAATGAAATCGGGCGCGGACTGCTCCGCGTCCGTGGCTGATGCGGAGATGGCCGATTGGCCACGGGAAAATCCTTTGACCCGCGTTCGCCCGCCGCTACTTTCCGCGCGTGGATCATTCGCCCGGCTTTCTCAAGCTCGTCAACGAGGCCCGCGCCGGGGTGCGCGAGGTGACCATCGAGCAGATGCGCGCCCGGCTCGCCGCGAACCCGCGCGCGGTGTTGCTGGATGTGCGCGAGGATTCCGAGTGGCTGGCCGGTCATGCGGAGCAGGCGCAGCATCTCGGCAAGGGCATTCTTGAGCGCGACCTGGAGCAGCGGTTCCCCGATCCGGACGCGGAGATCATCATGTATTGCGGCGGCGGTTTCCGCTCCGCGCTGACGTGCGATGCCGCGCAACGCATGGGCTACCGAAACGTCGCGTCGCTCATCGGCGGCTACAAGGGCCTCGGCGCCGCCGGCTGGCCGATGAAGAAAGCGGTTTAAGCGCCGTCCCTCAGTTCGACTTTATGAAACACCTGCTTCCTCTGTTCGCCGCCCTGTTCATCGCCCAGCAATCCGCCTTCGCTCAGGCGACCACCATTGTCACGTTCGAGTCCGCTAAGGTCACCGCTGGCGAGGCGCTGCCCGGCAGCAATTGTGTCGTGACCGTGAGCTTCAAGATTCAGGCGGGCTATTACCTCCACTCCAACCGGCCGACCGTCCCGCGCGCCACTCCCACGATCATTCAGGTCGGCGCGCTCGGAGCGACCCGCGCGCTGCCGCCCACGTATTCCGCGACTGGGCAGAAGACCATTCCTGGAAATCCAGCGCCAGTGCCTGTGTATGAGGGGAGTTTTACCGCACTAATCCCCGTGGTCCTCGCACCGAACGCCGCCTTTCCACTCACTCTGCCCGGCGTCATCGGCTACGCACCGGTGAACGAGAAAACCCAGGCCGCTGGTCGCATGGAGCAAGTGCGCTTCACCATGTCCATCCCGCGCTCCACGAACCCGCCGGCGGCCAAGTCGCCGACGCCAGACCCGAAGAAGAAGAAATAGGCCGCTGGCCAGCGGTGGACGCAGCCTTACGGTGTGCTTGCCAACCTCTGTGTTCTTCCCGCCATGAAGCGTTTCGTCCCCACTCTGGCCGTCGTCTGGCTCCTCGCGCTCGCCTTCCCGGTCGTCGCGCTGGAGCGCGTGAAGTTCAATCACCCCGGCCTCACCGTGGATCTCGGTGTCGGATTGTGGGCGTGGCCCGTGCCGGCTGACGCGAAGGGCAACGGTCACTTTGATCTTTTCGTCGCCTGCCCGGACAAGCCGTTCAACGGAGTGTGGCTCTTCGAGAATCCGGCCGGCGACACGGCGAAGAATCCATTCCCAGTCTTCAAGGCCGCGCGCCAACTCAGCCGGGCCGTCCACTACGTCACGCCTTCCTACGTGGACGGCCGCGTGCGCGTGCTCTCGCCGACGACGGAGTATCCCGAGTTCCTCACTGCCGGGCTGGCGAAGTCGCTCAAGCTCGGCCTGCCCGCGAACATCCACACCAACCTCGTCAATCCCAAGGCCACCAAAGGTCCGCGCATCCGCCACAACCAATGGCGCTACGCTGATTACGATGACGACGGCGCGCTCGACCTCGTCGTTGGCGTGGAAGACTGGAGCGATTACGGCTGGGACGACGCGTGGGATCGCGCGGGCAAGTGGACCAACGGCCCGCTGCACGGCTTCGTGTATCTTCTGCGCAACCTCGGCTCCACCGCTGCGCCGCGCTACGACTTGCCGCGCAAGGTCGAGGCCGGCGGCGCACCGGTGGACACCTTCGGCTGCCCGTCGCCGAACTTCGGGGACTTCGACGGCGACGGCGATCTCGACCTGCTCTGCGGCGAGTTCCTCGA
>JBEBFV010000040.1:0-21979 GCA_040081795.1 Limisphaerales bacterium | reverse complement strand
AATGCAGCTCCTCGCGCTCGAGCGGAATCATCGGCGTCGGCCCGCAAAACAAATTGTAATCGAGAAAATCGGGATACCACGGCGCGCGGCGCACGCTCGATTTGCGCGTGGTGAAGCAGAGCGCATGGACGTGCTTCAATCTTCCCAGCGCACTCGAGCGGACGTAATCGATGCCCGCGGCGAGCCCGGTCTCGGAGCGATACTGGGTGCCCACCTGCACGATGCGGCCGTATTTTTCCGCGGCCTCGATCAGCTTCCGCCCTTCCCACACGGTATGGGTCATCGGCTTTTCGACATACACGTCCTTGCCGGCCTGGCAGCCCCACACCGCGTGCAACGCATGCCAGTGGTTGCCCGTGGCGATGACGACTACGTCGACGTCCGCCCGGGCCATGATCTCTCGCGCATCGGTGCACGTGAACGGGGCGACGCAATTCGCCCCCGCCTCTTTCACCGCCCGGGCAATCGCGCTTGGGTCAAGCTCGCAGAGCGCGACGACGCGAACATCCTTTCGCGCAGACAGCCGCTTGAGATGGCCGCGTCCCATGATCCCCAAGCCGATGATCGCGATGCGAATCGCGGCGTTGGCGCCCGCGTGGAGGAGGGCAGGGCCGTTGCCGCCAAGGAGGCACCGGCTACGGCAGCGGAGGTTGTCAAGAACGAGCGTCGGGTTAGTGTGTTCATGGTGATGCTAATTTCGATTTTAGGAAGGAAGTCGGGTTGTCGGGGAAAACGCACAGGCGCGGGCTGGCGAGGGCTGGTCTCCGCCCGGAGGTCGGGCCCTACCGGCTGGTGCCTTTTCGTCGGTGCCTTTCATTTCATCAGCAGCAGCCGGAAAGCCGCTCTTCTTCAGCGCGGAGTGGAGCGCACGGATGTGCGCGTGATCGCGCGTTTCCACCGTGCAGACCGCTCGCACCGCGCTCACATCCGGGCCGCTGAAGGCGCGGTCGTGCGCGATGTCCTTGATGCTCGCCCCGGCGTCGGCGATCACGCGGCACAACTCCGCGAGGCCACCCGGACGATCGCTGATCATCGCAGTGAAGCGCGTTAGCCGGCCATCATGCACGAGGCCATTCTCGATCACACGGCTCAGGATCGCGGGGTCGATGTTGCCGCCGCCGACTACGAGAGCGACGCGTTGGCCGGCGAGGCGGGGCAGTTTTCCGGCCATCAGCGCGGCGAGCGGCACTGCGCCAGCGCCTTCCACCACCGTCTTTTCGAGCTCGATCATCCGCAGAATCGCCAGCGCGATGAAATTTTCGCCGACGGTCACGACCTCGTCCACGCGCGAGCGGGCGAGCGCAAACGCGTTCGATCCGACGCCGAGCGTCGCGAGGCCGTCGGCCAGCGTCGGGCGTCGGGCCATGCACACGGTTTTTTTCGCGCGCAACGCCGCAGTGAAGTTCCCCGTCGCCGTGCTCTCGACCCCGATGATTTTCACGCGTGGCTTTACCGCTTTCACCGCGACCGCCACGCCCGCAATCAAGCCGCCGCCGCCAATCGGGCAGACAATCGCGTCGAGGTCGGGGACTTGCTCGATCAACTCGAGGCCGAGGGTGCCCTGGCCGGCGATGATGTCCGGATCGTCGAAGCCGCGGATGTAGTTCAGGCCATCGTCGGCGACGAGCCGGTCCGCCGCGGCTCGCGCTTCCGCGAAATCGCGGCCGCGGATGAGCACGCGGGCGCCGAGTTTTTCGCACGTCGTGATTTTGATCAGCGGCGCGTAGTCGGGCATCACGACCGTCACCGGCACGCGCAGCAGTTTGCCGTGATAAGCGAGGCCGAGCGCGTGGTTGCCGGCGCTGGCGGCGACGACACCGCGGCGGCGCCCGGCCGCCGGGAGCCGCAGCAGCGCGTTGCGGGCGCCGCGTTCCTTGAACGAGCCGGTGCGTTGGAAATTTTCCAGTTTGCAGACGATGCGCGCCCCGGTGATTTCCGAGAGCGGAATCGACTCGGGGCACGGCGTGGCGATGATGCCGCCGGCAATGCGCCGTCGCGCTGCGCGAATGTCAGCCAGGCTTACAGGCATGGGCAATCGAGTGTGAGGAACGACCCCGCGGGCAAATGCAGAAGCTCAACGTGCGGAGGGCTGCCCTCCCCTCGGCTCAGATCCCCTCCGAAAGCGTGCCGTCGGATGTAGTCTTGGTGCCGGGGATTTTGCACAACAGCGCTGCCCACAAGACCGCAGAGTTCTCCCTTAGCGCGCGGATCGCTAGGGGCTTGAAGGAACGGCGGCCGCGCAGGCGCGATCGGAGTCGCATCGGCTGTGTTCGCGCGCTTCTCGGGCAGGCGAACGATGCGGGCCACGATGTCCTCGGTGAACGGGGGCGCCGCAATCTGCAGCGTCCCTTCGGCGGGTGAGGCCTCGCTGTGAGTGACGATGTCGCCGGTTGCGGGAGCCACCCATTCCACCCGGTAGCGACCGTTCGGCACGACGAGAGTCGCGTGCAACTTCGGGGCGGGGGGACCTGGACAGAACACCGAGCTCGTGACCTGCCAATCGACCGCCCCTTTGGCCGTTCCGCGCGAATCGCGAAAATCGTTGCCGGCGAAATACTCGGCGCGCAGCCCTCCTGGCTCACCCTCTGGCGTCAGCAATTGGGCGCCCGGGACGATCTCACTTGGCTGACGGGCGCTCTGCCAGCGCAGCCTCACCTGGCCTTGGCCCGAGGCGGCGATGTGCTCGATCTTCAGCGAGACGGGAACTCCCGCTTCGAGCTGGACCGTGGCAGCCTTCGACGCGGCGCCGTGGTTGCCCCACGCGTCCACGACCAGCCGTCCGTCGATCCACATGCGCACCCCATTCCTGAACTGCGCCGTCACGGTGTGCGCTTCCGAGAACCGCGGCACGAGACGCCCGGTCCAGCGCACCGTCGCGACGCGCGGCGGAGGCGGCGTCCGCGCGTAGAGCAAGTAAACGGCGTCCCCCTGGGCCATCGTTCTTACGACCAACCCCGGCGTCGGCGGGCTGGCCAGCAGTTCGGGCGCAGGTGCGAGACGCCGCAGATCGAGCCCGCCCATGAACTCGATCAGCGTCCTCAAATGGCGGCGCTCCGCGGGACCGGGCGATAGGTATGTGCGCGGGCGCTTCACACCGAGGGGATCCGACGGCCTGATGCTCTCGTCAGTCTGAATGTAGAGACCCCCGCCCGCGAAGACGAAATCCCACGCCTTCATGCGCACGATGGCCTCTGTCAGAAACTCGACCCCGATCGCGGAATTACCGATGGGCCGTTTCTCGGCCGGCCGTTGGGTCACCACGCTCGGATTGGCCAGGGTGTGATCCAGCACCGATACCCGCCGGTCGATCTGCCGCGAACTCCCGCTGCCCAAATCCCAGGCCACGAGGCTCGTGTCTCCGGTTCTCTTCTGTTCGTCGATCAGCACCGTGGTCATGTGCTCTTCCCAGCCCGCGCCGACCCGCCCGTTGGAACGATAGCAGACCTCGTAGATCACGCCGTCGAAACCGCTCAGCTCCTCGACCATCCTCCGCACCAGCGCCTCCTGGATCGGGAGCAGCCCGGCGTGACGATCCAGCGTGTAGACATCGAGCGAGCCCACCTCGATGCGGTTGATGTTGTTGGTCGGATGGAGGGGGCTGAGCGTCCACTGGATCGCTTCGCCCCGCGCGGGCGGGTTGAAGAGGACGACCTTGACCACGATCCCGCGTCGGTTGGCCTTGTCCACGAAGCTCCGCAGACGCGCGAAGAACCTCGGGTCGAATTTCTGCAGATCGAATTTCTCACCGCCTCCCGCGTAGCCGGGCTCCGTGCTGCGTGCCCAGGGCGGCAGCAGGCGACCGGGTTGGGGACTCAGGGACCGATCGGCAGCGGCCTCGACCATGGTGCCGGTCATGATCTGCACGAGGTTTCCACGCCCAGCGGCGACGGTGTCCAGATACAGGTCGTGGTCGCTGTCGAGGTTGAATACGGCCCCCCCCGCCTCGGAGGCCCCGATGAGAGCGACCGGCTTTCCTCGCCAGAGAAAGTAGCGAGGATTCTCCGGGAGCACCCGCACCGATGACCCGGATGAGCGGGCATCGGCTCCGTCCGCGGGCTCGTGCGCGAGCGTGGGGTGTTCGAGTTGCGCGGTCGGGTGCATCCCGCCGGGATGTTTGCAACCGGGCATAGAAAGCGACGCCAAGACGGCTCCGACGATCAGCGTGCAAATACCTCGCAGGTTCCTCGGATTAGGGATGAAAAAGCGCGGGGTAGAAATCCGTTCATGGGGCGAGCGCCGCTTTGGCCACTCGGCGGCGACAGCGGTGCCGGCGGGGAGTTGGAGGGAGATGCGATGTTTCATGGCATGGCTTCGGATCAGCGCGCGCTGGCGCCGAGGTTATCTTTGACGATGCACTCCGTCGCGTCGCCGAGCACGATGGCGGCCGTGCCCGGCGGAGCGCCGCGGTTCACATCCGTGACGAGGTTGTTGGCAATCAAGAGGCGCGTGCAACCGTCGCGGGCCGTCACCGCCGGCGTATCGAGGCCGCCAAACATATTTCCGGTGATGGCAATATCCCGCGTGCCCTCGAGGACGATGCCCGTGCCGGCATCGCGGCCCATCGGATCCTTGTGCGTGGCCGGACGCTTGGTCTTTCCGCCGATGAAACTATTCGAGAACGTGTTTCCCGAGATCGTGAGCCGCCCGCTGCCGGGACCGACGCGGATGGAGCCGGCATGGACGAGCGGGAAGGTGTTGCCGGTTATAGCGCACCCCCATGCGTCGGGCAAATGCACGCCGCCGCCGACATGATGGGCGATCGTGTTGGCGGAGATCGTGATGCCGTAGCAGTCTCGGTCGAGGATGATGGCGGTGCCGTTGCACTCCTCGATCATGTTGCCAGAGACGATGGAGCCGTAGGTGTTCTCGATCACGACGCCGTGGCGCAAGTGATCGTCGAGATTGTTGCCGGTCATGCACAGGTTGAAACTGTTGAGGCAGCGAACGGCATCCTGATTCTCCTCAAACTGATTTGCGTTGACGACGATGTCGTGGCACCCCTCGAGGAGCAGGCCGGCGGCGGCGTTGTAGGTGATGATGTTTCCAATCAGGCGCGGGTCCTCGTAGCAGTCGCGCAGCACGATTCCGTGCCCTCCGTGATGATCGACGGCGACTCCGCGCAGGTAGATTTCATCGACGCCTTCGGCACGAATGCCATCGCCGCTCTCCTTGGTGCCGCTGACGCGAAAGTCGGCGAGCATGACCCGCCAGAGGCGGGCCTTGCGAACCTGGGGGTAGTCCGGGTGCTTTATCACGATGGCTGGCTGGCGTCCGGGCAAACGGTTGATGAGGTGAGTCGCGGCACCGGCACCCTCCAGTTTCACATCGCCCATGCGAACGACGAGAGGCTGCTTGAGTTCGTAGGTGCCAGCGGGAATCCGAACCATTCCACCTGCAGGCGGCAGTGCATCAAGCGCGGCCTGGATGTCGAAGGTCGCGGGGATCTCGGCTCCACGGAGAGTGGCCAGCAGGAGGCCGAGGAGGAGGCAGCGGTGCCCCGCGATGAGAAGCAAATGCATTGGTGTGGTCTTCATAAAAGGGGGCGCGTTCGGTTCATTGGAGGTTGCGGAGGAACGCCACAAGATCGGCGAGGACTTTGGGCTCCACGGCGCGATCCAGCCCGGTCGGCATGAGCGACATGGTGACGGGCTCCAGTCTCGCGATCGCGGAGCGCGGCACCGCATTCTCGCGGCCATCGGCCGTCAGGACGAAAACGGTGTCGGCCGTCTCCCGTGGAATTGTGCCAAGCAGGGAATTGCCATCCGTCTTGTTGACTTGAAAGGCCTCATAGCCGCGCGCGATCGTGGCGCTCGGAAAGCTGATCCCTTCGAGCAAATCGCGGATTGTTCGAATCCGGCCGATGTGCGAAAGGTCGGGCCCAATCGTTCCGCCAGTTTCGCCTACGCGATGGCAGGTCACGCACGCGCCCGCGCCCGCAATGAACGCGGCGCGGCCGCGCGCTGGATCGCCGCCGACGGCGACGGTTTCGAGTTCCGTCACCCGCGCGTCTTTGGCGATGTTCTGATTCATGATTTCGGCGATCATGGGGACGGCGTTTTCGCGAGCGGGCGGAGGGAAGCGCCGAAACACGGCTTGCAGCGTCTGCTGCACCACACCCCAGCGGCCCGGCGAGTTCTTGAGTTGCGCCAGCAGCCGGGCGGCAATTTCCGGATCGGTCGGCCCGCGCCGAAACGCGCCGAGCAGTTGCTGCAATTCCACCGGGCCGGCCGCCGGCATCACGTCGGTCAATCTCAGCAATTGGGCGCGGCTGAGCTTCGCGTCGGCCAGCACCGTGGCGGCCTGGAGTCGCGCATCGGGCGTCCCGCCGCCGACGAGCGGCCCGAGCAGCAGATCATAGGAGGCGGCATCCAGCTCGATGTCGGCACCGGTGGTGAGCTGCAATGCTGCCACACGAAACGCTGCCGGCCGGCTCGCGTCGCGACCGACTTCCTGCAGCGCCGAAGAGAAGCCGCGCTGGCGGTGCGTGGCGATGGCGCGCAGCGCCGCCTGCGCGCGAGGGGCGTCAGGCGAACGCAGCGACGACGCGAGCAATTCGCGCCAGCTCTCGTCCCACGCGATCGGTGAGCCCGCAATCGCCCCGAGCAACAACACCGGGTCAAGCGCCGGCGCGGGCGACGCGCGCAGCCAGTCGCGCACTTCTTGGGCGGGCAGGAACACCGCGAGCAGCCGGGCGACGACGTCCTGCGCCGCGGGGTCAAGCGAGCCGACGACAACGGTGGCGAGATAATCTGCGGCCGCGCGGCCCCATTCCGGGTGGCGGACGGCGATTTGCAACGCCGCCGAGCGCAACGCCGGCTCCTTGTCACGCAGCGACGCGAACACAGGAGCAGCGTCGAGTTTTCTGTCGGCGCTCGCGTCCAGTGCAAGCAGCGCGGCCCGGCGGGCCAGCGGCGCGCGATGATTGAGCAGCGCTCGGGTTTCGGTCGGCGCGTCGATCTCGATGAGCGCGTAGGTCAAGGCGTGGGTGAGGATCGGATCGCGCGGAATCGCCGCTGCGGCACCCAAGGCGGGGATCGCCTGCGGATTCCGCAGCCGGCCGAGCGCGCGGGCCGCCTCGCGCTGCACGTTCGGCGAGTCATCGCCCAATCGCGCCACCAGAATTTCGGCCGCCTCGCGATCACTCGTGACAAACGCGCTCTGGCAAGCGACCTCGCGGATGCGCGCGTCACGATCCAGCAGCCCGCGGCGCGCGGCGGACTGCGCGGCGGGCGAGCCGATGCGAGTGAGCGCCCACACCGCGTTGCTGCGGACAAGGTGGTTGGTGTTCCCGAGCGCGCTCGTGAGCGCGGGCACCGCGGCGTCGCCGCGCCTTGCGAGCTCGGCGACCGCGCGGTCGCGCACGACGTGCCTCGGATCGCCCAGCAGCGCGACGAGCGACTCAGGCGAACTCGTCTTCCAAGCGATGGCGTTTCCCCGGGGATCGGCCGATCTGGGCGCGCCGATGCGGCGGATGCGGTAGATGCCCCCGGTGATTTCAGGCCGCGACGCGCCCGAAGTCGGGCAGCCGCGGTAGAACCAGGCGCCGGTATCGATGACAAGGAGGCTGCCATCCGCGTCCTCAATGGCGTCGGTGAAATGGACGCCGGAATCGGCGGTCGTCGCGAACGCCTGCGTGGCGCCGCGATAGGTGGCGCCATGGCGCTGGAGCGGCATGCGCATGACTCGATGCGTGTTGAATTCGGCGTAGAAGAGATTGTCCCGATACTCGGGGCCCCACGATTCGCTGCGGGGGAGTGCGATACCGGCAGGCGCGACATGCCCGATGAACGCGACGGGAGGCACCAGGTCACCGGTCCGTTTGAACTCGGCGAGGACCGGTTCCTGATCGGTGCGTGGATAGACGCCTCCGTGCACCCAGTGCAGGATGGCATCGTTGCGCGGTGTGCCTTGGACAATGTTCGCCGTGCCGAACATCTCGCCCTGCTGGTTGAAAGCGACCTCCACCGGATTGTCCATGCCGCCGCCGGCATGCACCTGGATATCGCTGCCATCGGGGCGGCACGACCAAATCCGCGCGCCCAGTCCCTTCGACACGAGCGCACCTCCGGGAATCTGATACACCTCATGGCCCTTGCGACCGTGGCACCAATAGAGCCGGCCGTTGGGATGGAGAAACGGGCCGTGGACATCGGCGGCGTTGCCGGTGGACTTAAAGCCGGTCGCGAGGAGGGCACGCGAATCGGCGCGGCCGTCGCCGTCCCGGTCCTCCAACCGCCAGAGACCGGGTGCCGAGGTGACGAACAACGCTCCCTCGTGCCAGACCGCACCCATGGGAAAGGCGAGCTGGTCGGCGAAAACCGAGGATCGGTCGAAAATTCCGTCATCGTCGGCGTCCTCCAGCACCGTGATTCGGCCGGGACGTTTCGCGTCCAGTTCCTTTTCATCGAGGTTCACGCCGGCGGTTTCCGCCACGAAGAGGCGGCCGCGATCGTCGAAATTGCCGAGCATGGGAAAGGTCACCAGCGGCGGCAGCGCCACGGGGATGACCTCAAACCCGGCGGGAACCTGAATCGCGACCGGTCGCGGCGTTGCGGCCGGAGTCTGGGCCTCTGCGGCGACGGACGCGATCGCAGCAAGGGCAAGGACGAGAGCTAGGGGCGCACGGTGAGGCAGAGTTTGCATGGGGTGATGGAGTTGGGACTACGGGAGGCTGCGCGCACGTCAGTCTTTCAGCCTTGCGGGCCGCCAGTTGACGGGGTTGGCGATGGCGTAGCGGAACAGCTCGTCATACAGCAGCATCTGGATGTCGAGCAGTTGATCGTGATCCACTTTCGGATACGGAGGCGTGCGCAACCCGCAGGGGGTTTCGTGCACAAACGCCACGGCTCCGCAGGCGTGATGGAGAGCGCTGACCAAATTGAAATGCGGGGGAGGAAACATCCGGCCGTCTTCCTTCGGCTCCGTTCCCGACACGCGGTGCGGCAGACCGGCGGCGGCGTATCGCTTTTGCAGCCGATCGCCGAGGGTTTTCAGCGCTTCTTTGACGGTCCAGGGAACGTAGGCCGTCTGCATGAGCTCCGGCGTTACGGCGTGTGAATGAAGGGAGACGATATAGTCGGGAGCCTCGTCTCGCGCCAATCGAAAGAACTCCCGCGTCTCAGGCGCCATGGGATCGAACCATTCGTCATGCATCAGGTTCACCTGGCTGTCATTCCAGTAGGCGCCCAGCGTGCCGACTTGGGGCCCTCGCATGGGATGGATCCGTTTCACGGAAGGCCAGGTTTGATTCGAGCCGTCGGGACGCGTTCCCATGCCGACGCGTTCATTCACCGGATAGTCGATCCCCACCCAGGAGTCATAGGGGCATCGGGCCCGTGCATCCGGGCCGCCGCACGGAATAATCAACACCCGACACCTGGCCAGGTTGGCCGCCAGTTCGCCCCACTCGCGACCTCGCAGATCACGCCCCGTCTCTGCGACCTGGATCAGGTTGAGCAACCCGGCGATTCCCTCCACTTCTTGCCCGTGAACCGGTCCCAGCAGGAGAACGACAGGTTTTTGCGTCCCATCCTTGCGGGCATACGAAAACGGATCGCGACCGCCGACGGCTGAGTTATAGTTCGCGGTTCCCTTGCGATCGTCCGCGGCACCATAGGTGACCAGGTAGACGTTTTTCCTCCCTGGAGTTTCCGTGAGAACGCGCTTGGTCCCCTTTTTCAAAGTGCGGACGGTCTCTTCAACATGCTCAAGACGGGTTTTCCAAAACTGGGGCAACTCCTTCGCGGTGGCCGGTGCGGAGCCGTCCTGTGCCAAGCCGCAAACGGCGAGCGAGATTGAAAGCAAGGTGGCGAGGGAACCGAGCGGTATTCTCATACGGGTGTCGATAATTCGCGCTGGCTTATTATGGCGGTCATGTCCCTCAAATCTCCGCTTCGCCTGGCACGACGAACGGCTTGCGATACTCGCGTGTCAGGAACGCATTCGCGCGCGGCTGGTTCACGAAGACTTCGCGCTCCGGGTGGGGATGGAGCAGCGCGCCGAGGGTCAGTGGCGTTTGCGCCAAGTCCACCTTGTTCTCCCGCAGGTGCGCGACGGTGCGTTCGAGGGTTTCGCGCACGTTATCATGCACTTTGAGCCTGCCCAGCTCTTCTCCGATTTCTGCGAGAGGCGCGGCCCGGCCCAGCCGCCACGAGATGTTGCCGAGATGGCACAAGGCGCTGGATTGATGGCCTTCGAGAATGTCGGCGTTGAGTTCCTCGCGCTTCCGGCTGCGCACGGCCTTGAGGAAGTTAGCAAAGTGGCTCTCGGTCTTTCCGGCAAAGGTGCGGACGAGTTTGCCGTCGTGATCGAACAACGATGTGCCGGCAATGAAGCCCTCGGTGCCTTCGAAAATCCAACTGCCCTTGAAGTCGGGCCACTCGGCGCGGAACTTGGCCGTCTTCAGTCCGCGCGTTTCCGAGACGATGGCCTTGTCGCCGAAATCGAACACGCAGACCTGGGTGTTGGGTGTCTGGCCGGCGTCGGTGTAACCGAGCCGTCCGCCGTAACTGACGACCGCCCGGCCCAGTCCGGTCACGCCAAGCCCCCAGCGGCAGATGTCCAGCGAATGCACATTGTTGTTTCCAAGTTCGCCGTTGCCGGTCTCCCAGAGCCAATGCCAGTCGTAGTGAAATTGCTTCCGCGTGAGCGGACTCATCGGCGCGGGACCGGCCCAGAGGTTGTAGTCCACGGCAGCCGGAATCTCGAATTTTCCCGGCCCGCCGATGGAGCCGCGGCCACCGTAGATGATGCTGCGCGCGAGCTTCACTTGGCCCAGTTTGCCCTGCTTCATGTAATCCACCGCAGCCGCGAGCGCTCCGTTGGACCGGTTCTGGGTTCCGCCCTGGCAGATGCGCCCGGTCTTGCGCGCCACCTGGACCATCCGGCGGCCTTCGCTGACGTTGTGGCTGACCGGCTTCTCCACATAAACGTCCTTGCCCGCCTGCATGGCCCAGATGGCCGCCAATGCATGCCAGTGGTTCGGCGTCGCGATGAACACCGCGTCGACGTCCTTGTCGTCGAAGACACGGCGCAGGTCTTGGACTGTCTTCGGCGCGCGCCCTTGCTGCTTTTCGACGGCGGCGGCCAGCTCGCGGGCCAGGTCGCGGTCGGGATCGCAGACATAGGCAATCTCGCAGTCCTTGATGCGCGCAAGTTCCTGGGCGTGTTGTTTGCCGCGAATGCGGCAGCCGAGGATGGCAACACGGATACGGTTGCCTGGGCTGCCGGGCTTTTGCTCTTGGGCCCAGCCCGGCGAAGGACAAGCCGTGGCGGCGGCGGCGGCAGCGGCGGCGAGCATTGAGTCTTCAAGGAAACGGCGGCGAGTGATGTTCGTCATAGAGTGATGGAGTTGAGATTGCGGGAGGCTGGGGCGGGGTTTCTGAAAAAGAGTGCGGCGATGTGTGCTGTGCCGGTCATGCGCGGGGTTGGAATCGAAAGGCCTCCAGTTATTGGACCATCACTTCGTAAACGTCATCGGGATAGAGACCCGCGCATCCGTTTAGCTCGATGCGAAGGGGCTTACCGAGCGGCTTTCCGTCGAGGAGCACCGAGACTTGTGCCGCCACCGGATACACGTCCCAAGGCGCGTCCTTCAGCGGCAGCAGGTAGAAGCCAAAGTTGCTTGAAACAGAGCTGGCCACGAGTTGAGCCCCGTCTTCCGTCCTCAACTCCACCTTGAGATCGGTAATCTTGCGCACTTTGCCCGCGGCATCGGTGATTATGGGGGGCCAGCCGCCACCCGGGCGCTCCCAAATCTCTCCTCCGTCCGGTCTGACAAGCCTGATCCCGATATGGTGACTCTGGGGGCGCGGATAGATGCGCACGTTGTCGAACCAGGCACGGCTGGTGACTTCCGTCGGTATCGCCGGTCTCGCGCCGTGGTTGCCGTAGAACTTGAGTTCCGCGTGAGCGGTGCGCAACGGGAGCTCTATCGGATCGCAGACTTGCTTCCATCCGTCGGCCGCCTTCACCGAAAATTCCGCCATGTGGGTTACACCGTTTAGTTCGATGCGGCAGAGGAAACCCTGGCCGGGCGGGTGCGGCAGTTCCAATGACAGATTTCTTGGAGACTTAAACCCGACAGGCAAGGCGGCGGCCGCCAGAAATCTCGCAGTTGGGCCGAGGTCCACCATCAGGATTTCCACCCAATGATCCGGGCTGCGTGCGCCGTCCCCGCCGCAGAGGTGGAACGCCAAGCGGTGCGGCGGTGCGCCGGTCGTGCGGACATCCATTTCGCCGACCATAACCAGATCCTTGTGTTTCACCCCACCCAGACCCCAGAAGCCGTTCATGTGAACGAGACCGCTGGCGGTGAGCATCAGTCGCCCGCCTTGCTGGCTGATTGTCGTGCGATCGGGGTTTCGATGGTCAACGCGCCATATCTTGGAGTTCATTTCGGGCGCTTCGAAATCTTCGATCAGTAGCGCGCCGCGCTCGACCAACCTGAGGGCGGTTGCGGCGGTGAGCGGCTTCGGCAACTGCGACGATGCCGAATCGGCACCGCGGATCCACGTCGCTGCCAAGAGCGAACCGGCGATAAGGATAATGGTGTGTTTCATTGGAAATTTCGTCACGGACTCAACGCGGGGGACTCCAACTCAATGGTGACGCGGCCGACTTGCCGCGCAGGTGTCGGTCTAGGAATTCGTAGGCGGCTTGTCGCTGAGCGTCCGGGAAATCGTGCCGGGCCTCGGGGGACTGGATCTTGAGGTTGCCCGCGGCGCCGAACAGCTCGTCACGCGGCGCTCCGGTGGCAGCGGCGAACAGGCAGGAGCAGAGCGCGTGAAACAAAACGGCCGCGAAGACCTTCTGCCACGCAGTGGATGATCGGGCCGGGATTCTTTTTAGTGCGTTCATGCTAACGAAGCTCCACGCGCCGCAGTTCCACGGAGTCGATGAAGGCCTGGCGGTTGTCGGCGGGCATCATGAAGAAGATGCTCACGGAGTTGGCGTCGGGCCCGGTCGTGAATCCGATCGTGCGAGGCACGTATTCCGACGTGTTGATGCTGATGTGATCGGTGCGATGGCCGTAGCGCCCGGCGCCGAAACGAAACCACGTGCCACGCAGCCACGCGGTCGCGGCGTAGGTGGTGTTGGGCTCGAGGCCTTCGAGGGTCAGGGAAAAATAACCCTTCTTCACCAGCTTCACGCACGGCCCGCCTCCCCTGCCGCCGTCCGGGACGATCACCGGCTCCGTCGTGCCGTGCTTCCAGCGCGCGAGTTCCTTCCGATCGAATCGCACGGCGCCGAGCAGATCCTGCCCGACGAGATCGCCGCGACGAATCTCGATGTCGTCCATCAGCGCCTCGCCCTTGTCGTCCTCGGTGTAGAGCGAGAACTTTACATCGACGTGGCCGCGCGAGGTCGTCGGGTCGAGTTCCGGCCGGAAGAGAAGCGTGGTGAGTTCGTATTTGCCGGTCCCCTGCGCGGCACCGGCGAAGAGCCGCTTTCCGTTCGCCGGCTTGTGGGTCTCCGCGTAGGTCATCTCCGCCTTACCCTGCACCGAGTGCAGCCACCCGCGCGCGACGTAGAGTGCGCCCGGCTCGAGTCCGTGGAGAATCTGGACCGCGCGCGTGCCCGGCACGAGGTGCAGCGCGGCGCGACCAGAACGTGCGCTCTTCTCGGTCAGACTCGCGCCGGTGCCGCCTAGCGTCCACGGCTCCGGCTTGCCCAGCTCAAAACCGGGATTGCCGGCGAGATTGCGCGCGTCCGCGCGCACCAATCGCACGACGGTGTCGTGCCCATTCCACGGAGACACGAGATCGATTCGCCGCCCGCCCTCGACGGCCGCACCGTGCGCGCTCGCGCCGTCATGCGGCCGCAGCCACTCGATTTCGAAGCGGCCGGGGACCGCGCCGAGATCGAGCCAGAGTCGGGCGGTGCGCGCCGAATCGGCCTGCGCGGTTCGGCCGGCCGAGGTGCTGTTGGGATGATAGGCGAGAAACTCATCGCCGCCGCGACGCATGAGCTTGGCTGAATCGGCTGCGACGCGACCATCGGCATCGCGCACCAGCGCGGGCGCCGCTGAAAACTCCGCCAGCTCGATCCCACGTGTGGCGAAGTAGTCGCGTATGACGCGCGCCGAATCGAGACCGGAGAGCGGCTTGTCGAAGACGACGCCCTTTCGCCTGTGATACGCGGAGGGCATGCCCGCAATCTCGCTGTAAGGATGCACCGCCCACCAGCGACCGCCGTAGTTGGCGGAGCCGCCGGAAAGCAACCACGACCAGAACAGACGCCGTTGCCAGTAGCGCATGTCCAGCGGGTCGCGCTCGGCGTGGTCCTGCTCGTAGCGATCCTCGCCCAGGAACACGGGCTTCGCGACCGCATCGTATTGGCCGTATTGCTCCGCGCCGTGATCGTGCGCGTGCTCGATATGGATGTAAGTGGCCCAGTCCTCGGCGCCGAAGACAAACGGCAGCCGCCGCGCGTGGCCGGTCGAGCGTGGGTGCTGCCAGGGATCATGTTGCTGCAGATACGCCCCGACTTCGCGGACCATCGCGTTGTTGTTCGGGAATTTCGGGCCGTAGTGCGCGTCGTTGACCATCAGCCAGAACAGCTGCGGATAGGCGGCGAACCGCGCGACGAGGTTGCGCAGCAGCCGTTCGCGCTGCACCGGCGTCAGCGCGACCCAGAAGCGATCATCGCGGGCATAACCCTCCAGCGGAAACAGGATGAGCTGCACGGCGAGGCCGGGATGCGTGTCGAGCAGCCTCTGCAGGCGGCGGTCCGCGACTTGGAGATTCTCCAAGCGGAAGCGGTCCAGCGTCGCGTCCGCAAAAAACCAGTTCCGCCACTGCTCCTGGGATTCGCTGAAACCGGCGCTGCTGCTGCTGGAAAGGAAGCAGCGCACCGACGTGATGCCGAGGGCGGCATCGTCGCGTATGTAGCGGCGCGCATCGTCATCGGTCACGGGGGTGCCATTGCCATCGTGAGCGCAGAGCAAAAAGTAAGCGGTGTCGCTCACGTTGAGAAACCAGCGTCCGTCCTCCGTCATCCAATGCCGGGAGTTCTTCGGGTGCGGCAGCAGCCGCCCGGGCAGCGCCGAGTCGGTGGCCTTGAACGTGCCTCGCTTGCCAGCCAAGATCTCGTCCGTCGCGCACTGCGATGACCACGTCCATTCGCCCGGCTCGCTCACATACACCCGCGCCCGCCAGGTGTTCTCGCCATCGAAGAACGCAGAAACTGTCTTCGCCTTCCCCGCCCCCGAGGGCGGTGTGAAGGTCACCGTGGCGACGGTGTCGAAGGGATTCGCCACCCGGTCGTCGCCGGTGAGAGTGATTTCATGGACGCCGAACTTGGCCGCCACCGCGCCGGCGCTCGTGAAGTTTGCCGCGCCTGCAACTGCGCACAGCGAGCAGCCCAGGAGAAAGGTAACAACGCGGTGAAGGGATTTCATGGCTGTTGTTCCGTTTGGGCAGGGCACGAGATTCGTTGCGCGAGGTCTCTCCGGAACGGCGCGTCTTCGCGACGGTGGCGGCAGGGAGCGATCATTTCAGCACCCTTTCGAGAAACGCGTAGGCGCGCTCGCGCACTTCCTTGGGGAAGTCGTGCGGGCAGTCGGGATGCTCGACCGCGATCGCGTCCGGCGCGCCGAGCAGCGCATACACCTCGCGCGCGGTCGCGACCACGCGGTCAACGCTTCGCCATTGGAAATTGGAGTCTTTCAGCGGCGCGTTCACGAAGATGGGGCGCGGTGCGAACGCCGCGAGCAGGTCGTCGAAATCGAACGGGATCTGCTCAAGCCGACCGCGATATTTCGCCAGACGCGGCATGTATCCATTCTGACACCAGCCCTTGCCGTGCTCCCATTTCGCGGGATCGCCGCCGAAGTAGTCGCGAAACGAATCGAACCCGCAGCTCGATACGATGGCTTTAATCCGCGGCTCGAAAAGCGCGGTGTAGATGGCATTGTGGCCGCCGAGCGAATGCCCGATCGCGCCGTAGGCGTCGTGCCGCGTCTCGCGCATCGCATCGAGCACATCCAGCGCGCGGACGTTGTCCCAGATCGCCTTCATCGTCCCGCCCGCGTAGCCGAGCTTGAAGACGTCCGGCTGATACTTGGCGAGGCGCGGGTAGTTCGGCGCGATCGTCACGAAACCGCGATCTGCCAGCTCACTCGCATACTGCCGGTTCGGCGTCGTCCCGATCCCTTGGATCACCGCGCCGTGCCCGATTTTGCTGTTCGTGCCGTGCAGGCATAGCGCGGCCGGCGCGGTCTTCCCGGTGAGCGCCGATTTCGGAATGAGCAGGTAGGCGGGCGTGCGCGAACCCGGCTCGCTCGCATAGGTGATGAGCCGCCGCACGTGGCGACCGCAGTCGACTTCCTCGCTCACCTGCACGTCGAGTGCGCAGCGTTTCTCGTCGCCGGGCAGCGGCCCCATGATTTCCTGCGCCGCGGCGAGAATCTGCGCGCGGCGCTTCGGCCAGTCGGCCCGCTGCCTCAGCGTCTGCGCCCGGGCGGCGACAGCGGTGGCGCCGAGCATTGATACTTCAAGGAAACGGCGGCGAGTGATGTTTGTCATAGGGTGATGGAGTTGAGATTGCGGGAGGCTGCGCGGATGTCAGTCTTTCGGCTTGGTGACCGGGCCGAGAACGAATTCGAGAAACAGGAACGCCTGCTCGTTCGACTCCGCGTTCGGCGCATGCTCCGGACGATTCGTCATCGCCACCCGGTTGTTGTGGCCAAGGAAGTGATTCACCACGACCGCGTGGTTGAGCGCGACCCAGCGGGCAGGGAAGTCTTCCGCGCCGCCGGAGACGAGGAACGGCCGCGGCGCCATCAGCGCGTGCAGCTCGTGCAAGTCGTGTCCGCTCTCGAAGATCGCTTTGTAGGCGCCGGTGCGCGGGTTGTCGGGCTTGACGAGGCCGCGTTTCCGCCCGGTCTTCGGGTCGAACCCCAGATACCACGGCTCCCAATAATTCACATTTCCACGGGACTCGTCGAAGACGATGCCGCCATCCGACCACACGCCGCAGGCAAACTTCTCGTAAAGGCACGACGCGAACATCGCCCACTTGCCGCCATACGAGTGACCGACGATGCCGATCCGTCGGGCATCAACTTCCATCAAGTTAGCCAGAGCGGTGTGACAGTTGGCCGCTCCATACGCCTCGAAGGAGAGCCGTTGGATGGTCGCTTCGTCTTTCCGGTCGCGCCGGGGAGGGCATGCTCCGATGGAGAGCGTTACAAAGCCGCGCTTGGTCAACTGGTAGCCGAAATCGCGCAGTTCCTTGCCAAGCCCCGCTCCCGTCTCCGCGTCATAGTAAGGCACGACGACCGCCGGAAAGGGACCGTCGCCATCAGGCACCAGCAGGACCGCCGGATGCATCAGGCCGGCGGCTATCTCAACGCGCACCCGATGTTGCGTGAAGTTCTCGCGGCGCTCCGTCTTCACATATTCGATCTCGGGTTTCTCCAACAGCGGCGGCCACGGGCCCATCTGGTCGTGCCAATACTTGAGAATTTCTGCGCGTCGCGCCGGCCACTCCGCCGGGGACGCCACCGGGCGGCCATCGTGGAACTTCAGCGGCGACACGTAACGTCCGAGCTGTCCGGCAAACTCCGCCGGCGGCGCGAAAAAGGATTGGAGCTTTGCGGGGAGGCGACGGGGTGTTTCGGCCATTCCGCTTTGCACGACGCAAACCAGCAGCAGGACGAGCGAATATCTCATGGGGCTTTCCGGGATGAGGATTATTGGGCAGCCGGAACTTGGGCGTCGGACGTTTGGCAGAGGCCGAAGCAGGCAAGGGCGAGAAGCAGTTTTTTCATCGGATGTGTGGAGGTGAGGCTCGTCGGTTTGTTTTTGTGTTCATGGGCATGGTTTCCAAGAGCTTGTTCAGGGCGCCGCGCGCCCCAAGCCATCCACCGGCTCCGTGAGCGTGATTTTTTCCGCGGCGATGAATCGCGCGAGGTCCGGCAGGTCGTAGTGCCGCAACGCGCCATGCACGATGTTCACGGCCTGGTCGAAGGTCTCGCCCGCGCCGACGAGCGACTCCCATGAGGGAATCATGCGGCGCAGCTTGATGCGGCGGAACGCGGCGGGCCGCAAGGCGGCGGCGTGCAGCGCGGGGATGGCGGCCTCGCCGGTGGCGATGAGTTCGATCTCCACGGGCGCGCCTCCGGTGAGCGCGCCGCTCTGGAGATGGCGCAGCCATCGCAGGGCGTCATCGCACCTCATGCCGACGTGGCTGCGGCCCATGAGATAGGCGGTCATCACGTCGAGCAGATCGGGGCCGAAACGCCCTCGGCCGTAGGCGGTGCGTCCGGAGTGCGGGCCAACCTCGGTCTCCCCGATGCCGCGCAGTTCGGCGGCGAGCACGACGCGCCCCTGCTTCACGAGTGCCTCGATGGGGCCGCCGGGCGCGGCGTCGGCCTTCATGCTTCCGCCGTGCAGGTAGAGCACGGCCGCGCGAGGGCCGGCCTTCGCCTTCGGCACAAAGGCGAGCGCAGGGAGATCGAGGCCCGGCTCGGTGGTGAGGATGAGCTTTTGAATAACGAAGCCGTCGCGCTCGGTGCTGCCGGCGGCGCGGACTTCGACGCGCTCGTTGTCGTCAAACGTCGCGCCGATGGTTTCGCGGATCGTGCGCTGCTTGCCGGCATCGTTCATCGCCTTCCACACCGGCTCGCGCTGCGCTTTCAACTGGGCGGCGAGGCCGGCGTTGATCTGAAACACGCTGCGTTCGCCGGGCAGCAGCAGCACCTGGCCCTGCGGGGTGCATTGTAGTTGCGCGGCGGTCCAGTCGGGCTGGCTGATGGCGCGCAACTCGTCATCGGTGAAGCTGTCGGGCAGCGTCCCGACTTCGCGCACAAGGATGTCCTGGCCGAGGAGATGCCGCGCCATGAAGCGCGTGGCGGCCTCGCGCAGTTGCAGCGTGAAACCGTGCGGCGCGTCGGCCGCGGCAAGGTCCACACTGTCGGCGTGGCCGATGCGCGAGGCGAAGCGTTTCGCGTCGCGGAACAGCTCCCAGGTGCCGCCGAAGTCGAACGTGGCATCACGCGTGCCGGCGAGGATGAGCGTGGGCCGCGGCGCGCGCATGATGCAGTAGTCCGCCTGGTCCATGCCGAAGGCGACCTGGCCGAAGATGTTCTGCTCGCCGTCCTGCGGGCCACGGGTCTCGATGAGCTTCGCGAAGGTGGTGAGGAAGCAGCCCGGCGCGGCGGCGAGGATGCGGTCGTCCAGCGCCATGAGATAGGCCGTCTCGGTGCCGCCGCCGCTGTTGCCGGTGCAGCCGATTTTGTCCCGCAGGATGTCGGGGCGGCCTTGCAGGTAATCAATCACGCGCATCCCGTCCCAGATGCGGAACTGCGCCACGTTCGCGCCGAGCAGCGCGCTGCCGAAGCCCGTCATCGTGTGCTCGGTGGTGCAGGTGAGACGCACGGCGGGATGCGGCGGCGGGTAGCGCGGCGCGTCCTCGAAAGCGGCGTGTTCCTTCGCCGTGTCGAGGAGTTGGTAGCGCTCGCCCTGGCCGATGGGGTCGTAGCACAGCGCCGCCATGCCGTGCCGCGCGAGCAGCCGGCAGACGAGCTGATACGCCCCCGCCGCCTTGCCATCGTGGCTGTGCCCGCACGGCACGAGGACCGCGGGCCACGGTGGCGGCGTGTCGGGCAGGTAAAGATTCGCCGTGAGATGAAACGCCGGCCGCGTCTCCAGAATGAGCTTCTCCAGGCGGTAGCCCTTGCCCGCGAGCGTGCCGGTGATTTGCGGATTCAGCGGCGTGCGCTCCGGCAGCCCGCCGATGCGGTCGAGGAAAAACGCGCGCCGCTCCCGCTGCCACGCCTCGCAGGCGGCGCGGCTCTTGATGGCCTTTTCAAACGATGCGCTACGCGCGGCCACCATCTGGTTGACGCCCGCCATCAGCCATTTTTCCAATTGTTGCGCGGGCGGCGTGCCGTCGGGCGACGGCTTGAGCACGGCGAGATCGAGCGTGCCGCAGAATTCCTCCTTCGCGTTCCTGCCGTCGGCGTTCTTGTCGTGGCGGTCGGCGAACTGCCCGAAGCTGGGACCACCGGGGCGGCTTGGAGCTGCGCCAGTTGCTCGATGGCGCGCGCCGCCACCCGCCTTGCGGAAGCGCGTGAAGTAGTTCTCGGTGAGGAAAGTTTCCCCGCCCACCTTGGTAAAACCGGCGGCGATGATTTCGTTCTCGAAAACTTCCTGCCCGGCGCGGACGTGGCCGAGCACGAAGTCGCTGCTCACGCCGGGGATGCGCTTGAAATCAATGAGCACCAGCTCGCCCCCGTCGCGCAACGCGGCGTGCAACGACTTCATCGTGCTCTGCGGATACTCGAAATGATGGTAGGTGTCGCAGATGAACGCGCGGTCAATCGAGCCGGGCGGCAGCTTCACGTCGCGGTCGGTGCAGAGGATGGTTCCGACGTTGGCCAACTTTGCAGCGTCGGCGCGCGAGCGGATGTGTGCGAGAAATTTCGGCACGATATCCACGGCGAAGACCTTGCCGCGCGGGCCAACGGCCTCCGCCATCGGCAGCGTGAACAGACCGGTTCCCGCGCCGATGTCCGCCACGGCCATGCCGGGCTTCAAGCCGAGCGCGGTGACGATGCGCTCCCGGTGCGTGAAAATCTCCCGGCTCTCCGTCTCGAACTTTTCCAGGAAGCTCTCCACCTTCATGTCCGGTGCAAGGTAGGGCGCATTGACACCCGGCTTCACGTTGGCCTCAGCGCCTGGGACTGCGGCGGCGGTTTTCGCAGCGGCGGCGAGGAGCAAAGCGAGCAGCGGGAACAGGGTTGATTTCATGGTTGGTTTCCTGGCTTTGCTTGTGCGTCAGGGTTGTGGCTTCGAGTTTGGCTGCCGGCTTCATGGACCACCTTGCCGCCGACAATGGTCACGGCCGCGCGCAGTTCGCGCAATTTGTCCTCCGGCTGCCGCAGAAAGTCGCCCGTGAGGATCGCGAGGTCGGCGAGTTTGCCGACCTCGATGGAGCCGCGGCGCTTTTCGTCGAAGCTCATCCACGCGGCGTCGATCGTGAACATGCGCAGCGCCTCCTCGCGCGAGATGCGTTGGTGTGCGCCGATGACTTTCCCGCCTTCGGTCCGGCGGGTGATCGCGGTCTGCATCGCGAGAAACGGATTGTAGGGGTTGAGCGAGGTGTCGGGATTGAAGCCCTGCATGTGGTCGGCGTTGAGTGCGACTTTGACGCCGGCTTTCCGCCAAGTCTGGAGACCGATGAAGCTCTCCATCCGCCTTTGACCGAGCGCGTCGAGCAACGCGTCACCGTCCTTGAAAAACCAGGCGGGCTGTGTGTCCACGACGACGCCGAGTCGGGCAGCGCGCGCCGCGGTCTCGGGGTTCGGAAAATAGGCGTGGATGAGATTGTAGCGCCGCGGCGCGACGGGGCTGTCGGCGTCGGAGGCCTCGACCGCATCGAGCACGACGTCGACGCCCGCGTCGCCCGTGACGTGCGATGACATCTGCCACCCGAGCCGGTGCACGGTGCGGACGATGTTCTTCATCTTCTCCGGCGCGATCCGCAGGTCGCCGCGGTAGGCGGGATCGTTGAAACCGTAGAGGGAAAACGCCGCGGGTCCGTAGGGCTCGCGCATGTAGGCGGTGCCGTAGAGCGCGCCGCCATCGACGCCGACCTTGAGAGGGCCGATCTTCACCCAGTCGTCGCCGTCGCCGGTCTTGAACGGGAGGGCGCGAATCGACTTCTCGGTGTCCTCGACCGTGCCGTCGGTCGTGAGCCAGATGGTGACGGTCACGCGCACCGTCAGCCGGCCGTCGGTCTTGAGTTTTTCGAAAGTGCGGTAGCCGGCGACACTGGAGTTGCGCTCGGTGATGCTGGTGATGCCAATTTCGTTGTAGCGGCGCAAGAGGGTCACGAGCGCGTCGTGGTGTGTTGCGTCCGGCACAGGGCGCGCGGGGAGGAATTTTACGAGGAGCGCGTTGGCGTTCTCAATCACGCCCGTGGGCGCGCCGTCGGGGCCGAGCCGAATGAGGCCGCCGACGGGCGCGGCGGT
>JBEBFV010000382.1:0-6278 GCA_040081795.1 Limisphaerales bacterium | reverse complement strand
GCGGCGTTGTTGCCACGGGTGGAGGCGGAGGGCCGGGCGGGGAGCTGGAGATGACGTCCGCCTCAACTGGAATTGGCGGCGCGGGCGCGTGTGTGGAAGCGCGCGTCTCGTGGACGACTGGCATCGTGGACGACGCGCCCCTTGTCCGCATGATCCCCGCCCACGTCAGCAGCACGAGGCCCACGGGAGTTCCCATGATGGAAGTCGGCACGCCTGCGAGCACGCCGAGCAGCAGGCCCTTGCCGAGGGATTTCCCCCAGCCATCACGATGCAGAATGCGCTGGAGAAAGACTGTCGGGACGGCGACGGAGAGAAAACTCAGCGGGATCGTGAGGAGCCAGGTGAACGCGTTCCAGTCCGCAAGCATCCAGAGGTTGTCCACGAACAGCAGCAAAGCGGCTGCGAGTGGATGGACAGGCCCGTCCGGGGGCTGGGCAGGCAGAGGGTCCCGTGCTGCGGGCGACGCGTTCATGACACGCGGCGAGCCTACCTCGTGAGCGCATCATGCTCAACGTCTGAAGCGGGCGGCTCGTCGTCGGGGGCGGGCTTGGGCGCGGGTTGCTCCGGGGCCGAGAAAAGTTCGGGATGCTGGTCCTGCTGCGGCACGGTGGCAGTGATGGCCGCCACGTCGGAGAGGTTCACCGCGAAGACGCCGACGGGCGCGTCGTTCGCCGCGCCGTCCACGACCGCGTAGGCGCGGTGGGCCTTCACGCCGATGTCGAGAAACTGAAGGAAGTCGCGCATCAACTGGTCGTCGGCCAGCGCGGTGTCCACGTAGCCGGTGCCGTTGTTGAGGTTCTTGAGATAGACGGTGAAATATACCATGGCGCAGATGCCGGTTCCTACCGGCTTGTTGTCGTGGTTCTAGCGTCCCGCAGGCCGGCTGTCACTAGGGGAAAATACGTGCCCACACCTGCACAACCTCAGCCGCTTTCTGGAGTCTCGCTTCGGCGCCTCACGCGGGAGCGCACGGCGCCACAGGCTCGGGGGCAAGCAGCTCGGCCACCGTGTCGCGGATTGTCTCCATGGAGAATGGCTTCGCCAGCGTGCGATGCGCTCCGAGCCGCTTGGCAGTTTCGAGGAAGGAAATCCCGTGCGTCGGGTTGCCGCCCGAGATGGCAATGATCTTCACGTCGGGAAAGGTCCGCCTCAACTGCATGATGGTCTCCAATCCTTCCTTGCGCGGCATGAAGAGGTCCACCAGGACGAGGTCGGGTTTTTCCACGCGGAGCTTGCGCATCGCCTCCTCGCCATCCACGGCCTCGAGCACGCGGTGGCCGTCCATCTCCAGGATGCGCCTTACCACATCCCGCACTGTTTGCTCGTCATCCGCGATCAAGACCGTAGCCATAGTTCGCTCTCAGTGGTTGCTGCGCGACACGCATCGCACAAGTTTTCCGTGGCCGGTGGCAAAACAGTAGCCGCAATGAGAAATCTGTCGAGGGACTTTCTTTTTCAACCTGAGAATTCAGACGCGGCACGACCGTTCACTTCAGCTCCCCGCCATACCGCTCCCATTTGCCGCGCATCTCCGCGAGCAGCGCGCCGTGCTTCGCATCGCCGAGCAGGTTGCGCTCCTCCAGCGGGTCGGCCAGCAGGTCGTAAAGCTCCTCCTTCACCGGCGTCTCGGCGATCCAGCGCAGATACTTCCAACGCTCCGTCCGCACGCCCTCGCTCATCGGGATGCGCGCGGCGACGGAGTGATGCTCGTAAAAGAATTCCGTGCGCCAGTCCTTTGGCGGCTGGCCCTTCAGGTGCGGGACAAGGCTGCGGCCCTGCATCAC
Source organism: Limisphaerales bacterium (assembly GCA_040081795.1). Taxonomy (GTDB): domain Bacteria; phylum Verrucomicrobiota; class Verrucomicrobiia; order Limisphaerales; family SXTU01; genus SXTU01. The sequence goes on along the minus strand of JBEBFV010000382.1, from coordinate 4,494 downwards.
GCCCGGCACCGGCACCCCGGCCAGTTCGAGCATCGTCGGCGCGAAGTCCACGTTCAGCACCATCGCGGCCGAGCGACGGCCTTGCGCGGACTTCGGCAGGCGCGGGTCGAAGATGAAGCCCGGCACGCGGATGTCCTCCTCATACATGAACCACTTGTCCGCCATCCCTCGATCCCCCAGCGCGAAGCCGTTGTCCGCCGTGAAGACGATCACCGTGTTGTCCGCCAGCCCGCGCTTCTCCAGCTCCACCACGATGCGCCCGACCTCGCGGTCCATGCCCGTGATGAGGCGGTAATAGTCGCGCAGGATGCGCTGCGACTTCTCCGGCGAGTCGAAGCGCCAGCCCCAGCGGCGGCGGCCCTCGGACTTCTGCACCGACTCCGGCAGGCGCTTGAACGCCTCATCCGTCGCCAGCTTCGGCACCGGGATGGTCACGTTGGCGTAAAGCTCCTCATCGCGCGGGTCCGGCTCGAACTCGCGCGGCTTGCCATCGCGAGCGTGGACCGCGTTGAAGCTGAGGGAGAGGCAAAACGGCTTTTCCTTCGTGCAGCCGCCGAGGAACTCCAGCGCCTCGTTGCCGAAGCGCGCAGTCTTGTGCGTGCGTGTCGGGTCATCCTTCTCGATGAACTCGCCAGCCTGTCCCGGCAGCCCCTTCCAGTAGTCGAACGCCGCCGACTTCGCGCTCGTCTCCTGCGCGCTGCCCACGCCCCATTTGCCGATGAAGCCCGTGCGGAAGCCTGCCGAGCGCAGTTGGGCCGGATACGTGTTGTCCCACGCCGCGCCGTTCAAGCCCTTAGCGAAGTCCCCGATGCCGTGCCGCCGCATCCACTGCCCCGTGAAAAAGCTCGCGCGGCTCACCGCGCAGATCGAGGTCGTCACGAAGCAGTTGTCGAAGACCAGGCTGCGCGCCGCGAGCCGGTCCAAGTTCGGCGTCTGGACGATCTTGTCCCCCATGAAGCCCAGTGCGTTCCAGCGCAGGTCATCCACAAGGAGGAAGACGAAGTTGGGGCGGGACGGCTTGTCGGCGGCTTGAACTGTGGTGATGAAGCCCGACAGCACCGCGCACAGGGCAGACAGAGCAAGGATATGTTTCACGCGAACGAGTGAGTCATGGCTTGGCCTCGATTGCGAGCTCGGACCAATCCGGCCTGCTTCCGGCTCGAATGCTGGCGGTGTCACCAGAAAGCACGCACGTCAGGGTCAGGCGCGGTGCCGGCGGGCGTGGAGTTCCAGTTGGACGGGAACTCGTAAAACTCGCTGTGGCCGTCCAAAAACGCCATGTTGTAGCGGTTGCGCCCTCCATAGTTGTGCCACTGGCCTTGCAGCACGTTCACGGCCCGGTTGGCGTGGAAGTTCCAATCACCAAAGAGCATCTTCTTCGTCACGGCGCGGGCATACGTCGAAGTCCGGGGCACGGTCGCTGCGTTGGGCGTCGTGATGCGGGCTATGCCGAACGCGTCGCTGTTCCACTGGACGAGATAGCTCGTGCCGTAACTGTCGTAACACTTCTTTACCTGCGCGGCATAGGCAGCGCTGAAGGTATCACCGCTGTCACGCGGGCAGTTCCACGCGGCCCCGCCCCCCGTGTAGCGGTTGAGCACGCGGTTGGTTTCGACGGTGGTGATGCCGTAGCCGGTGTTCAGCGTGAACGGCGGGTTGGCGTCGGGCGTCTTGCCGCCCATGTCGCCCCATCCAGAGTGGACAGGAAAGCGTTCATCGAAATCGCCAGCGTAAACGAGCATCGCCAAAGAAATCTGCTTCGTGTTGTTGATGCACTTGGTCTGGTGCGCCTTCAACTTCGCCTTGCTCAAGGCGGGCAGGAGCATCCCCGCAAGAATCGCAATGATGGCGATGACGACGAGCAGTTCGATTAGCGTGAACGCACCACGCTGGGAAAGCCGGATGGCTCTTGGGTTCATGGGAAAGTTAATGCGCCTTGGGCGAAACGCGGTCAAGCCGCCTTTTTCAACTCAGGCCTACGCGAAAATCTCCTTCACCGCCCTGCCCTTCCCGTCCTCTGTCGCGTAGAAGGGCCGGCCCTCGATGTCGAACACCGTCTTCGGGCTGATTCCCATCGCCGTGAAGATTGTCGCGTGCAGGTCCATGACTGGGACGGGATTCTTGATCGCCACCAGCGGGCGCTCGTCCGCGGTCTGGCCATAGACAAAACCCTTCTTCATCCCACCGCCGAACATCACCACGCTTGTGCCGCCAGTGAAGTGCCGGTGCAGACCGTAGTGTTTCATTTCCTGCAACGTCTCGCTGGGCGCGGTCGCCTGGTCCTTCGCGTTCGAGCCGGGGATGCCCTCGATCATCGCGTCGCGGCTGAACTCGCTGGCGATGATGACGAGCGTGCGGTTCAGCAAGCCGCGTGCTTCCAAGTCCCGGATGAGTTGCGCGATCGGCGCGTCCATCTGCTTGTGCATGCCGGCGACGGTCTCGTGGCCGTCCTTGTGCGTGTCCCAGTGCAGGAAGGGCACGTATTCGGTCGTCACTTCGACAAACCGCGCGCCGTTTTCCACGAGCCGCCGCGCGAGCAGGCAGCCCTGGCCGAAGCGGCCCGTGTTGTATTTCGCGTAGCTCTCCTTCGGCTCGGTCGAGAGGTCGAAGGCCGCGCGCTCCTTCGAGCTGAGGAGGCGATGCGCGTTGTCCAGCGAGCGCAGCATGGACTCCTGCTGGAAGTCGCTCATGAACTCGCGGTGCGGATTCTTGTCCACGAGCTTGCGGTAGAGGCTGTAGCGGTTGTCGAAGCGGCCCGGCTCCATCCCCTTCGGCGGGCGCACAGACTGCGCGGCGTCGTCGGGATACGGCAGGTTCATCGGGCCGAACTCGTTGCCGAAGAAACCGGCCGTGGTGAAGGCCTTCAACTCCTCCTGCTCGCCGACGCCTTCGAGCCGTTGGCCGACATGGATGACGGCCGGCCTCACCGGGTTGCGCGGGCCGAGCACCTTCGCCATCCACGCGCCGAGGTGCGGGGCCGCGACGGTCTGCGGCGGCACGTAGCCCGTGTGCCAATGATACTGATGCCGCGAGTGCAGGATGTGCCCGAGGTCCGGCTGCGTGGCGCTGCGGATGAGCGTGGCCCGGTCCATGACCGACGCGATCTGTTCCAAGCCCTGGCAAATCTTCACGCCGTCCACCGCCGTCGGAATCGCGGGGAAGGTGCTGAGAATGTTCTTCACCGGCACGCCCTTCTCGAAGGGTTGGTAACGCTTCGGGTCGAACGTGTCCGGCGCGGCCATGCCGCCACCCATCCAGATCAGGATGCACGAATCCGCCGTGGCCTTGGGCTGGACGATCTTCTCATTTCCCAGCAAGCGCGGCGCGCCCATCGCCATCGTGGCGGTCGTGGCGGCGGCGAGCTTCTGGAGGAAGTCGCGACGTGTGTGCTGTGGATCGAGGGGCAACGCGTTCATGGTTTGAGGCTAACGAGCCATTGCAATTCCGACAAGGCCCGCACGGACTGAATTCATCCGACACGAGTGGGCGTAGGGAGATTACTTCCCCGCGAAATTGTAGCGGCGGTCTGTGACCGCCGTTTTCCGATCCAACCCACGCCGTCGGACGGCGCTCTGTGAGCGCCGCTACAGTAATTGGCCGGCTCGCTAAACCACGAACCGGGCCGGGAACACCGGCTCGGGCGAATGCTTCCGAAGCAGCTCGATGAACTTCGCGATGCCGCGCTTCTCGTCCGCGCCAAGATGGTAGTGGATGTGCCAGCCGAGGTAGTCGCGCCGGAAGTTCAGGTCGTAGTCGGAGCGCGAGCTGATGAGGTAGTCCAGCGTGTCGAGGCCGAAGTCCCGCGCTGCTCGGAGCTGGCGGCGGAGACGCTCGTTGTCCGCGCGTCGGCGCAAGGCCCAGATCGCATACACGAACGGAAGCTTGGTCAGTTCGAACCACGCCGTGCCTAGATCCCAAATTTCATGCGTGTGCGACGCGCGGCGGAACTCGATGGCCGGATTTCCGATGAGCAGCACGGCGTCGTGCTGGCCGGCCTCGGCGTAGCTGGGCAGCGGCTTGAACTCGGGCTTCAATCCGCGCTCGGCGAGCAGGACACGCAGCAAGTTCACGCTCGTGAGCGAGGCGGTGTCGCAGAAGACCTCCGTCACTTGCTCCAGCGGAACGCGGTGGGCGAGGAAGACGCTGAACACTTCGCCCAGCGATGCGACCGCAATGCCATCAAGCACATCGTAGCCGTCGTGGAAGAGCACCTCGGTGATGCTGACCAGCGCGGCGTCGAGGTCGCCGCGCCGGAGCTTCTCGGCGAGTTGCGAGGGCGGGATGAACTCAATCTGGCTCTCCAGCCCCCGCGTGAGCGGAACGGCGTTGAGATACGGCACGGAGCCGACGCGGAAGGGCGCGAGGGAGTTTTCGAGTTCGCTCTCGCGCTGCACGTTCGCGCTGCGCTGCTCACGCTCGACGCGGTGGGCGAGGTCGTCCGCCGACTCGACGGGGGCGAGGCGGAGTTCGGGGAGTTTGTCGGGCTTGTCCATG
>JBEBFV010000381.1:0-6278 GCA_040081795.1 Limisphaerales bacterium | reverse complement strand
CCCCGCGACCAGACGGTCGAGACGGCCAGCCCGCTGGATGTCGTGACCGGTTTGAGCCTGCTCAAGAGCTTCACCCTCGACCCGGACACCGGCGCACTCGGCGTGATGCAGCGCATGGTCAACGCGTCGCCTAACGCATCGCGGCACAGCCTGCACGACCGCACGCTTTGTCCCGCCGGCGGCTTCGTGTTGTTCCGATTGCCGAAGCAGAGTCAGCATCGCGCGGGCTGGGCGGTGCTGCGCGCGACGGAGACGGGTTCCGTCTTCGATGGTGAGCAACCAGCTTCGCCCAACGTGCGAGTCTTCGGCGACTTGCTCGTGGCGCATGCGGCGGGCGCGCCCGGCAAGCTCGGCTCGGACACGGACGGCGGCTGGGTTGCCTACGTGCGCGGGCGGCTGCTCTTCGTGAAGTATTTCCAAACCTGGCGCGGCGCGGCTTATGCGGGCGCGGGTCACACGGTGGAGTTTTCGTGGAGCGACCAGATGGCCGCGCTGGAGCTGTTCAGTCCGGTGACGGCGCTGCAACCGGGCCAGGCGTTCGACTTCCCGGAGCTGTGGCAGCTCATCGAGTTGAAGGAGGACGTGACGAGCTTCGACGAGGCTCGCGCTGCTGCGAAGAAGGTGCCGGCGTCGCCGTTCGCGCCGAAGAAGTAGGAGGCAAAACACACCGGCCAGGCGTCATTCGCTGCGGCCCTTCACCTTCTCCGCCTCGGCGTCGTAGTCGTAGAAGGGCTTGCGGAACTTGTAGAGCAGCCAGTGCGCGAAGCCGGCGAGCGGTGAGCGGTAGCCAAGCCACGCGAGGAACGAGTTGTGGAAGCACAGCAGGCCAGGGTAGTCCGTCCACGCGCGGCGGAGGTAAAACTTTTCCTTCAGGAACGGCTCGATCGGCTGGTTAATTTGGATGGCCGCGTAATCCGTCCACCAGCCTTGGCGGCGGAAGTGGCGCAAATAACGCAGGCACGTCTCGTCCACCTGCATGAGCCGACAGCAGACGCGGTCGGCGGCGACGAGGTCGTTGGCCACGAGCAGCCAGTTCAACTCGGCCGGGTTGCCCTGCATCGGCCCGGTGCCGTTGAGGCCGAAGCGTCCGTCCACCACCGCAAACGCGCGCGGAAGCCGGCGGCAGACTTCGTAGATCGTCTCGGGGAAATACGGGTGCAGCTTGAGGCGCTCGGTGGGTTCCTGGATGCAACCCCACTGGTTCTTCAGCGCGAGCGACACCTGCGTGTTCATGTGAATCTTCGGCACCGGCAGCGTGATGAAGGCGTCCACCTCGCGCAGCAGCAGCTTGGGCAGCGGCACCGAGAGCGTCCGCCAGCCGGCTCGCACTGGCACAGCCTCCGACTCGGTGTAACTGACATTCACCACACGCGCGCCCGTCGCCTGCGCCAGCGCGGTGATGCCCATCTTGGCGAAGACCTCGTCCATCGAGAAGCGGTTGTAGCCGCCGCTGTCCGCCTCGCCGATGATGACCTGGAAGCCGCGTTCGCGGAGGATTTCCACCACGGCCTTGAGACACTCGAACGAGGTCATCACTCCGGGGCGATACACCGGGAACGTCAGGTTCGGCTTGAGGAAGACCGTCCCGCCCGCCGGCACGTCGCGGAAGAAACCGACATGCTCTAGGCCCGCGACCACCGGCGCACGATAGTCACCCGCGAGGCGGTCGAGGAAGACTTGCGGGTTGGCGGGACGCGGTGTCATGGCGCGGAAGTCTGCGTCGGACGCGCGGGTTCGTTCAACACCTCGCGATAAAGCGCCTCCAGCTCGTTGACCGTGTTGGCGAACGAGAACTTGGCCTCCAGCCGTTCGCGCCCCGCCGCCGCCATCCGCTCGCGCAGGGCGTCGTCGCGCAGGAGAACTTCGAGCTTGTCGGCCAGCGCCTTCGCGTCGCCCGGCGGCACGAGGAATCCAGTCTCGCCCTCGGCCACGATGCTCAAAGGCCCGCCGATGGCCGTCGCCACCACCGGGCAACCCATCGCCATCGCCTCCAGCACGACGAGTCCGAACGGCTCCGCCTGCGCCGACGGCAGCACGAAGATGTCCATCGCCGAGTAGGCGGGCCTCGGGTCGGCCAGCTCGCCGGGCAGCACCACGTCGGAGTCGAGGTTGAGGTCGTGGATGAGTTTACGGAGCCGCTCACCGTGCTCCTCGTTGCCTGGCGCGGGGGCGCCAACGATCAGATACTTCGCGAAGAGACCGCGTTGCTTCAGCAGCGCGGCCGCTCGCACGAGCACCTCCTGGCCTTTGCGGACAAATTTGATCCGCCCCACGCAGCCGATGACCGGGCCGGTGCCGAGTTGGACCTTTGCCTTCGCCTCGGATCGAGAGTTGAGCGCGGCTCGCGGATATTCCTCCAGCGGCAGGCCGTCGAAGAGGACGCGGGTCTTGGCTCGATTCTGGAACTGCGCCGCGATGGCTTCGGACATGCACGGAATGCGTGTGGAGAAAGCGTGCAGGTAGCGCCAGTAGATTCTCCAACCGGTGCGGAACTCGTCGAAAATCTCGCGCATGTGCCAGACGTGCGGCACACCGGCAAGCCACGCGGCCAGCGCAGGCGACGGCATCACGGCGGTGTTCGTGTGGACCAGAGCGATGCGTTCACGGCGGATCAGGTTGAAGAAGCGGCGGACTGAGAACGGGAAGCCGAGGAAGAATCCGAACCCACGCCACGACTTGAGCCGCGCGCGGTCCACAATCGAGAGGCCCGGGTCCACGATGACCTGCATCCCCAGCTCCTCAACCCGCGCCTGCAAGGGCCCGCGCTCGGGCAGCACGACCACCGGCTCGAAGCCCCGCTCCCGCAGCGGCACCAGGACGCGCAGCAGCGCCCGGCTGGCACCGTAGAGGTCAGCGCTGTTGTTGACGTAGAGGATGCGCGGGCGCGGCTGCACGACGATGCGCGGAGCCTAAGCCGGAACGATGCAGTTGAGCCAGCATTTCGCTCAACGCGGAGACGCAGGGGACGCGGAGGAACGCGGAGAATTGCCAACTCAACTGTGTTGACTGCTTGGTGAGCCGGGCCTGCTGTCCCCCTGCGCCACTTTGCGTCCTCTGCGTCTCCGCGTTGAAGTGAAACTGCTCGGCTTGAACCGCATCGCTGGCCAAGCGGACAGTGCGGTGTGGGTAAGCAAAAATTCCGGCGCTCACGCCAGCACGGCCTTGACCACGTTGCCGTGAATGTCCGTGAGGCGGAAATCGCGGCCCGCGTGCCGGAAGGTCAGGCGCTCGTGGTCGAAGCCGAGCAGATGCAGAATCGTGGCCTGCAAGTCGTGGACGTGGACGGGATTCACCTCGGCCTTGAAGCCGAACTCGTCCGTCGCGCCATAGACGGTGCCGCCCTTCACGCCTCCGCCGGCGAGCCACGTCGTGAAGCCGTGGTGGTTGTGGTCGCGGCCATTAATCTTGCCTTGGTTCGAGCCGGGGGTGGGCAACTCCACCGTGGGCGTGCGGCCGAACTCACCGCCCCAGATGACGAGCGTGTCGTCGAGCAGGCCGCGCTGCTTCAAGTCCTTCAGCAGCGCGCCGATGGCCTGGTCGCATTGCTTGGCGAGGTTGCGGTGCTGCACCTCGAGGTCGTCATGGCTGTCCCACGGCTGGCCCGCGCCGTGCCAGACTTGCACGAAGCGCACGCCGCGCTCGATGAGCCGGCGCGCCGTGAGAATCTGCCGCGCCTGCGTGCCCTCGCCATACATCGCGCGGATGTGCGCCGGCTCCTGGCGGATGTCGAAGGCGTCCGCCGCCTCCATCTGCATGCGATACGCGAGCTCGAAGGACGCGATGCGCGCCTCGAGTTGGGACTCGCGTGCGCGGGCGGCGGCGTGGCGCTCATTCAGTTTCTTGAGGAGGTCGAGCTGCGCGCGCTGCTCGGGCAGGGCCATCTGCTTGTTTGAAATGTGCTCGATGAGCCGCTCGATGCGCGTCTCGGCAGTGTTGATGTAAGTGCCCTGAAAGACGCCGGGGAGGAAAGCGCACTGCCAGTTCTGCGACTCCTGGATCGGATACCCGCCGGGGCACATCGCAATGAAGCCGGGCAGATTTTGGTTCTCCGTGCCGAGCCCGTAAGTGACCCACGAGCCCATGCTCGGGCGCGGCAGGCGGGCGTCGCCGCAGTTGAGCAGCATCAGGGAAGGCTCGTGGTTTGGCACGTCGGCGTGCATCGAGCGGATGACGCAGATGTCGTCCATGCTCTCCGCCGTCCTGGCGAAAATCTCGCTCACCTCGATGCCGCTCCGGCCGTATTTCTGGAATTTGTAGGGCGAGCGGAAGGCCGTGCCGGTGCGTCGCTCGGTGCGCAGCTCGTAAGGCAGGGTTTTGCCGTGGTGTGTGTCGAGCGCGGGCTTGGGGTCGAACGTGTCCACGTGCGAGGGGCCTCCGTTGAGGAAGATGTGGATGACGCGCCTGGCCTTTGCGGCGAAGTGGGGGCCCTTGGGGGCGAGAGGCGAAGCGCTGTTGACCTCGGCGCTCGCAGTGCCCAAGCCCTGCTCGCCAAGCAGCGCGCCCATGCCCAGCGCGCCCATGCCCATGCCGCACCGGTTCAGAAACTCGCGCCGGGTGAGCGCGAGATGTTCAGGTCGAAGTCCGTGATGACTCATGCGTTGAAACTGACGGGCCTCGCAGTCGCAGGCTTCAGCCTGCGCGTCGGTGGAGCTTGCGGGGCATTCACAACCGAAAGGCTGCGCCTGCGGGTTTTTCCTGACGAAAACTGGTTCGGTCCTCACAATCCCTTAACATTTCCCTGCTTCACTTACCTCCAATGAGCACGATGCGCTGCAAACGGACTAGGGTCTTTCACCGACTCGCGTAACCACCGTTCAGCCTTGGCGTCACCCCGCTCGGCAAATTACACACTTCTCATGCAACGCCTCCACCAGCTAGCGCTCTCTGACGAGGGCTTCGTATTCGACCCGCAGACGGGCGACAGCTTCCAAGTCAGCGAAGCCGGCATGGCTGTGCTCCACGCGCTCAAGGCCGGGCGCAGCGACGAGGAGACTGCGCAACAGCTCGTCGCCGACTTCGACGTGTCGCTCGAGGAGGCGCGCCGCGACTGCACGGACTTCCGCAGCCAGCTCAAGAACTTCGGCCTCGCCTGACATGAAAGACCTCGCCATCGGCGTCTCCGGCATCAATGCCGTGGACAACCCCGGCCCCGGCGTCGGCGTCGCCCGCTCGCTGAAGGAAGACACGGGCCTCAACGCCCGCATCATCGGCCTCGCCTACGACGCGATGGAGCCGGGCATTTACATGGACTGGGTCGTGGACCGGTCGTTCATCATGCCCTATCCGTCGGGCGACGGTGCGGCTTACTTCGACCGCCTCGCCTACATCCGCGACCAGCACGGCCTTGATGTGCTCATCCCAAACCTCGACGCCGAGCTGCCGCTCTATCTCAAGCGCGCAGACGGGTTGAAGGCGATGGGCATCGCCACATTTCTGCCCTCGATGGAGCAGTTCAAGTTGCGCGGCAAGGACAAGCTCGCCGAGGTCGCCGAGCGCATGGACATCAAGCTGCCCAAGACGAAAGTCTGCACGTCGCTCGACCAGCTAATCGGTGCGGTGGAGGAACTCGGCCTGCCCGTGATGGTGAAGGGAAGTTTTTACAAGGCCTACGCGGCCTACACCACGACGCAGGCGGTCGGGCACTTTCACGCGCTCGTGGCGGAGTGGGGTTATCCGGTCATCGTGCAGAGCATCGTCAGCGGCGAGGAGCTGAACGTCATCGGCGTGGGCGACGGCGAAGGCGGCTCGCTCGGCCTCGTGGGCATCAAGAAAATCAGCGTCACCGCGCTGGGCAAAATCTGGACCGGCGTGACCATCAAGCACCGGCCGATGCTGGAGGCGGCGAACCGCTTCATCCGGGAGCTGAAGTGGCGCGGGCCCTTCGAGCTGGAGTGCATCGTGAAGGGCGACGACGTGTATCTCATCGAGATTAACCCGCGTTTCCCGGCGTGGGTTTATTTCGCCACCGGCGTGGGCGTGAACCTCCCCGCCCGCCTGGTCCGTCACGCGCTGGGCGTGGACCAGCCGCCCGCGCCCGACTACGAAGCCGGCAAGCTCTTCGTCCGCTACAGCTACGAGCTTGTGACGGACATGGTGAAATTCCAGCAAGCCGTGACGCGCGGAGAGGTGGGTTGAGCCACAGATTCACACAGATGAAACACAGATGGGAAACCACCGGCATGGAGCGCGGACGCCCACGTCCGCAGCCCGCTGCGCTCTGGAGTGGCGTGGGTTTCCACTTCAACGCAGAGACGCAGAGAGCGCAGAGAAGCGCAGAG
>JBEBFV010000380.1:0-6288 GCA_040081795.1 Limisphaerales bacterium | reverse complement strand
GCCACCGCCGCCTTGGCCGCGTGCCAGGAGAGGATGGCGCACTTCACGCGCGCCGGGAACTTGTGCACGCCCGCGAACGCCGCGAGCTTGCCCATGCTGTCGTCCGCGTGGCCAGTGGTGACCATGTCATGCACCTTGCCGAAGAGCGCCTCCACCTCCGCGCGCGTCTTGCCCTTGATGGTGCTGGTGAGCAGCGACGCCGACGCCTTCGAGATGGCGCAGCCGGAGCCTTGGAAGCTCGCGTCCTTCACCACGTCGCCGTCCATGACGAGATAGACGGTGTAGTTGTCGCCGCAGAGGGGGTTGGTGCCGTGGGCGACGCGGTTGGCGTCGGGCAGCACCTTGAAGTTCCGCGGGCTTTTCGCGTGCTCCAGGATGACTTCCTGATACAGGTCGTTGAGGTCGTCGTTCATTTCTTCTCGTGGCAAGTGATGGTGGCGTGCTTTCGCAAGGGATTCAACTCACGGCGCGTTCAGCCGCTTCAAGACCGCATCCGTCCGCTCGTCAAAAATCTTCCGCCACTCGGGGGCCACGAGGCAGTCGCAGTCTTCCTGCGCGTAGCCGGTGTTCTTCCGCTGCGCCTCGGTGGGCAGGTAGAACAGGTAGCCGTTGGTGTAGCCGGCCACGAAGGTGAACTTGCCCGCTGCCCGCTTCTTCACCGCGAGGCCCAGCTCCACCGTCAGCTCGCCGGGGAACGTCACCAACATAAAGTCGCCCACGCGCAGGCCGGACATCTCGGTCTCCAGCGCGGCGTTCCCGGCCGCGACGGCTTTGGCCTGGTGCATCTTGAGCAGCGCGAGGTTCACCTGCAAATGCGTGAGCCGCTCCATCGCGTGGATGTTCTGCAAGTAGGCTTCCACATTCGTGCGGTTCTCGGCGTCGAGCTTCGCCAAGGCATCGCGGCCCTGCGACTTCTCGTGGAGATAGCCGTAGTTGTGATAGCCGGGAAAATCCGGGGAAAGCTTGTGCTGAAGAAACAGCGGGAGGAACGCCTTGAAGTTCAGGCTCGTGCCGCGAAACGACTTCAACAGCCGCGCCTGCTCGCTCTCGATGGCTGCAATGCGCTTCTCGTAGTCCGCCGCGCGTGGCAGCGACACCACCTCGCGCACCACGCGGAGCGGGTTGGCGTCGCCCGTCTTGATGCCGCGCGCCGCCCGCAGCGCGCTCAGGCCGAGTAGATTCCCGTAAGCCTCCGCGTCGTGCGGGTGACTCGTGGCCTTGTAGAGCGACGGGTTGATGTCGCCCGCGCAGCCCTGCACGAAGAACGCCATCACGCCCTCACCGAAATTCTCCTCGATGACCTTCGAGGCGAAGCCGGGGAAATCCGCCGTGTTGCCGCCGGCGGGCACGCCGTGGATGGGATGACAGGCGAAGTTGTAAACCAGCGCGAAAGGCCGGCCATCCGCGCGGTCGAGGCGCAGCAGGCCAATCTCCGCGTCCACGGGGCCGACGCCGACCACGTCCTCGTCGCGCGGCGTCGCGTAAGCGCGGCGGAGGTCCAGCTCGCTGCCGTCCTTCAGCTTGAGCCGGCGGTTCTCCATGATGCGGTCCTCGCGACCGCGTCCCGCCCCGGCGCGCACGGGCACGAGATTCTTCGCCGCCTCCTTCACCGCCTGCACCGTGAGCTCGTCGGTGTCGCGGCGCACGACGCTGTGGCAATGACTGGCGTTGACGAGCACGCTCGCGGGCGGAATGCCCAGCTCCCGCTCCAACGCGGCGCGGACCTTGCCTAGGTAATCATTCCCAATCCGCCCGATGCCGCCGATGGCCACCGCGTCCACCGTAACCAGCACGACGGTGGTGGAGCCGTCCTTGAGCACCAGCGCTTTCACGTAGGAAGGGTCGTTCACCGGCCCGGCCTCGCGGTCCGTGATGTCCACCTTCGCGACGCCGGCGAGGAGTTGGGCGGCGTGCCCGGAAGTTGTCGCGAACGGCGACAGGAGCAGAGCGAAGAGCAGGGGCAGCGCAGTTTTCATGGTGTGGTTACTTCTTCCCAACGAACCCCTGCCCCTGCGCCCAAAGTGTTCATTACCGGCACCGACGGTGATGCCATCCCACTGAAGTTCCTCGGGCGATTCGCGTGCCCCAGGATGACTTCCTGATAAAGGTCGTTGCGGTCGTCGTGCATCACCCAGGATCAGAGTTTCGTCGGTTGCATTGACACAGGCGACTCCTTCATCGGTTGATCGGAGATCGACACATCGTCCATATACAGAGTCGCGGTTTTGTCTTTCTCGTTGTAGGCACTGAGGCCGATCTCAAGGCTGTTGTAGATGGCGTGCGCGAGCACCAGCGTCTGTCCGCGCGAGTCAATGATCTTCTGCCCGTCCTGCCACAGTTGAATCACGCCGTCGTCCTTCTCGGAGAGTTTGAGATGCGCTTTGAGATTCACCCATTGGCCGAGGGGGAACGTCACCTCCTTGCCTTTCGGTTGACGATAATACGCGGATCCGGCCCATTTGAGTTGAAAGCAGGCATATTTCCCGTCGGAGATGGCAATGCGCAGGCCTGGTTGCTGGCTTATCCACGTCGTCTCAAGGTCCAGCACGGTGAACGGAACCCCACTTCCTGTCGGCACGTAGCACCAGATTGACACCCAGACATCGTCGCCCTTTACGAAATGCAGCAACTCGGTGGAGAGCGAGGATTTTGCCGTGACCATTCCCCGGCTCGGCGGCATCGACACGGTTTTTAACGCGGTCTTGCCGCCATGCACCACTTCGCCGGTTGGCTCGATTCGATTGTCGAGAAAGTCCGATTCGCCTTTCAGGATGCGGTTTCGCAGCTTCACATACTCCTTCACCGTCGGTGCTTTCGGCGATTGCAGTTCGCAGCTCGTCCAGCCGCGCTTTAGACTGAGCAAGTCCGCGAGCCGCCTCGTGTCCTCGAAGTCCTCCGCAAAACTCCGCTTCACCGGCACCAGTTCGCCGTTGCCTACCTTGCGGAAAATAGTGCCATCGCGTTCAGCATAATTCTTCGCGAAATAATCTGGCTCGTAGAACTGCTGCACGAACTGCCACTTGCCCGTCCCTGTGTTCACGCGATAAAGATTGCCATGGCAGAGCTTATAAGTCGTGCCGTGGTCCGTCATGGTCGTTTCAACCTCGGATTCCGGCAGCGGCTCAATGCTCGCCGCGTGCTGCTTGGTGATGAAGCAGGCTGCGGCGCCAAGCACCATCGTCAGCACGATGGCGGCGGAGAAGATTGTGAGCCGTTTCGGTTTCATTAAGAGAAGCCTATTTCTTCTCAATCAACTCCTCCAGCCGCGCCCACAGCACCTGCTCCAGATGCTCGCGCACCGGCTCGACGGTGGTGCGTCTGTTGATTTCTCCCAGGTTGAGGCCTGAGAACACCACAAGAACAGAAGCAGCTTCAGCTCGGGAGGAGGCTTTGCTCATGGGCTGCGCGCCCAAATTGCGTTTGGGTCTGTCCGAGGCAAGCCCCAGCCGAGCGAACTGTTCATTCTTGCCTCCGCGTGGCCGTCCACGAAGCTGCACACGCTCCGTTTGAGATGCCGCCCCACGGTCCGGGTATCAAGAAACGCGGCGGGGGTCGCGGTTGTTCCACGGAAGATGACCGTGCCCCACGCAACTTCATCCATCCAGAGGTCCGGATTTGTCCCTGCGCTCGCGGCTGTTATCCCGCCGGAGTCCGCGAAAATCAGGCAGTTCGAGGGCTTGGCAACTGAAGTTTCCCTCACCACGTCGGCTGAGGTGGCCACAATTTGACCAATCTCCGGGTAGTTGATTCCGATGCCCAATGTGTGGGTGAAGCTCACGTCGCCTCCGTTGTTGGTGGCAAACAGCGACAGGGCTGTGCAGTCGTTTAGTTTCCCTTCGCTCTGATACTTGGCTATCCGCAGGATGTCCGGCCAGAAGAGCGCAGCGTTCGGTCCCGCGCTCCCCGTCATCATCGCTGCTGTCTGCATCACGAAATTTCTCCGGTCGGCGAAATCCGCCCCGTTCCACCCCAGCACGGGGGCGGTAGAACGGTAGGGAACGAATTTCCCGTCCCGGTCGTCGCTATACAGCTTCGAGGAGAGTGAAATCTGCTTTTCGTTGTTCAAACAGCGCATGGATTTGGCCTTGGCCTTGGCCTTGCCCAGAGCCGGCAGAAGCAATCCCGCGAGGATGGCGATGATGGCGATGACAACAAGCAGTTCGATGAGGGTGAAGCCGCGCGGCGAATTGCGTTGGACTTTCATGGGCGACAGGCTGGTTGTTGAATACGAAGGGTCAGGAATCTGTGGGTCGCTGGCTACTTTCAGGCTAGGACGGCCACCACCGAATGCGAGGGGAAAATCACGGTTCGCCTCTTCTCAATCAACTCCTCCAGCCCGCTCCAAGTGTTCGATCACAGGCTCGGCGGTGGCGTGGGTGAGCAGGCGTCGGCGCCCGCCTCGCCGATGCTGCGGTTGACAGAGTTCGTTCATCTCTTCGCCAGCGATCGTATCTGCTCATCGGTCAGCGCCCGGCGAAAAACCTGCACGTCCGCCAGCGAACCGTTCAGGAAATCCCCTGCACCAGCCCCGATCTGCCACGGCTGGCCACTGTTGAGGTTGAGCCGCCCGGCATCCGCATCCATTGAAGCCGCGACCAGCTTGCCGTCCACGAACAGCCGCAGCTTTCCCCCGGCCCGTTGAGCCGCGACGTGATGCCAGCCCGCGGGAAATTCCTCGTCCCACGTCACGCAAGCGCCCGTGTGCAGCGACCACACTTTTCCGGATGGCAGCGTGCTGGCGAACAGCCGGCCAGCGTGCGCGGCCATCGTCCACACGCGGCGATATTTCACGTCGGGCGTGGTGTCGAGCTGCTTGAGCAGCGTCCAGACCCGGCCGCCGTCGTAACGATAGATCTGCCCCAGCGGCAGCGTGCCGCCGTAAAAGCTGCCGTTATGGACCAGCATGCCCATCACTTCCAGTTCGGTGCCCAACCGGCCGCGGTCCAGCCAGGCTTGGTTCTCCCACGCGAAGACTTTGCCCGTCGGCCAGGCCGCGACGTGCCATTGGCCGCGATAGGTGGCGAACGCATACATCTGCGTGTTTTCCGGTTCGCCGACGCGACCGAGATCGGTCCACTTCCCGTCGTCGAACCGATACACGTTTCCGTGGTCGTAACTGGTGGCCCAGAGATTCCCGTTAAACACACCGAGCGCCTCCACCCGCATCCCGTTGGGCACCGGGAGCGCCGTCCAGCTCTTCCCGCCGTCGTGGCGATAAAACCCCGCCGGCTTATACAACGAGCTGACAAAGAGCTTGCCCCGGTAAATCACCATTCCGCCGACTGTTTCCATTTCGGGAAAGTGCGCGATCTGCTCCCACTTGCCCTCGCCCAGGTAACGGAAGATGCGCCCGCCCAGGTGTGGGTTTTCGGATTCCGCCAGCGACGAGCCGCCGAGGCGATACTTGCCGGAGCCGACAAACAACTCGCCGTTGCCCGCGCACATCGCCGTGATGCTGTTGGCCTGGTCGGGCGAACCGCAGTCGGTCCACTTCCCTGTGCCGTCATGGCGATAGACGTGTCCGGCCTGGTCCTTTCCAGCCTCGCACGTGCCGGCGTAGAGTTTGCCTCGAAAAACCGCCATCGATTGTGCGAAGACAGCCGCGCCGGGCCGGCCTTCGTCCGTGAACTTTGGCTCGGTCCCCGCATCGAGCCCGAATTGCAGTTGGCGGGAGTTCGGCTGGGAATGCGTGACGCCGGAGTGATGCCGAAGACTGAGATGGAATCCGGTCCGAGTTTGCGCGTCGAACTGGCTGACCAGATCGCCGATGTCGTCGTCGAGCTCGGCCGCCGTGTCGATCCACAGCGAGAGGGTGAAATCTTCCTTGCCCAGTGCAGGCGCGGATGCGGCCGGAATGGTGATGCGACTGCCACGGCCGTTGAATCGGGCAAACATCGCCGGAGAAGTCGCAGACTTTCCAGCCAGATACTCGACCTCGGCAGCCGTCCCGTGCATCCCTCCCACGGCGTCCCGGGGGTTGCCATCAAGCTTCCAACGAGCAGCCGGCCCGTCGGCTGCGTGCAGCGCGGTGAGCCGTGCCAGCAGGACGGTGAGGAGGGGGAGGAACATTTTCATGGCATGAGGTTCCCAGATGACTTGTCACTTCTTCTCAATCAACTCCTCCAGCCGGCCCCAGAGGATCTGCTCCAGATGCTCGCGCACCGGCTCGACGGTGATGCGGTTCACGATTTCGCTGGCGAAGGCGTGGGTGAGCAGGCGGCGGGCGTTCACCTCGCCGATGCCGCGCGTGCGGCAGTAGAAGAGCGCCTCGTCGTTGAGCTGGCCCAC
>JBEBFV010000039.1:0-22208 GCA_040081795.1 Limisphaerales bacterium | reverse complement strand
CACGAGCTGGCTGCGCCAAATGCGTGGCTCACGGTGGCGAACATGTGGACGAGCGATGAGTGCGGGGCCTGTGCTGGCGGCGGAGCGAGGCAGAGGAATCGTGCCTGCGATTTGCAATCGCCACCGGGCGTGCTGACCGCGCCTGACGGCGATTGCGTATCGCCGGCACGGGGCGGGACGTGCCGCGCGAACCACGGCACGAGCGAGGCTTCATAGATCGCGAGAGACTCGGTGTTGTGGAAGTGCCGGCTGGGGCGGTGCTCCGTCGTGCCGCTGGAGTGGAAGACGGTGGTGCGCTCGGCGGGCGCTAGGCTCGTGACTTCCAGTTCCTTGAAGGAAGCCGTCGGCACGGCGGGGATTTGCCGCCAGTCGGCGAGCGCGCCCGGAGTGACGCGCCGGGCTTCGCAGAGAGCGCGATAGGGCGCGACGTGGGCGAACTGAAGCGCGAACAACTCACGGGCGAGCGAGGCGAACTGCGCCTCGTCGGCAGCTCCGCCGCGTTCGATGAACGCGAGCAGGCGGCGCGAATAGGCGGTAAAGGGAGACGGATTCGTCACGCGGTTTTGAAGCTGGTGGTCCGCTACAGCTGGCGGTGAACCTGCGAAATTTCCAGCGACGTGTCCAGCGGCGAGTGCGGCCCGAGGCAACCCAGGTTCAAGTTTCGCCAAATGAAGGTGAGCCTGCCAGGCGCGACGCTGCTTGGCTTTCGCGCAGAAACAAACAACACACCTCATGAAGAAACTGATCGCCTCGCTCCTCACCGTCACTGCCGTCGCATTCATGCTGGCCGCCAGCGCCAGCGCCGAGAGCAAGGGCAAGACACTTACGCTTTCGGGCAAGGGCTGCTGTGGCAAGTGCTGCCTGAAGGAGACCGAGGCCTGCCAGAACGTCCTGACCGTCGAGAAGGACGGCAAGAAGACGAAGTATTACCTCGTGCAGAACGAGGTGAGCAAAGGCTTCCACAGCCAGATTTGCGAGACGGTCAAGAACATCACCGTCACCGCCACCTGCAAAAAGGTCGGCGACAAGCTGGAGCTGACCGCCGAGAAGATCGAGGTCACGGCGAGCAAATGATTTTTGCGGGCGGCCTGGTTATGGGTTTCCAGACCGTTCGCGGGTAGAGCAGCAGGGGGCAAGGCGCTCCTAAAAACCGGGTTGAGGCTTCCTTTCTTGCCGCAGCCTGGTTTGAAGGGGTGCCTTGCCTTTTTCATTCTCCGCGAGGTGCCTGCTTGTTTGCAGGCCGATACAGCGGGCTGCCAGCCATCTGCGTCGGCAGGCTCAGGAGAAAGCGGCCACACGTCACGTAGAGTGTGCGACCGTCCGGGCCGCCGAAGGCGCAGTTCGTGATCGTGTCCTCGGGCGTCTCCACGAACGCCACCAGCTTCCCGGCGGGCGTCAGCACGTGGATGCCGGGTCGCGTGTCGAGCGTCTCGCTGGAGCCGCGCGTCTTGTGCAGCCCGGCGGCAACGTAGAGATTGCCAGCCGCGTCCACGCGCATCCCGTCGCCGCTGCGTCCGCGGTAGAAGGTGTGGAGGACGCGGTGGTTCGCGACCGCGCCGTCGGGCTTCAAGTCGTAGGCGCGGATCACACGCGCGCGGTTCGTGCGGCCATCGGACTCGATGAGGTAGAACGTCCGGTTGTCCGGCGAGACGGCGAGGCCGTTGGGCATGTCGATGTCCGGCGCGGCCAGGATGCGTGAGGTTTTGCCGCTGGGGTCAATGCGATAGACCGCGTTGACGTTGCCCGTCGCCGCGTTTGTGTTCGCGAGGCGCGATGTGAAGTAAATCCGCCCGGCGCCATCCACGCACACGTCGTTCGGGCCGCCGAGCGGGAAGCCGTTGAACGCGTCGCACAGCACCGTCAGCACCCCGCTCTTCATGTCGGTGCGAGTGACGCGGCCGTTCGTGCCATCCGCCGCCTCACACGTGAGCAGCCGGCCCTGCTGGTCAAAGGCCTGGCCATTCGCGCCGTTGCTCGGCTTGCGAAAGGTGGACAGTTTCTTGGTGACCGGCTCCCACTTGAGAATCTCGCCGGGGTTTGTGAAGAAGACATTGCCTTCCCCATCCACAGCTGGGCCTTCGGTGAAGTTCTTCGTGCCGGGCAAAGTGGCCTCGACCTTGAGCGCGCCGAGATACTTTGCGGTTTCCAAACCGGCGTAGCGGTCGGCAGCGAAGGTGGACGAAGCGGCGAGAACTGCGGCGAGGAGGAGGCGAATCATGCCATCCCCTGACGCTGGCGGCGACAGTGGACTTCGGTGCGAATGGAGCGGGCGGGCAAGAGCCCGGCGCTGAAGCACAGAAACTTTGACAGAGCACCACGGTTGTCCTCCACGCATTACGCATCACGCATCACGCATTGCGCATCACGCATCACTTGCCACTTGTCTCCCCCGGTCTTTTCGCGTCTAACCGGCGCGTGCAAGACTGGCTCGCGGCAATTCTCCTCGGTGTCATCGAGGGCATCACGGAGTTTCTCCCCATCTCCTCCACCGGCCACCTGCTGCTCGCGGAGCACTGGCTTGCGCTGCCGGAGCGGCATTTCCTGCGCTCCGATTTCTTCAACATCGGCATCCAGTCCGGCGCGGTCATCGCAGTCATCGCCGTGTTTTCCGAGCGGGTGAAGCAGCTTTGCACGCGCTTCGCGGAACCGGCCACGCGCGAATACCTGCTCAAGCTCGGCGCGGCCTTCCTGCTCACGGCGATTGGCGGGCTAGCCATGAAGAAGGCCGGACTGAAGCTGCCGGAGGAGGTCGGCCCCGTCGCGTGGGCCACGCTCATCGGCGGCATCCTCTTCCTCGTGGTGGAGCGCTGGCTCAGGGACAAGCCATCCGTGGGCGACATCACTTGGGCCGTCGCGCTGGCCATCGGCGTTGGCCAACTCGTGGCCGCCGCGTTCCCCGGCGCGTCACGCTCCGGCACCACGATCCTCGCGGCGCTGGCGCTGGGCCTGAGCCGCCCGGCGGCGACAGAGTTCTCCTTCCTGCTGGGCGTGCCGACACTGCTGGCGGCGGGTGCCTACTCGGGCTTGAAGGCGTTGAAAGACCCCGGCGCGCCGCCGGTGGACTGGGGCCTGTTCACGCTCGGGGCCACCGTCTCCGCCATCACCGCCTTCCTCGCGGTGAAATGGCTGCTGCGCTTCATTCAAACGCACACGTTCGTCGCGTTCGGCTGGTATCGCATTGGGGTGGGAGGCTTGATTCTGCTAGTTGGGATGTAAGGCACACGTGGCGCATAACTGCGCCGCCAGATGGCTCGACAGCGCCAAACACAACGACAAGCAGGAGTGAAGGTGCGAGACAACTTAAACTTGGGTCCGTCTCCGGTCGGCTAGTCTCGAATCGACACTCGTCCTAAACTTTGACCACTATCGGCCAGTTAGTCGAATAGCCCGATTGGATCAACAGCCATTCGAGCCATTCGAGCTGTCGAAACGAACAAATTCGCACGGGCGACCACTCAACTACCATCCGCTTGCCGCGCCATCCCCATAGACATGATCTGCGCCAATTCAGCTGAGGCTGGCAGCGAAGATGCAGTGCTTGGCTCCGCCTTTGCCACCTCGCGAAGCGGTCACGGACATAGCCCCGCCGACTACACGGCGCATGTGCAGAGTGCTGCCCTTCCTCCCTTTGCGCAATTGCGGGTGGTAAGTCCTAATTTGAAGGACGCCACCGCTGTCCTTGGAAAACGCCACGACCGTGATGCCGAGGGCGACTAACTCTGCGGCGCTGTCGTTAGCCAAGGTCACGTTTGCATCGAAATCAATGGCTGACCTGCGTGGAGCGGCAGTAGGCCGACCCCCGCCGACCTTAACTTTGGCGGAGCCGCTAAACAGGTTTAGGATGAGTTTGCGCTTTTTCATAATAGTCCTTCGGTGCTGCCGCTAGCCTTGTATCTCCGTGCCAACCACTCCCCCATTGCCATCGTCTATCCCGATAGTATAGGTGAAACCGGGATCATTGTAATATTCATCCACGCTTAGGACGACCGACCAGTCAACCTCGACAGTGGTCGGTTCGACATCCTCGAATGAGACGACCACGACGGTGCCGCCCCCCTGCACTTGGCCCGTGAGATCGCCACCGGCTTCAGGCGCGCTGGAAAGCATTCCACCCCACGGGAGGTAGTCCCCCTGTTGAACCGGATAGGCCTGGTTGCCATTTTTCGGATCGAAACTGAATGTCTGGCCGCTCGGGAAGACATTCTCCAGCTTAAGCAGCCCTTGGATAGCACTCATAACTATTGTTTGGTTAAGGCTGGACGGTTTTGCACGTCGCGCCTTTGGTTTCCTTGTTTTGCCTTTTTTTACCAGTTTCACTTTTGTTGCGCGCCTGATTCACGTCGAAGGAATACTGCCATCGGCACCAGTCCCCGATCCGCACCAGCTCTGCTCCACACTTGCTCGCCAGGCAACACCACGGTTCCCTGGGACGCCTCACGGCGTGCTGTTAGATGGGCGTCGACAATGGTTGTAGATTCTTGCTGAACAGTGATCAAGCGAAATCCCTCAACTTTTCCGCGATAGGGCGGATGCTTGCGCCAGTCCACTTCGGCACGGGGATTCACCGCCTGTGGCTCGGCGAGCTTCCAGTGCTGGAGCGTGTCGCGGGCCTCGGGGAATTCCTTCAGCGTGTGCGCGATGAGGTAGTTCACGTAAGCCGTCCGGGCCGCAGCGCTGTAGAGGAAGTTCCGCTTGCCCAGCCAGAGGTGCGAGCAGAGCGGGTTTCGCGCGAGGCCGTTCTTCCATTGGTTGAGCCGGCCAATGGTTTTCACCCGCAGGCCCAGACGGGCCATGCACATCGGCAGGAGGCGTTGATCGAGAAAGAGCGGCGCGCGGCGGGTGCGGGGCAGGTCCACGTCCTCGGGATGGTCGCGCAGCCATTGCGAATACTCGGACATGAAACGCAGCGCCTCGCTGGAGAAGCTCCGCGTCACCTCCGGCGAGGGGAACGCGACGATGCCCAAGTTCACCGGCTGCAAGCGCCAGTTCCAGCCGCGTCCTTCAAAGCCGAAGTGCCCGAAGTCCGCTCGGTTGCTCGCATAGGAGACCCACCGGCGATCCTCGTAATGCAATGCCATCACGGGCGCAGTTGGCTTGAGCGGATGCCAGAGGATCGCGTCGGTGTCCACGCTGGCAAACGGCTCTTCCATCAGTCCAAACGCGAACATCCGGCCCGCAGTCCAGAAGACCTTCGGGTGGATGTCTGCGGGCGTGTCATCCAGCACGGTGGAGACGCCGCCGTTGTAAACCCAGTCCAGCCCCGTGCGCTGGAGGAAGCGCAGCCCGCGCGTGTCCGTGAGCATCTTGATCTGGCCGTGGCGGCGGGCTTGGAGCGCGCTGACGAGCCATGTGAGTGCTTCGAAATCCTTGAGGACAATGTCCTTCTCCCCGCCTGCGGCATCCTGCTTGGGACGCGTCCAGAAACTGTGCAGGTAAGTCATGCCTTCACCGCTGCGGCTGGTGCCGGGGCCGTATCCTGCCATCGGATCTGGAAAACTTTCACAGGCGTCGAGATGCCCTTGAGCAGCACGGGCGAAAGCTCCGCACAGCGCTCGACAATCTCGGGATGGTTGCGTCCGGCGGAGATGACGGTGTGCTCGGTAGCGACGATCTGCCCGCCGCCCGCCAGGCCTTCCACGCGGCTGGCCACGTTCACGATGTGGCCGAAGGCCGTGTAGCTGGAGAGGTGGTTCTCCGAACCCATGAAACCGACCGTCGCAAGCCCGGAGTTCAAGCCGATGCCCAACCGCAGCACCGGCAGCAAGGGCTGCGGCGGCTGTTGCTGTGCCTGACGCCGCTGGTTCTCCTGCTCGCGCTGCTGGTTCTCGGCTGCGAACTCGCGATGCAGCCGCTCCAGGCTTTGCTCGGACGCCATCGCGCACCGGAGCGCCTGGGCCGCGTGGTTCGCGTCCGCCACGGGCGCGCCCCAGAAGGCCATGACGCAGTCGCCCATGTATTTGTCGAGCGTGCCATCGCTGGCCTTGATCTCGTCCACCACGGCGGCGAGGTAGCGGTTCACGCTGCTCATGGCCTCTCGCGCGGCCTCGTCCGCAAAGGCCCGCGCCTGATCCGGCGGCAGGCCCAGCGCGCGTGCGGCGGCCTCGGCCTGGGTTTGGGACTCCTCGGAGAAGCGCGTGAAGCCGCGCAGGTCCGCGAAGAGCACCGTGATCTCCGTCCGGCGCGTTTGCGGCGTGGGTGAGTCCAGTTGCAGGAGCGTGTCAATGATCTTGGGCGACACGACTTTCTTCAGCAACTGCTCCAGATGCCGTCGCTCCGCGTATTCCACGCCCCGGCATATGGTCATCACAAAGTGCGTGCTCATCAGCGCGCCCATCACCGGCAGCGCGATCGGCAGCAGGTAGCGGTGCGCCACGTAAGCCCACACGGCGAAGGCCACATACGCCCCAGCCAAGAGCAACACTGTCAGCGAGGCCCAAAGCGTGTGCATTCGCCAGCCGGCCAGCGTCGCCAAAATGACGAGCGTGAAGACGATGCTCAACTCCTGTGCGACCGAGAGTCGTTGCACGAAGCGTCCGGTGATCAGCGAATTGGCCGCGTTGACGTGAGCCAGAAAGATGGAATCACGCTTCCTGAGTGCGGAAGGTGCCTGGTCCACACTGTTCACCCCAGAACCGCTGGCACCCACGACCACCAAGCTGCCTCGGATGCCCCAGTCGTTGACCGATGCTCCGCTGCCTCGGTTCCAAGCATCAGTAAACACTTTAGCAAAATCAAAATGCCGAACGCGCTGCGCGGGAATCGGGTGGCCTGGCCGCGCCACCCAGTCGAGGTAGAAAGTGTTGCCCGGTCCCAATGGAACCTCGCGCACCCTGCCATCGCGACACTTCAGCCGAATGCTCCTGGTGTCCACGGCCGCCTCTTTCAAATCAGCCCCGAGCGACTGCGCGGCCAGCACAAAACCGAGAGTCCAAACGCGGCCCAGCGCTGCGTCCTCCTCAAAAGCGGTAAGGCGTCGGACTACCCCGTCGCGATCCGCTATTGCCGACACGATCCCAAGCGACTGCACGTTCGTGCGAAGTTGGAGCACGGGCGGTAGCAGCGGGCCACTGGACGACTCCGAAACCGTGGCCAGTATCACGTTGCCGCTGGCCCGCAACCGCTCGGCAAAGAAGTCCTGGCTCATCACCCGGTTGGTGGTGCCCGTGAGGTGCGGAATGCGGTAAGGAATTTCGTCGTCTTCGCCTACAAATGCGATGTCAAACGCGACGGCTGAGGCGCCCTGCACCTTAAGCTCGTTGAGCATGGGGCCGTAGAAAAAGTGGTGAAAAGGCCAACGCGAGCGCAGCTTTGGGAAATTCTCCCGCATCCATCGATGCGACGGATCGTTTATCTCGACCACCGCGAGATTCGTCGCCGCCGAGGGGGTTGGGCGCGGGTAGGCCACTTGCACCCGCCAGTCGTGGAGATACCACTCGAACCGTTGGAAGAAGGAAGGGGAAACTGGGTTTTTCGCGTCTCGCTGATAAACCCATCCGAGCAGGCCGCAAACCAGCAGCATCACGGGCAAAGGGTAAATCTTGAGGAGCTTCCGTTTCACCTAGGCTCAGGCAACCGGAAGCGCCGCCGCTTATCAAGCGAATTTCCGACAGCGAATTGCCGCTGCTAGACGATTGCTTCGGAGCGCATTTGCGCACCGCCCCTCACTGGCGCGCGGCCTTCAGGCCGCTTCAGCGTTCGAGCGGTTGTGGTGAAACGACTGGCCGGTGGACTCCGGACGCTGAAGCGGCGTAAACGCCGCGCGCCTCTGCCATAACCAATCGGGGCAGTGCGCGAACAGCCCATTGGTTCGGGCCTCACCCATCTGCGCCTCACTGACCACTACCGCGTTTTTCCTTTTTCATTTCCCGCCGCGCTTCCCTAGTCTCCGCCTGTGGCCCGTAAGGATAATGCAAACGACAAGGAGCAGCCGCCCGCGCGCGGCGAGGGGGGAATCCTCGGCCTGGTGCTGCTCGCGGCCGCCGTGCTGCTGCTGCTCGCGCAGTTCTCGTTCGACAAGAACGACGTGGCCTTCAACACGGCCGAGCCAAATGCCGAAATCCACAACCTCGTCGGGCGGCTCGGCGCACGGCTCGCACACTGGACGTTCATCGCGTTCGGCGCGGCGGCTTACCTGCTGCCGCCGTTGATGCTCGTGCTTGGCCTGGTTCCGTTCTGGGAGACGGTGCAGCACCTGCGCCGCCGCTGGCCGTGGTGCCTGGTGCTGCTGCTTTGCCTGGTCGGCCTGTTCGACCTTTTCCCCGGCGCGTTCGAGCGCATCGTGCGCGCGATCAACTCCGGCCACGCGGGCGGCTGGGTCGGCATGTGGCTGAACCAATATCTCTTCAAGCACTACCTCGGCACGGTCGGAGCCACGCTGGTCTTCCTCACTCTCTACCTCATCGGCCTGCACTACCTGACCAACAACGCGCTGCTCGACTGGGCGCGCAGCCTGATCTTGCGCGGCGACGACTCCGAAGTGAGCAGCACCGACGCGACCGCCGAGGAACTCGCGCTGGAACGACGCGCGAAGGAGCTGGAGAAGGAAGCGCGGCGCTTGCAGGAAGAAGTCGAGAAGGCAAGCCGGACCAAGCCCGCCAAGGCCGATCCGGTGACTGCTCCGGCCAAGTCCGGCCCCGATCTCGGTGCGGACGGAAAGCCCGTCCCCACGCCACTCATCCGCGATCTCAGCGTCCCGCAGGCCCGGCCCGCCGACCTCACCGCGAAGGCAAAGCGCAAGGAGAAGGTCGAGGCCGCAGAGGATTGGAGCCCCGGCGAAACCGCGAAGCCCGCCGACGACACCATCATCATCAAGGCCGACGAAGTCGCAGCCGCCACGACTGCGGACATTCTCGGCAAGGACATCGCGCTTGCGAAGAAGACGGAGAAGCCCGCCAAGGCTGAGAAGCCGCCGGAGGTTCAGAAAACGCCCGAGCCAGTCGCGCCAGGCGAACCGCTCGTCCATGTCGCCGATGCTTTGGCTGCAGCCATCGCCGAGCCGCCGAAGCTCGACGAAGTTGCCAAGCCCGCCGATGCCCCGCCGCTTCCCACCATCACCGACAACAGCGGCTCCGGCCCGCGCTCCCGCCCCAAGCCGAAACCGAAGAAACCCGTCACCGTCGCGAGCGTGCCGCTCATCGGAAATTACCAGCTCCCGCCGATGGATTTCCTCCAGCACCCCGACATGACCGTGAAGCCCACGGAGACGAAGGAGGAGCTGATGGCCAACGCGCAGTTGATGAAGAACACGCTCGCCCAGTTCGACATCGAGGTGGCGCTGGGAGACATCACCAAAGGCCCCACCATCACGCGTTACGAGCTGCACCCCGCGCCCGGCGTGAAGCTGGAGAAGATCACCGCGCTCAACAACAACATCGCCGCCGCGCTCAAGGCCGAGCGCATCAACATCCTCGCGCCCGTGCCCGGCAAGTCCTCCGTCGGCGTTGAGGTGCCCAACCGCGTGAAGACCAAGGTCATCATGCGCGACCTGCTCGAGTCCGACGAATGGAAGAACAGCAAGGCCCGCATCCCGCTCGCGCTGGGCAAGGACGTTTACGGCACGCCCGTCATCTCCGACCTCGCGGACATGCCACACATCCTCATCGCCGGCAGCACCGGCTCCGGCAAATCCGTCTGCATCAACTCCATCGTCGCGTCGCTGCTCTACAAGTTTTCGCCCGACCAGCTCCGCTTCGTGATGATTGACCCCAAGGTCGTCGAGCTTCAGCAATACAACTCGCTCCCGCACCTCGTCGTCCCCGTCGTGACCGACCCGAAGAAGGTCATCCTCGCGCTGCGCTGGGTCGTCAACGAGATGGAGAAGCGCTACCAAATCTTCGCGCGTGTCGGCGTCCGCAACATCAAGTCGTTCAACGACCGCCCGAAGGACAAGCCCTTGCCGCCAGCAGAACTGGAGCTGCCCTTGTCCGTGAAGAAGGAGAAGGTCGAGGCCGGCGCGGACGGATTCGCCGTTCAGATTGACGAGCAGATCGTCGTGCCGCGCGACGAGGACATCATCATCCCGGAGAAGCTCAGTTACATCGTCTGCATCATTGACGAGCTGGCGGACCTCATGCTCGTCGCGCCAGCCGACGTGGAGATGTGCATCGCGCGCATCACGCAGATGGCGCGTGCTGCGGGCATCCATTGCATCGTTGCCACGCAGCGCCCGTCCGTGGACGTGATCACCGGCGTCATCAAGGCGAACATCCCGGCGCGCATCGCCTTCCAGGTCGCCAGCAAGGTGGACTCGCGGACGATTCTCGACGCAATGGGCGCGGACAAGTTGCTCGGCAAGGGCGACATGCTCTACCTGCCGCCCGGCTCCGCGAAGCTCACCCGCGCGCAGGGCGTGCTCATCACGGATGAGGAGATCAACCAATGCGTTGACTTCATCGCCAAGCAAGGCAAGCCCAGCTACGAGATGGAGATTCACAACGCCCTGCAGAAGGCGACCGGCACCGTGGCCCAGGCGTTCGACGCCGAGGAAGGCGAAGGCGAGGACGAGGAGCTTATCGAGCAATGCATCGAGGTGATTCGCAGCGAGCAGAAAGCCAGCGTCTCGCTCCTGCAACGCCGCCTCAAGATCGGCTACGGCCGCGCCGCCCGCATCATGGACGTGCTCGAAGAGCGCGGCTACGTCGGCCCCAGCAAGGGCGCCGAGCCGCGTGACATCCTGATAGACCTCGACGGCGAAGGCCACGACGGCGCGGGGCAACAGGCAGTGTGATCAATTGAAGCGCAGGCCGCTTTGAATGTCCGCCCGGCTGGCCGGTCAACCTAAGCGCAACGCACCATCCTGATCTGCTTATGAAGAAACTCCTGCTCACTCTCGCCGCATCGTTCGTCCTCGCGCTGCCCGCGCTCGCCGCTGACCTCACTTGGCTCACCGACCTGCCCAAGGCCAAGGCGCAGGCCAAGGCGGAGGGCAAGCTGGTCCTGATGGACTTCACCGGGTCGGACTTCTGCTCGAGCTGCATCCGGCTGCACAAGGAGGTTTTCGCGACCAAGGAGTTCGCCGAATACGCGAAGAAACGGCTCGTGCTCATGGAGCTGGATTTCCCGCTCAAGAAAAAGCAGGCCCCCGAGCTGAAGGCCGCCAACGAGGCGCTGGCCAAGGAGTTCAAGGTGGACGGCTACCCGACGCTCATCGTGCTCGCGGCGGACGGGAAGAAGCTCGGCGAGGCGGAGTTCGACCTGTTCGATGCGACGGCGAAGGACGTGATCGCGGCCATCGAGAAGCTGGCGAAGAAGGCCAAGCAGTAGCATGAGCCGCTGCACTTGGGCACGGACGGAGCTGTCCATCCCGTATCACGACCGCGAGTGGGGCGTGCCGGTGCATGACGACCGCGTGCTGTTCGAGTTCCTCAACCTCGAAGGCGCGCAGGCGGGCCTGAGCTGGGAGACGATCCTCAAGAAGCGCGAGAGCTACCGTGCGGCGTTCGACAAGTGGGATGCGCGGAAGATCTCGCGCTACGACGCGCGCAAGGTGGCGGAGCTTCTGGCGAATCCCGGCATCGTGCGCAACCGGCTCAAGGTGGCGGCGACCATTGCGAACGCGCAGGCATTCCTCGCGGTGCAGAAGGAGTCCGGCAGCTTCGACACGTTTCTGTGGCAGTTCGTTGGCGGGAAGCCGATGCAGAACCGGCGGGGCAGCATGGCAGAAGTTCCCGCGCGCACGGCGGAGGCGGAGGCGATGAGCAAGGCGTTGCTGAAGCGGGGATTCAAGTTCGTCGGCCCCACTATCTGCTACGCGTTGATGCAGGCGGTGGGGATGGTGAACGATCACTGCACTGACTGCCCGCGTTGGCGGGAGCTGGGGGGCCGGCGATGAACATGGACACGCTCTGGGCCTCGATGCTCTGGGGTGCGGCGGGCAGCGGCTTCGTGATCTACGGCAAGAAGCAGGGCAGGTTCGTGCCGATGGTGGGCGGGCTGGTGATGATTGGGGCGACCTACTTCTGCGAGACGCCGCTGGTGATGTCCATCGTGGGCGTCGCGATGACAGCCGGCATCTGGTGGCTGACGAGACAGGGCTTTGGCGAGTAGAACACGGTAGGGCGGGACTCCAGTTTGAGAACGCTCGCAGCCCCTGTAGCGGCGGTCTGTGACCGCCGAGTTGGGGCCTCAACTGGCGGTCCGGTCGGCGCTCACAGAGCGCCGCTACAGCTCTAGGCCGTCGCTAGCCTTGGTGGTAGCGGCGGTTGAAGTCGCGGGCGAGGAAGTGCTCGACGGCTTTGAACTGCTCCATCCAGTGGAGGTATTCCGCCGACTGCTCCTGGCCGCGCGCCTTCAGCTCGTCGAGGATGGCCTGGTAGCCGAACTGGTGGTCTTGCAGGAAGGTGAAGTAGAGCTTGTCGTCCCACTCGGAGACTTCGTCGGGCAGCTCGAAGACGCGGGGCAAACCTGTTGAAATCATAATCTCAAAACACTATGAGCATCCGCGCATGAATCAGACTGACGCCTGCCATCACAAATAAACCGACGGTGACGATGGCTGCAGACAGAAAATAGAGGAACGCTGATTCCATTGAAATATTTGGCCTGCGACAAAGCAAAGTTGTCCAGATTCCCGCTCCAACCGGTATCAGGAACAAGCAGTGTCGGTTGTGAATCCAAAATGACGTGTAGCTGTGCATGGGAACGTCACCTCCATAATGCCAAATGAAGGCGGACTTCGCCGCAGTGAGGAGAAGCCACAGCCCAATTGCGGCGGCACTAAACAGGACAGACACCAGTATGTGCGCCGCCTTTGCCATGAGGGGTCACTCCTTCCGCTTGGGCCGCAGCAGCATCGCCTTCTTGTCCGTGCCTTCGACTTCCACGCTCTGCGTCTCGATGTCCGGGTCTTCGCGGAGGGCTTGATGCACCACGCGGCGGTCGTAAGCGTTCATCGGCTCCAGCTCGACGATGTCGCCCCACTTGCGGACTTTGTCGGCGGCTTCCTTGGCCTTCTTGATGAGCGCATCGCTGGCCTGGGCGCGGTAACCGCCAACGTCCACGGTGATGCGCGGGGCCTCAGGGTTCTGGTTGAAGACGATTCGGTTGGCGATGTATTGCAGGTCGCCGAGGGTCTGGCCGGCGCGGCCGATGAGGCGGCTGGCCTCCTCGGTCTTCACGTCGAGGAAGAGACCGCCGTCGTCGAGCGGCCGCTCCTCAATGGTGGCGGTGAAGCCGAGGTGGGTGAGGAGGTCGGCGAGGATGGCTTTGGGTTCAGTGGGCATAAGAGGGGAGGGTTCAGTTCAAGTGGACGATGCGGAGGAATGACCAATTGCCAATGCCCAATTTCCAATGAATGACCAATGACGAATGACCAAGGGCCGAGGCCGCAGCGACTCCGCTCGGGTTCGCAGTCCATTGGGCATTGGGCATTGACTGGTCATTGCGTCATTGGGCACTGGGCATTTCGCCGGTCATTTCTTCTTGGGCTTGTCGGTGACCACCTTGGCGGGCGGCGTGCCGTTGTTTCCGGCGGCGGCCTTCTTCTCGTCGTTCAGCTTGGTCAGCTTCGTTTGCAGGATGGTGAGCAGGTTCTGGACGGTCCAGTAGAGCGTGAGCGCGGCGCTGAAGCGGTAGAGGATGGCCACGAACATCATGGGCATATACTTCATGATCTTCTGCTGCATCGGGTCCATGCCGGGCGAGGGCGGCGTGAGCTTGGCCTGGTAGAACATCGTCACGGCCATGACGATGGGCAGCGGGTTGACGGGGAAGCCGAATAGGTAGGCCACGGTGTCTTCCTGCGAGAGGTCATGCGCCCAGAGGAACGACTCGCCGCGCAGCTCGATGCAGCTCTGAAGCATGGTGTAGAAGCCGATGAAGACGGGGAACTGCACGACCATCGGCAGGCAGCCGGCCATGGGGTTGACCTTCTGCTCGCGGTAGAACTCCATCGTCTTCTGCTGCATCTTGGCGGGGTCCTCCTTGTGTTTCTCCTGGATGGCCTTCATCTGCGGCTGAAGCTCGGCCATGCGTTTCATGGAGCGCGTGGAGATGGCTGTGAGCGGCCAGAAGAGGCCCTTGATGATGATGGTGATGGCGATGATGCACCATGCGTAGGTGAGGCCGAGCGAGTGCAGGCCGTTCATCGAGAGCAGCAGGCCCTTGGCGAAGAAGCCGAAGAAGCCGCCGTAGTCCATGATGAGGTCCAACTCGTTGCCCATCTGCTTCCCGAGGCGGGCGAGCGTCTGGTATTCCTTCGGCCCGACGTAGAGTGCGAACTCGCGGTGGATCGCCTTCTCACCGCCGGGCTGGAGCATTTGCCCCGGATAGACGAACGCGCTCTGGAAGCCAAACGGGCTGGGAAATGCCGTGTCGCCCTCGGGCACGTCCGCCGGGTCATGCCTGGGCAGCGCGACACGGTGCGTGACCAGCACCTCTGCGGGCGTCTTGGGAATGGCGGCGATGGTGAAGAACTGGTTCTGCGCCGCAGCCCACGCGAACTTCCCCTCGACCTTGTGCTCAGAGCGCCGCGTGCCGGGGAAGCAGCCGAGCGTGGAGTTCTCAAAATACGTTTCCGCGACAGAATCATTCTTGCCCTCCCCGAACCAGCTCACCTTCATCAACGGCCCCTTGTCGAGCGGGTTGATGGGTGTCGCGGTGCCGATGACCCACTCCTGCGGCGGCACGGAGATGGCCTCGCCCTTCGTGTTCTCCAGCCACACGCCGACCTGCATCAGATAGTTCGAGCCGGGCGTGAACTCCTTCACGATGCGCAGGCCGGTGGGGAGAAGCTTTTCCGCACGCACGCCTTTCTCCGACTTCGCGAGGGTGAAGAGGCCGTCGCCCTGAATCAACTCGCCGCCCAGCAGCGTCATCGCAGCGACCGGAGCCTTCGTGTTCAAGCTCACGACGCGATTGGTGTCGGTGACTTTTCGGTTGCCGACGATCTTGGGGAAGCGCTTCAGCTCCGCGAGCTTCAGGCCGCCACCATGCGACGTGAACGTGTAGCGCACGTCCGCTGTCTCCAGAACGACGAACTGCTCCTCGGCCTTCGGAGCGATCCATTGCGTGGAGCCGGGCGCGGGAGCGGAGAGCGTCGGCACCGTGAGATTGGTTCCGCCCGTGATGGACTGGTTCGTCGCGCGTGCAACTGCGTTCGTGGATTTCATGGCCGGCCGTGCTGGCAGCGGCGGATACATGACCTCGACCAGCTTGAACCAGCCTAGGATCAGCAGAAACGAGACGAGCAGGACGATGACGGATTTGCGGTCCATGAAAGAAAGCTAGTGGGCGGAGAGGCGGGCGGGCGTGATGCGTGATGCGTGATGCGTGACCTCACCGCCGGACGGTCCAAGGTCAGCGACGCTCAACCTTGAACCTGAAACCTTAAACTTTGAACCAGCCTCGGGCACCGGGTCGCAGCCACAGCCACCCCACGGCTGGCAGCGGGCGATGCGCTTCACAGCGAGCCAACCGCCGCGCAACGCACCGTGCTGACGCACCGCCGTCATCGCATAGACCGAACACGTCGGCTCGTAGCGGCACGCCGCGCCGAAGAGCAGCGTGAGCGCAGGCGAGACGAACCAGCGGTAAAGCCGAAGCGCGAACAGAAGTATGTGTTGGGCCAGATTCACTGGTCAGCAGCCGGAACGAACCGGTTCAAGTCTTGAGCAGTCCTGCGACCCGCAGCGCGGCGAGGAAGTCGCGTTCCACGTCCGCGAACGCCTTGCCGGCAATCGAATTGCGGGCCACGAGGACGATTTCAGAAGGCGCGCGCAGATCGTGCTGATGCAGGCGAAAAACCTGCCGCATGAGCCGCTTGGCCCGGTTGCGGACGACGGCGTTGCCGATGCGTTTCGACGCGACCACACCGAGCCTGGACTTGCCGGCGACGGAGAGTTCCGCCCAGTTCATCAGCAGGGAGCCACGCGCGAGGCGATGGCCATGGGCTTTGAGACGCGTGAAGTCGCGCGTCTGCTTGAGGCGCTGGCCGGCTCCGAGCGTCAGCCGCGTGGACGGGCTGGCGGACATGGGATCACACCGGGGTGAGCTTCTTGCGACCGACCCGGCGGCGGTTGGCGAGGACTTTGCGACCGCCCCGCGTGGCCATGCGGGCACGGAAGCCGTGCTGGCGCACGCGACGGATTTTCGAGGGCTGATACTGGCGTTTCATAGGCTAAAGCTCGGTCTGAGAGTTTTCCGCACAGCTCACCGCGCGGCATCCGCCTCAAGCGGAACGCGGAGGTTAGCGGAGGAAGGGGGGGTGTCAAGCGCCGCGCCGGAGAAGTGTCGGAATGGAAGGAGCGTGGCAGTATCCTTGTCACTTCGCCAAGCCCAGGCAAACCAGCTTGTCCTCACTGCGGAGGTAGAGCCGCTTGTGCGCGAGGATCGGCGCGGCCCATGTCGGGTAGCCCAGCATCGGAGCCTGCCAGCGGGCGAGTTCCTCCGGCTGCTTCGCGTTCGGCTTGAAGATGCCGAGCAGGCCGGCCTCGCCGAGGACGAGGAGTTTTCCATCTGCGAGAATCGCCGAGCCACGGCCATAGACCGGGAACTGCGATCCGTGCGGCGGATTTTTCTGCCAGCGCTCGTCGCGGCTCCACTTCACCTTGCCGGTCTTGAACTCCACGCAGCGGAACGTCGCGTCCGGCTCATCGCGCCCGCTGAACGCGTAGAGATGGCCGTCGAGCAGGATGGGAGTGTTCCAGTGCAGCTCCAGCACAGGCACCTTCCAACGGCCCGTCGCGGGGTCGCGGTCGGCCATGTCGAACGGGTGCCGCGCCGGGTCGCGCCAGACCTCCTCGAACGAGTTGCCGTCGGGCTTCACGCGCAGGAGCGCCGCGCCGCTGCGATAGTAGGCGGCGGAGATGAGCACGGTGTCGTCCTTCACCACGGGGTTCATCGCGTTGACGGAGTCATTGGCCTGCGATTGAAACCAGCGGCTGAAGTTGACCGCGCCATTCGTCGGGTTCACGGAGCAAAGCCCCTGGCGCATGAGGCAGAAGACGTGCCGCTGCCCGTGGATGGTCGCGGCCACCGGCGACGCGTAGCTCGCCAGCTTCTCGAAGCCCGTCCACTCGTAAGGCGTTTCCGTGCGCCAGCCCAGCGTGGTGACGCCCGTCCAGTTCGCCTTGCCCACGCTTTGCCACAGCGTCTTCCCCGTCTTCGCGTCGAAGGCGACGATGCCCGCGTCCGGCTGGCCGCCGACCATCGCGATCAGTTTGTCACCCTCCAGGATCGGTGTGGAGCCGACGCCGAAGAAGGCTTCCGGCACCTTGAACTCCTTCGCCGTGTCGCGCTGCCAGACGAGCCTGCCCGTGGCCAGTTCGAGGCAAAGCAATTTGCCCTCCGCGCCAAACGTGTAGCAGCGATCCGCCGTGAGCAGCGGCGAGCAACGCGGGCCGTTGTTGTAGCCGAAGGGATCCTGGTAACGGCTCGCGTAGGCATATCGCCAGCCGGGTTTGCCCGTCGCCGGATGCATCGCCTCGACGATCTCCTCGTCCTTCACGCGATGGTGCAGCACGAGCAACTCGCCTCGCACCGACGGCGCGCTGTAGCCCGTGCCGATGTCGCGCTGCCACACGACAGGCGGGCCGGCCTTGGGAAACGCGTCGAGCAGGCCGGTCTCGCGCGAGGTGTTGTTGCCGCGTGGACCGAGGAACTGCGGCCAATCCTCCAGGACTTCAGCGGCGCGGAGCGGACCGGCGACCAGCAACAGCGTGAACAACAGGCAACGGACATTCATGCGAATGGCCGCAGGTTCCAATCGCCGCACAGACGGTGCAAGCGAAAGATTGGGAGCGGCAGCAATCCCCCGACGGATCCGCCCCAGTTCAAGCGACACGGCGCGACGCGGACGTAGCCCCGAGGGTTCGCAGGCTTGGCAACGGAAGCCTCTGGTGCCACGCTCGATCACAACTTCCGAGTTATGGCCATGGGTTTCCATCCCGTCTTCGACAACCCGATCCGCATGGGATACTTCCCGGGATGGAAGACCGCTTCTGACTTGGTTGACCGGATGGGCGACTTGGAGTCGGCCATCGGACCGCGGCAGGTGGTCCCTGCCCAGTGGGAACCCTACTATCGCGAGTGCCCCCGCTTCCGCTTCGCCGGCGCATATGCATGGGCCCGAAGCCAAGCGCAAAGCCCGCTCGGCTTCGCGCTCGCCCTCGCTCTGTTTCCCGGGGAAGCGGATCAGATTACCACCGGCCTCGGGCATGCAAACTGGCTGATACTTGCCGCGCAAACCGAGCCGTCACATATCACCCGCGAACTCATGGTGGCCGAGGCATTGGGATCGTGGGAGACCCATGCCGGTGTATGGCTTGAGCAAATCGCCCGCACGTGTGCCCACATCGGTGTGGAGGTGTCGGTTCCTTCACTTCGCCAGCAAATGCTGAAAGCGCTGCAACCGTTGAGGGAATTCAAGCCGGGAGATGACGGCGATCCCGTCCGCTCAGACTACATCGAGACTCCCGGCAGAAGTCATGGGTTCGACAAGCAGCTCCTTCAATTGGAGGGGTGGACCCCAGACCCGGGCACCATCGTGCTGCCGGTGGATGGCAGAACCCACGTTCTGGCGCGGGAGATACTGGTGCTGGATTTGGAAAAGGTCGTGCTGCGAAAAGCCGGGCGACCGGTTCGAACAGTGCCGTGGGAAAAGGTTACGCTCGTCCATCTGGTCGAGGGAGAAGTGACACTTGAGATTGCCGACCAAACTTCACTGGTCGTTGCCGGATATAGACAGCCAGAAGCAACTGCTAGGACCATCCAAGAATGCTATCGAGCTGCCAGCGAACGACTGCTCCAGCTATTGGCAAAGCGCATGAGTCGCCTCACACCGTGAAGCCAACGGGAGCAAAGGGATCTCACACGTCCAGCTTCGTCCACTTCGCGTTCTTCGCGGAGGACTCGACGACGGCCTTGATGAAGGCCATGCCGCGCACGCCGTCTTCGATTTTCGGGTAGTCGTTGGCGAGGTCGGTCTTGGCGAGCTTCTGGCCGGCGGCCTTCGCGCGGAGGGCGTTGGCGAAGTTCTTGTAGATGTTCGCGAAGGCTTCGAGATAGCCCTCCGGGTGCGCGGGCGGAGTGCGGCCGGCGGCCTTGGCGGCCTCGCACAGGTAGCCGTTGGCGGTGCGATAGACCTGCATGGGCTGGTCGGCCCATTTCGCGAGCAGGGTGTTCGGTTCTTTCTGGTGCCATTCGAGGCCGCCCAACTCGCCATAGACGCGGATGTTGAGGTTGTTCTCCTCGCCCACGGAAATCTGCGAGCTGTGCAGCACGCCCTTCGCGCCGCCCTTGAAGCGGAGCAGCACGTTCACGTCGTCGTCGAGCTTGCGGCCCTTCACGAAGCTGGTGGCGTCGGCGGCCAGTTCGGAAATCTGGAGGCCGGTGATGTATTCGGCGAGGTTCTCGGCGTGCGTGCCGATGTCGCCCACGCAGCCGCCCGCGCCGGAGCGCTTGGGGTCGGTGCGCCAGCCGGCCTGCTTCTGGCCGCTGGCCTCGATGCGCGTGGCAAGCCAGCCCTGCGGATACTCGACGACGACCTTGCGAATCTTGCCGAGCTTGCCGGTGGCAATCATGTCGCGTGCCTGCTTCACGAGCGGGTAGCCGGTGTAGTTGTGCGTGAGGCCGTAGAGCAGGCCGGTCTTCTTGACGAGCGCGGCGAGGGCCTTGGCCTCGGCGAGGTCGAAGGTGGCGGGCTTGTCGGAGAGGACGTGGAAGCCGTTTTCCAACGCCATCTTCGCCGGCGGGAAGTGCATGTGGTTCGGCGTGACGATGGCGATGAAGTCCATGCGCTCGCTCGCGGGCAGGGCTTTCTCGGCGAGAATCATCTCCTCGAAGGTGCCGTAGCAGCGGTTCGCCGGGAGGAAGAGGTCGCCGCCGCTGGCCTTGGAGCGCTCGGGGTCGCTGGAGAACGCGCCGCAGACGAGCTCAACCTGCTGGTCCATCGCCGCCGCGATGCGGTGCACTGCACCGATGAACGCGCCGCGCCCGCCGCCGACCATGCCGTAACGAATTTTTCTGCTCATGGGAAAGTGAGTTTGAATCGAGTGTTGTGTTGCGAACGGCGGACTTTATATTGCGCGCGTTTTTCAAGTCAAACAGCGACTTGGAATCGGCGAATTCCCCGCGACAAACCACCTCCGGGCAATCGCAATCCGACTCCGAACCATGCTTGTTCACGTCCTGAAATCGAAGATTCATCGCGCCACGGTTACCGGCGCGTCGCTCAATTACGAGGGCAGCCTGACCATCGCGGCGGACCTGATGGAGCAGGCGGGGATGTTCGCCTACGAGCGCATCCTGTGCGGCAACCTCGCCAATGGCGAACGCTGGGAAACCTACGTCATCGAGGGGCCGCGCGGCTCCGGGGTCATCGAGCTCAATGGCGCGGTGGCGCACCTCGGCAAGATCGGCGACAAGGTCACGATCATGAGCTTCACGGAGGTGGATGTGGCGAAGGCGCGCGGCTGGGAGCCGACGGTGATCGTCCTCGGGGAGAAGAATGTCGTGGTGGATGCGCGTGGGAAGTGAGCGGCGAGTAATTAGTGATTAGTGATTAGTAAGCGGGTAGGGTGCCCGCGTTCATTGCCGACTGATTACTAATCACTAATCACTTTCCCAATGCCGCACACCGTCGCTGACATCGCCAAACACGTTCGCGGGGAAGTTCTCGGGGACCCGACCGCTCCCATCTCCGGCTTCGCACCCGCCGAGTCCGCCAAGCGCGGCGACCTTACCTTCGCCGAGACAGATGCCTATTTCGCTGCCGCCGAAGCCAGCGCCGCCAGCGCCATCCTGGTCGCCGGCGACCGCACGTCAGCTACGAAGACGCTCATCCGCGTGAAGAACGCGCGCGTGGCCTTCGCCAAGGTGCTGCCACTCTTCTTCGCCGAGCCGGTGCTGGAAGGGCAGCGTCACCCCACAGCGGTGATTCCGAAGACCGCCTTCGTGGACGACTCGGCTTCCATCGGTCCGCACTGCGTCATTGGTGAGCACTGTCGCATCGAGGCGCGCGCGGTGTTGCTGGGCGGAAATCATCTCGGTGACAATTGTGTGGTGGGTGAGGACTCAAAGTTGTTTCCCAACGTCGTGCTTTACGCGCGAACACAGCTCGGGAAGCGGGTCCGGCTCCACGCCGGCTGCGTCATTGGCTCGGACGGCTTCGGCTATGTGTTCGACAGCGGCGTGCATCACAAGGTCCTCCAAGTCGGCCACGTCATCATCGGCGACGACGTGGAACTGGGCGCGAACACGACCGTGGACCGCGGCGCGATTGGCGCGACGGTCATCGGCAAGGGCACGAAAGTGGACAACCTCGTGCAGATTGCGCACAACGTGCAGATCGGCGAGCACTGCATCGTGGTGTCGCAGACGGGCATCGCGGGCAGCACGAAGCTGGGCAACTACGTTGTGCTCGGTGGCCAGGTGGGCCTCGCGGGGCACCTCAAGATTGGCAACCAAGCCACCATCGCCGCCCAGTCCGGCGTGATGCACGACATACCGGACGGCGAGAAGTGGCTCGGCTCCCCCGCGCAACCCGACCGGCAGATGAAGCGACAGTGGCTCGCGCTGCACCAGTTGCCCGAACTGCTCCGCCGCGTGAAGGAATTGGAGAAGCTGCTCGCGGAGCGGAACAAGTAATCGGGGAATTCGCTACTTCGAGTCCGCTGGCTGCCCTGTTTCGAGTCCGCCCTCCGCCAAGTTCTTCCGCAACGTCTCCGGCGTGACTTCACCTTCCCAGCGGCTGATGGCGACGGTCGCGACGCCGTTGCCGATGAGGTTCGTGATGGCGCGGCACTCGCTCATGAAACGGTCTATCCCCACCAGCAGCGCAAGCGACGCGATGGGCACCTTGGGCAGGACGGCGAGCGTCGCGGCCAGCGTCACAAAGCCCGCGCCTGTCACACCGCTGGAGCCTTTCGAGGATACCATCGCCACGAGCAGCAGCGTGACCTGCTCGCGGAGGTCGAGCGGCGTGTTCGTGGCCTGCGCGAGGAAGACGGCGGCCATGGTCATGTAGATGTTCGTGCCGTCGAGGTTGAAGCTGTAGCCCGTGGGGATGACGAGGCCGACGGTGGAATGGGAGCAGCCCAGCCGCCGCATCTTTTGAATCATGCCCGGCAGCGCGGTCTCGGAGGAGCTGGTTCCCAGCACGAGCAGCAGCTCCTCCTTGATGAACGCGAGGAAGCGGAAGATCGAGAAGCCGCACCACAGCGCGATCCCGCCGAGCACCACGACGACGAACACGCCCGCAGTCGCGTAGAAGC
>JBEBFV010000379.1:0-6329 GCA_040081795.1 Limisphaerales bacterium | reverse complement strand
CCGCAGGACTCTCGGCCGCGAAGTCTCGCCCATCTACTTCATCACTCCCAAGACGCCGCCCACGCTCATCATCCATGGTGACGCGGACAAGCTCGTGCCTTACCAGCAGGCGGAGACGTTCGTGGCGAAGGCGAAGGAAGCGGGCGCGACCGCGAAGCTCATCAACCGCCCCGGCAAGGCGCACGGATGGCCGGAACTGGGG
This sequence comes from Limisphaerales bacterium, assembly GCA_040081795.1. Classification (GTDB taxonomy): domain Bacteria; phylum Verrucomicrobiota; class Verrucomicrobiia; order Limisphaerales; family SXTU01; genus SXTU01. Next base: position 6,127 of record JBEBFV010000379.1, on the reverse strand, counting down.
AACGACTTCCAACTCCTCGCCGACTGGTTCGACGAGCACCTGCGCGGCCTCAAGCCGGCGGCGCGGTGATCAGCCCCCCTTTGTCCGGTCGTCGGTTTCCTTGCCCTCCGATTCGCGGCGATACAAGTCCCCGTAACCACGTTTGCGGGACGAGCGCTTGAGCAGGCCAATGACAACGGCTGCCGCGATGGCCGCGCCTCCCACCACGAGAATGATTTCCAAGTCGCTCATGCGAAGCCGCCCACCGTCGCAGCTTCCGCGCCATCGCAGAAGTGAAAACCGAAGCCGGGCGAAGCCGAAGGCCGCGCGCCCCGTCAGTTGATCGTGCTAAACACCTCTCTCAACTTCTCCGCCCCCGGCAAACAACAGGGCTTCCTCCAGGTCCCCTGGTCCCACAACCTCGGCGGCTGGGCGAACATCTTCATCCCCTGCACCATCCTCGCGCGCGGCACGGGACCGACCGTCCTCATCCTCGCCGGCAACCACGGCGACGAGTATCAGGGGCAAATCGCCATCATGAAACTCGCGCGCGAGCTGACGCCCGAGATGGTCAACGGCCGCATCATCCTCATTCCCTCGCTCAACTTCCCCGCCGCCCGCGCCGCCACTCGCCTCTCGCCCGTGGACGGCATGAACATGAACCGCGCCTTCCCCGGCCAGCCCGAGGGCGCGGTCACCAGCCAGATCGCGCACTACCTCACCACCGTTCTCTTCCCGTTGAGCGACGTGGTCATCGACATCCACTCCGGCGGCCGCAGCATGGAGTTCGTCCCGTGCTCCACCATGCACCTCGTCGCCGACCGCGCCCAGCGCCGCACCATGCTCGACGCCATGCTCGCGTGGAATTCGGACTTCGCCTTCCTCTACGCGGACATCGCGGGCACCGGCCTGCTGCCCGTCGAGGCGGAGAACCAGGGCAAGCTCGTCGTCACCACGGAAATGGGCGGCGGCGAATGCATCCCCGCCGACGTGCATCGGATCACCCAGAGCGGCCTGCGCAACGTCCTCATCCACCTCGGCGCGCTGAAAGGCCGCGCGCAGACGCGCAAAAAGCTCGGCCTGCCGCCCGTCATCCTCACCCAGGCGCTGCATCGCGAGGACTACCTGCTCGCCCCCGAGTCCGGCATCTTTGAAATCTGCCTCGACCTCGGCGCGAAAGTGAAGCGCGGCCAGACCGTCGGCTGCATCCACCACCTCGAACGCCCCGACCGCGCCCCCGAGCCGCTCGTCGCGCAATCCAGCGGTTTCCTCATCACCATCCGCGCCCCCTGCCTCACCCAGCAAGGCGACTGCGTGGCCGTCATCGCCCAGCAGGTCAGCGAGAAGGAAGTGATGAAGGCGTGAAGCAAACGCCTCATCCTCGCGGCACAACTCAATGACAAGTGGCATTACGCGTATGAGAACATCTTCACTCCTTGGTTTGTTCCTCGTGTTGCCGTTGGTGTCGTGTCGTTATCCAAACGAGTTTAGGAACACTCCACGCGACGCACCACACGCCATTCTGCGGGGAGGTGAGCACGTATTCGCGTCTCACATCAATCGGCAACCGACATCGTTCTGGCGCTCCGGCGACGACTTTCGAATACCACTGGGGACGAACGAGGTGCGGGCGGCATACTCCGACCGTAAGGAGACTCATGGCTACGAATCACAGCAGTTCGTGGCGAATGCAGGTGGTGAATATGCGCTCATCCGAAAGCGACAGCCGAGTTTGGTTTCTCCGTTCACCGTCGCACCACACCCAACGACCAGCGACGCGTGGGTGATTCATGACCGGCGTGATCGAGTTGCTGTTGAGCATAGGAGCGGAAGTCGGTCGGGCCGCGTTGTCGCAGAGGCGTCGAGAGAGGAATACGTTTTCGGTGTCTCATCTGCCAGCGAGGCAATTGTGGAGTATCGCCGAAAGCACCCATGAAATCCGAAGCCCTCGATTGGCAAAATCATGACCAACTCCAAAATCATCGCTCTCCTCGCCGCACTTGCCCTCCCGTTCACCCTCCTCGCCGCCCCGCCGCCCAAGGCTCCCGAAGTCCCCGCCGAGCTACCGCCGCACATCGAGCTGCTCCAGCCCGGCGTGAAGCTCACGCTGCTCGCCGAGCATCCCGCGCTGGTCACGCCCACGGGCATTGACGTGGACGCGCAGGGCCGCATCTGGACGGTGTCGTGCCACACGCATTTCCGCCCGCAGGGCTACGCCGGGCCGGAGCACGACGAGGTGCTGGCCTTCGACCGCGACGGCAAGAACCGCCGCGTCTTCTACAACCGCACGGTCGCGACGATGAACCTCAAGCTCGGCCCCGGCGGCTGGGTGTATCTCGCCGAGCGCAGCCGCATCCTGCGCGTGAAGGACTCGGACGGCGACGGCCAGGCGGACGTGGCGGAGAACGTCGCCGTGCTCGACACCATCGCCGACTATCCGCACAACGGCCTCGCCGGCATGGCGTGGCTGCCCGATGGCGACCTGATGTTTTCGCACGGCGAAAACTTCGGGAAGAACTGGACGCTTACGGGCCGCGATGGAGCGAAGCTCACGGGCCGGGGCGAAGGCGGCATCTTCCGCTGCCGCCCGGACGGCTCCGGTCTGCGGCGCATTGCGCGCGGGTTTTGGAATCCCTTCGGCCTGCTCGCGCGCAAGGACGGTGAGTTGTTCGCCGTGGACAACGACCCCGGCAGCCGTCCGCCGTGCCGCCTGCTGAACATCGTCGAGGGCGCGGACTACGGCTTTCAGTGGGTGTATGGCAGCGCGCCGGTGCATCCCTTCGTCGCGTGGAACGGCGAGCTGCGCGGCACGCTCGGCATGGTGCATCCGTCCGGCGAGGGGCCGTGCAGCATCGTCGAGCTGGGCGGCGGCGTGCTCGTGCCCTCGTGGAGCAATCATCGCCTCGACTACTTCCCGCTCACGCGCAAGGGAGCGGGCTACACGGCCAGCCGCGTCGAGCTGCTGCGCGGCAGCGATTTCTTCCGGCCCTCGTGCCTCGCAACGGGACCGGACGGCGCGTTCTACTTCAACGACTGGGTGTTCAGCTCGTATCCCATTCACGGGCGCGGGCGGTTGTGGAAGCTCCAAGTGGACAAGGCGAAGGCGACGTGGCTCAAGCCGGCGGTCGAGCCGCCCGATGGCACCGCGCAGCTCGCCAGGAACGTGCGAGAAGGAAAGTCGAAGCCTTCGGAGCGGCAGCTCTTCGACCTCGTGCGCGGCAACGACCCGTATCTGGCTGACGCCGCGCTGACCGCACTCGCCCGCCTCGGTGCGCAATGGACGCCCGAACATGTGCGCGGGCTGGCGGCCAAGGACCGCGTGTGGGCGCTGGTGGCGTTGCGCCGCGTGAACTTGAACGAGGAGAAATGGGTGCGCCTGCTGCTCAACGACACCGACCCGGAAATCCGCTTCGAGTGCCTGCGCTGGATTGCCGACGCCGTGCTCACCGGCTTCAGCAGCGACGTCGAACGGATGCTCACGCGGCCCGACCTCGACTACCGTCTGTTCGAGGCCGCGCTCGCCGCCTGGAACACGCTGCGTGGCAAGCCCGAGGCCGGCGTCACGGATGCCACCGTGCTCGTGGACCGCGTGACCGACGCCGCGACGCCCGCGCGCCTCAAGGGCTACGCGCTCCGCCTCGCCCCCGCCTCGCACGCCAAGCTCACCGTGCCGCTCCTGCGCGAATTGCTCGCCGCCAACGACCCCGTCCTTTCGCTCGAAGTCGTTCGCACGCTCGCCGCCCGCGACGCGGACGATGCCCGCGTGGTGCTCGCGGAAATCGCCGCTGATGAGAAGCGACCGACGGAACTCCGCGCCGATGCCATCGCCGGCTTGGCATCCGCGAACACGCCGGTGCAGATGGCTAAGTTGATAAGCCTCGCCTTCCACACCAACGCCACGTTGCGGAACGAAGCGCTGCGCGCGCTACGCTTTCAGCCGTTGAACGACTTCGTCCAGCCTAAGCTCGAACTCTTGGCGAAACGCTACCCCGATTCCGCTTCGTTTGTTAAGGCAGCGCTGGGCCCGGCTTCCATTGAAGCTGGCCGCCCGCCGGTGGAGGATACCGCTGCGTGGTTGAAGCGACTCGCTGCACTACCGGGCAAGCCTGACGCCGAAGCTGGCCGCCGCATCTTCTTCCACTCGCGCGTGGCGATGTGCTCCACCTGCCACCGTCACAGCGGACGCGGCAACGTCGTCGGCCCGGACCTGAGCCTCGTTGCGCAGCAGGCCGACCAGCGGGCCATCCTGCAATCCCTGCTCGAACCGAACCGCGAGGTCGCGCCGCAGTTCTTCCCCACGCAACTGGAGCTGAAGGACGGCACTGAGTTCACCGGCATCCTGCTGCGCTCGTCGAGCGTGGATGTCTTCCGCGACCTCACCGGCAAGGAGCGCAGCTTCAAGCCGACGGACATCGTGAAGCGCGCCGAGCTGAAGACCTCGCTCATGCCGACCGGCCTGGTCGCCTCGGTCACGGACACCGAGCTGCGCGATCTGCTGGCGTTCCTGACGAGCCGGGCTGCGCCCGAAACAGCGCGCGCCGCCATTCAGCCTTCCCCTCGGGCGAAAGAATGATTTTGCCCGCCGCACTGATGCGAAAATTGCATTCCCTCTCCCTGGCGTTCGCCGCAGTCGTGGTGGCCGCCGCCAGTCTCTCTGCCGCCTCACGCCCGAACATCCTCTGGCTCACCGCCGAGGACATGAGCCCGAACCTCGGCTGCTACGGCGACACGGAGGCGCGCACGCCGCGCCTCGACGCGCTGGCGCGCGAGTCGGTGCGCTACACGCGCGCGTTTGCCACCGCGCCGGTCTGCTCGCCGTCGCGCTCGTGCCTCATCACGGGGATGTTCGCCACGTCGCTCGGCACGCAACGGCTGCGCTCGGCCTTTCCGGTGCCGGCGGAGTTCGGGCCGTTCACCGGCGGGCTGCGCAAGGCGGGCTACCACTGCTCGAACAACGTGAAGACCGACTACAACCTGCGCGACGAGCCGGCCTTCATCCGCGCCGCGTGGGATGCCAGCTCGAACAAGTCGCACTGGCGCGGACGGCGCGCGGGACAGCCGTTCTTCGCCGTGTTCAACTTCATGGCCACCCACCAGTCGCGCACGAGCGCGTGGCCGCACGAGCAGTTTGAGAAGGAAATCGGCGCGCAGCTCTCGCCCGGCGAACGTCACGACCCCGCGCGCCAGACGCCGCCGCCGTTCTACCCCGGCACCGCCGAGGCCCGCCGCGCGTGGGCGCGCTATCACGACTGCATCACGCTCATGGACCGGCAGGCCGGTGAAATCCTCGACCAGCTCGCGGCCGACGGCCTCGCCGAAGACACCATCGTCTTCTTCTACTCCGACCACGGCATGGGGATGCCGCGCGGCAAGCGCTGCCTGCAAGACTCCGGCCTGCGCGTGCCGCTGCTCGTGCGCTTCCCGAAGAAGTGGGCGCAGCTCGCGCCCGCGCCGCCCGGCGGCACCACCGACCGGCTGGTGAGCTTCGTGGATTTCGCGCCGACGGTCCTGAGCCTCTGCAGCGTGAAGGCGCCCGCGCACTTTCAAGGCCGCGCCTTCCTCGGCCCGGATGCCGCCGCGCCGCGCGAATTCATTCACGGCGCGCGCGACCGCGTGGACGAGGCGTTCGATGCCTCGCGCAGCGTGCGCGACGCGCGCTGGCTTTACGTCCGCAACTTCATGCCGCACCTCCCGTGGATGCAGCCCGAGGGCTACTCGGACACCTCGACGTTCCGCCAGGAGTTCAAGCGCCTCGCCGCCGAGGGAAAGCTCACGTCCGGCCCGCTCACCTTTGCCGCGCCCCGGCGCGCGCTCGAGGAACTCTACGACACGCAGGCCGACCCGCATCAGCTTCGCAACCTCGCCGCCGACCCGCAGCACCGCGCGGTGCTCGAAAAGCTGCGCGCCGAGCTTCGCCGGTGGCAGCTCGCCACGCGCGACACGGGCTTCTTCACCGAGCCGCAGATGTGGGCGCGGCTCGAAGGCAGGGAAACGCCGTGGTCGGTCGCGCACGACGATGAACGCTATCCGCTCGCCCGTCTCCTCGACGCCGCCGACGCGGTCGGCCGTGAGGAAGCCGCGCCGCGCCAGCGCGACTGGCTGCGCGACACCCACGACGGCGTGCGCTACTGGGCCGCCGTCGGCCTGC
>JBEBFV010000378.1:0-6345 GCA_040081795.1 Limisphaerales bacterium | reverse complement strand
GGATGAGGCGCTGGTCGCTTTCGCTGAAAGTCCTGCGTCTCCAGAAAGTGCACGCGCAGCAGTGGACGCGATGATTGGCGCGCTTCGCAAAGCCGATAGAAATCGCGGACACCGTGGCCACAAGCCTTCCATTCAATTTCAGCAACTGCCCGGAGCGTGGGCGGAATACCTGCTTGATGATAAAGGGGATGGAGATGCCTGTGCCGAAGCACGCATAGGACTGGCGCTGGCGACGCTCTTTGCTGGCAGGCGCACCGGCAAGGCCAAGAAAGTGAGCGCCGCACCTTTCCTGCCCTACTGGCTAGGTGTGCAGCAGCGCGGGACTTATTGCTCCATCCCCGAGGCCGTCCCCTTTCGCCGCGTGTGGGGGGCGGGCGGGCTGACGACGAATCTCGCTGCCGTCCTGAATCGTCGGCTGATGGAGGAAGAACCGTCCGCCGAACCTCCCTTTGGCGCATGGCATCGCGCCGCGCTCGGCGACATCGAAGCGTGGCTCACGGGAGCCGTGGACGATGCCGAGGTCGAACGCTGGGCGATGCGGTTCAGCCTCTTCGACTGGAACAAGGACTGCGTGGCAGCAGTCCGCAATCGCCTCGGCCAAGTCAGTCCGCCCGATGTCACCACGGGTGGCCTCGCGCTTTTCGCCCTCTTCAAACCGCTTTTCCAACGGACGCTGCTGAACCAACTGCTGCCCGAAGGCAGCAAACGCGAACCCGCAAAAGTCGGCCCGCTTCCGGGCATCGCCGCGCAACTCTCTCGTGGTGACATCACTGCCGCCGTTCGATTGGCGAGAAACGCCTACCGCGCCGCAGGCATCGAGTCTGCCAAACTCCCGCACGAAGATTTCGCCTGCGCCGACCCGCAGCGCCTGCTCGCCGCGCTCCTCATCCCCGCGCAGGGCGGCAGCCTCACCCAGGTCTCCCTCCGCTGGCTTTCACCACGCAAAAACAACAACACATGAGCACCACACTAAACACCACCGCACTGTTGGCAGACGCCAACGCCCACCGCCTCGTCCTGCAGGCCACCTTGGTTCCCGTCACGGGCGACCTGTTTCAACCTGCTGGATTTCCCGACATCGGCCACGTCATTTACGACGCGCCGCGCAAAGACGGAGCCAAAGAGAAAGTCTGCGTCGTGGACAGCGCCGCCAGCATGGCGAACCACCTTGAGGCTGTCTCGCTTGCCAGCAAGGAGACGCTCGAACTGCATCCCGACATCGAAGGGATGCCCTATCTTCAATGCCTCACCGATGCACCGGGAACCACAGGTGGCACTGCACCGACACGGCTGGTGGTGACTTCGCTTTCCGAAGGCCATCGCCTCGCATCGAGTTACTTCCTCGATGAGAAAGGCAAAGTCGTTCGCGATGAGGCCGTGACCGCCGAGAACTTTGCCGCCGTTCTTCGCACCGGCTTCGGCATCCAAGACCTCGGCAAGAAAACACACCCGCTGCCCGGCGACTGGTGGAATGTCTTCCGCACCATCTTCCGCTACGACCCGAACTCGCTGGTCCACGGCATTCTTTTCCCGGCGATGGGAATCAAGCTCTCGCGTGTGCTCACCGCGCACCACGAAGCATTCGGCGCAGACCGTGTCGGTCTCTCCGGCGTGAAGTTCGACAAACTCGGCAAGACCACGTCCGGCCAGCCCATCTTCTCCGTGGACAAGGAAACGGCCCGAGAGATTCGCGCAACGTTCGTGATAGATCTCTCGCTCATCCGCTCCTTCGGACGCGGTGATCACGGGCTGAACAACAACCAGAAGCAATTCCTGCTCGAACTGGCCCTGTGGAAAATCGGGCGACTCCTCTCCGGTCCCTACCGCTTCCGCAGCGGTTGCGACCTAAAGCTCGCCGCGCTCGCTCGCATTGAGAATGAAACGCCAACAGCACTTCCGCCGACTGAACTCCAGCGCGACATCGCTACTGCCATAGGAAACGCCGGGTTCGCCGACCCGCGTGTCACCAAAGTCTATTGGCCATCCGACGAACTCTTCAAAGCCGGCAAGGACGATGACAAAGCGCAGGAAGGTGCTGGCGAAGAAGGCGAAGGCGAAGAAACCAACGAATAAGGCATGCAACTCGCCCTTGAGCAGACCTTCCCGTTGGGGCGCTTCCACGCGACGCCGTGGAAAGTGTTCCCCTACGATGACCCGCACGGCGAATGGCCACCCAGCCCGTGGCGGCTCGTCCGCGCGGTGCTGGCGCGTTCGTATCAGCTTGACCGGGAAATCGCCGACTCGACCGTGAGCCACGCCACGCTGCGGGAGTCGATGGTTCGCGCCTTCGCCGCCAGCGAAATCTCGTGGCAGCTTCCGCCTTCGACATGGCGCGGCCCCGGCCTGCGCCAATACCATCCGGCGGAGTTCAAGCGCGTCCCCGCCAGCGCCAAGGAACCCGGCATGATGGCCTACAACACCACCAAGGTGCTCGATAATTTTTGGATTACCTCCGGCGCTGCTGCTCCCGTCGTGTGGCTGTTCGACGGGCCGGATTGGACACCGCCGCTGCTGGCGCATCTCGATGCCTGCCTCGCCCGGATGCTCTACTTCGGACGTGCCGAATCCATCACCGAAATCCGCCGCCTTCCCAAACCGCCCGCCGGTGGCTCTCCCCCGGTAAAACTGGAACGTCGTCGAACGGACAACGCCGTCCCCGTGCTTGCACTCAAACCCGAAGCCAGCCTCGCCCAACTCGAAGCCACCACGGACGCTCCCTCGGTGAAGGGCACCGCCATCCCGCCCGGCTCCCGCTGGATGTTCGCCAAGCGTCCACCGCGTCCGCAAATCCGACCTGCGCCTCGTCCGAAACCCATGCTGCCGACCGTCTCGCTCGTCCAATTCGCCATCGGCTCCAAAGTCGCCCCGCGCTACAAAGACGCTGTGCTCATCACCGAGCGGTTTCGGAGCCGTGCGCTGGGTTGCTTCACGAAAATCCTGACAGGAAACCCAAGAATGAAATGGGCCGATGCCCCCGAAGAAGTGCGCGAACAGGCACTCCTGCTTTCAGGCAGAAATCCAGACGGCAGCCCGGCGAAAGGCCACAAGCATGCCACATTCTTCCTCGGCGGAGCGCCCGACTCACCTTCCCGCCTCTGCGTTTGGAGAGACGAGCCATTCAACGACACCGAACAGCGCGCCATCCTCGACGCCGCCAACACGCCGCTGCCGTTGAACTACAAGGAAGACCCGTGGACACTGAACTTGGTGCCCTTGGATAAACTCGTCCCGCCACCTCCCGGCTTCGGCAACGACACTTACCGCGAATGGAAAAGCCTCTCCCCATACGTCCCTCCGCTTCACGTCTATGGACGCTCGGGCAAGGAGAAACCGGGCTGCTCGGTGAAGGAGCAATTGAGCGAAGCACTCGCAAGGCGTGGCCTGAACGTCACCGGACTTGTCATCGCAGCAGAGGAATCGGGCTGGGCAAAAATCCATCGCCTCAAATCGGCGCAAGGCGAACGAACGAACAACGACAAACTCGGGTATGTGGTGACGCTCACTTTCAGCGAGCCAGTCAAAGGGCCAATTTCGCTCGGAACTTCCTGCCACTTCGGCCTCGGCCTATTTGTGCCGGTTATCGAATCGGGGGCCGCGCAACCGAGCGAAGGTGGCCCGAGCGAGTCAGACCGTAACCCCTCAACCTTATGAAGGACCAAGACCCGGCGGCTTTGCCTAAAGATCGTTTCATGGAGCTGGAACTGCCGCTGACACCGAGGAGCGTTGCGCCGGGCAGCACCGAGGCAAGGTCTGGCGGCAGCCGTCCATCGGGCCAGCCCACGACCGAGGCCGCACAGTTGAAGATCGTGGTGCATGTGGCACCCGCTGAAGCACCGCCAGCCGAAGGTCAGAAACCGTTGACAGAATCTCCGGCTGCTTACTCAGACCTCAACCAGCCCGGACCGCCTGGAGATGGCAGCAGGAAACCTCAGTCGGGCGGCGTAGCGGAAGTCGAGAACCAGGTGATTCCCGCGCGGATGTTGAACGAGTTCGTCTATTGTCAGCGACTGTTCTACTACGAATTCGTCGAGGGTGTGTTTGTCGAAAGCGCAGACACCATACGTGGCGGGGTCATTCACAAGCGGGTGGATTCGGGCAGTGGTGCTTTGCCGAAGGCCAAACGGAAATCGGACGCAGCCAAGCGGAAAACGGAAGAAAAGACGGCCAGTGGCGAGGGAGAATCGGACAATAAACAGAGCACCTTTCCCCAAGCCGGAGAGGGAGAAATCGAGACGATCCATTCACGTTCTGTGCAGATGGGGTCGGAGCGATTGGGCGTTGTGGCAAAGATGGACCTCGTCGAATCCAAGGCGGAGACAACGGATTTGTTGGCCGCACTGGAAGTCTGCCCGGTGGATTACAAGGCAGGTGCGCCCAAGGAAGGGGAGGAGGCCAACGAATTGTGGGACACCGACAAGATGCAACTGGGGTTGCAGGCGCTGATCCTGCGCGACAACGGTTACGCCTGCAATGAGGGCGTCATCTACTATCGTGCCACCAAGCAGCGCGTTCGTCTGCCCATCACTGCCGAATTGGAAAGCTGGATTCTGCAAAAGATCGCCGAAGCGAAGCGGGTCATCGTCGGGCCGATTCCAGCACCGCTGGTGCATTCGCCGAAGTGCGTGCGGTGTTCGCTCGCTCCAGTCTGCCTCCCGGACGAGACGCGGATGCTGGCACAAACCGCGCTGAAGGTTGACGTGAGTGTCGTGGAGAAAACCAGCGCGCCGGCAGATGCCGAGGATTCAAAAAAAGTGGCAGGAGAAGCGCCACGCAGATTGATTGCCGCGCGGGACGACACCCGTCCGCTGTATCTGAACACACAGGGCTATCGCGTGGGCTGCAAAGACGAGGTGCTGGTGGTCAAGGAGCAGGATCACGTCATCGAGGAAGTGCGGATGCGGGATGTCTCGCATGTCGCGTTATTCGGCAACGTCCAGATTTCGACGCAGGCCATTCATTCGCTCTGTGAACAGGAAGTGCCGGTGACTTACTTTTCAATGGGAGGCTGGTTCTACGGAATCACCCGTGGTCACGCGATGAAGAACGTGTTCCTGCGCATGGAGCAGTTCCGCCTGGCGCGGGATGAGGCGGTATGCCTGTCCCTCGCGCGGCAGTTTGTGCATGGGAAGATCCGTAATCATCGCACGCTGCTGATGCGCAACCATCTGGAGCCGCCCGAGCCGATCATTGGAAAGCTCAAGCGGGCCTCTGAAGATGCGCTGAACGCCGCTTCCATCGAGGAACTGCTGGGAATCGAGGGTGCCGCCGCGAGCCAGTATTTCCAGCACTTCAGCGGTATGGTGAAGGTGGAGGACGACCTGCCCGGCCTCGAAATGCCCAGCCAGGAACCGAACCAGCGCGCGTTCAACTTCAACTTCTCCAACCGCAACCGTCGCCCGCCCACCGATCCCGTCAACGCGATGCTTTCGCTGGCTTACAGCATGCTGGCCAAGGATTGCACGCTGGCGGCATTGGCGGTGGGGTTCGACCCTTATCTGGGATTCTACCACCAGCCTCGTTTCGGCCGGCCGGCGCTGGGGCTGGACTTGATGGAGGAGTTTCGGCCATTGGTGGCGGAGTCCACGGTGTTGAGCTGCATCAACAACCGCGTCGTTACGGAAACGGACTTCGTGCGCGCCGGCCAGGCGGTGAATCTGACTGCCGGCGGACGCAAACGCTTCTTCCAAACGTATGAGCAGCGCATGAGCTCGCTGATCACGCACCCGTTGTTCGACTACAAGGTCAGCTATCGCCGGGCACTGGAGTTGCAGGCACGTTTGCTGGCCAAGACGCTGACCGGAGAAATCGCGGAATACATTCCCTTGATGACGAGGTGACCCATGCGAACGACCTACCTGGTTTGCTACGACATCGCTGACGCGAAACGGCTGCGCAAGGTGTTCAGGACGTGCGGTAACTTTGGCGATCACCTGCAGTTTTCGGTTTTCGAGTGCGACCTGAACTCGTCGGAGAAGATCGAACTGGAGGCGGAATTGAGCGAGATCATCAATCACGATGAGGATCAGGTGATTTTCGTCGGACTGGGACCGTCGGAAGGGCGGGGTGATCGGGTCATCACCGCGCTGGGAATGCCCTACACGAAACTGGACGCCCCGTGCTATGTGGTTTGAGAAGTTGCCGGTCTTTGACAACTGAACCTGCGAGCGGTGAGGTGACGCCCAAAACCCCTCCAGCGCTCGCATGACGTAACCACCTCAAAACAAGCAGCTAATGAAGAGACGTTCGGACATCACATGGACACAGGCACTCAGAATGGCGCAGGCGGTCGCAATCGAAGTGTTGCGAACCTGCGCCACAAGGAGTAACAGAGGAACCCCATCCGCG
>JBEBFV010000377.1:0-6350 GCA_040081795.1 Limisphaerales bacterium | reverse complement strand
GGATGCGGCTCCCCTCCACGACACCCCACCCCGCCGCCTTCAGCGCCGGCAGGATATGTTCATCGATCGTCTCGGCTTCGTTCATCGGCGGGTATTTCGGCGGGCGCTCCGCACCCGGTGGAGCCGCTCTGTGAAGCCGCCTTCCGTCTCGAAGGCCTTTTCCAGCGAATCGAGCTGCCGCTCCAGCAGCGCACACGCCACCCCGATCAGCACCAGCGCCGCATTCGCCGCGAGCTCAGGGTAGATGGACTTCATGGACTTTATGGACTTCATGGACGGCGCTTTCCTTCGGCGCGGTCCATCCGATCCATCGGGTCCATCCGGTCCATCGCCGCGGTGCAGCTCCTCCACCCAGAGCGCCACTTCCTCTGCGGAGCCGCAGCGCCGGGCCACCAGCGCCTTCCGGCGCGGGTCCTCCTCGGGCCACTGCGCCAGCCCGCGTTGGCGCAGGTAGTCTTCATAGTCGAGCCGCAGTTCCTCGAGGCTCGCCCGCGCCACGTTGGTCAGCTTCAGCTCCATCTTCTTCGATGTGCCGCTCGCCTGGCTGCCTTCCGCGATATTCTGCACGCCCGAGCGCGCCGCCTGCACCATCTGGTCGTGCGTCCGGCTGCGCTTGTCGATGTAGCGCTCGCAGAAGCGCACCGTCACATCGTAGGCGAGCTGCGCCACCTGAAAGCTCTTCAGCTTCCGGTAGCCCCCGTGCAGCGGGATGAGTTTCTCCGGCTCACTCATAAGGCGCCCATTATGTCCAGGCCTGCACTTCCCGTCCATGAAATGTCCATCCTCGCAGTTCCCCGGTTGCAGGCTGGGTGCGGCTGCGGCTGCTTCAACGCCGCCGGCGCGGCCTGCTTCCGCTCGTCGAGCGTGGCGAGGCCGTGGGTGGCGGCCCCATTCACGGTTTGAAATCGCTCCCGTGAGCGGCTCATGGGTTCAACCTCCACAGCGTGCCGTTCAGCACCGCGGCGAAGCTCACCCACGCCAGATACGGCACGAGCAGCCACGCGGCGGGGCGATGCTCCCGCCGGAATGCCGCGATCGTCCACGCGATGGCCAGCCACAACAGGAGGATCTCCGCGAACGCCACGCCGGGCCGGTGCAGCCCGAAAAACAGCGGCGTCCAAAGCGCGTTGAGCGCCAGTTGCGCGAGGAAGACACGCAGCGGTCTGCGCTGCGCCGCGAACCCGCCACGTTTCCACACCAGCCACGCCGCCACCGCCATCATCGTGTAGAGCACCGACCAGACCGGGCCGAAGATCCACCCCGGCGGATTCCACGCCGGCTTCTGGAGCGCGGCATACCACTCTCCCGGCATGAACACCGCTCCGCCCGCCGCCGCCGCAAAGCACAGCAGCAGCCAGCCAAAAAGTCCGAGAGTGTTTTTGCCGGGGCTCATCACGCGTCGTTTCTAAAGTTCTCCGCTGAAGGCTTGGTGCAGCAGCGACTGCTTCAACGCCGCCAGCGCCGCCTGCTTCCGCGCGTAGAGCGTGGCGAGGCGTTGGGTTTCAGGGTCGAGGACATCCAGTTCGGCTGCGATTCTCTTCTGTTCCGCCAACGGCGGAAAACGGAAGCGCAACGTGAGCTGCTTCGTTATTCCGATATATGCACGTGTCGAGCCGTCGGCTGCTCCAGCAATCATCTCCCGCTGAAATCCGGGACTCATGAAGTAGTAGTGGATGAAACGGTTGAAAAGTTTGCTGGAATCCTTCACGCGATACGAAGTCACCTGCGGCGTCAGCATGATGTAATCGTCGTCGGTGCTGACGATGGCTGACCGTCCAATCGTGCCTTTGTGTGAAATCAGAACATCGCCGTCTTTCGCGAAGCCAACTCGAAGGGAATCTGCCAGCTTTTGCGAAATGAAGACGCAATGCTCCGAATCAACAAGGCCGTCTTGAAGGTCTCGCGCCATGATGAATGGCACACCTGACTCGGTGTAGTCGGACTTCTTGGGATGAATCTCGCCGTGGTTTCCATCGAAGGGTTTGACCAACGCGCCTTCGGCAACCAAGTCAGCAACACTCTTCTCCACCCAGCCCTTGCCGCGGTGGGTGAAGACGGATTGGAGGTGGCTTTCGAAGAGGGCGCGGGCGTTTTGGTGGTTCTTGGCGGCGTGGGCTTGGGCGGTGGCCAGTCCCGCAAACGCTTCGTCCAGCACCCCAACGATCCGCTCCTGTTCGGCCAGCGGGGGGACGGGAATCTCGAACTGAGCCAATGCTTCTCCCGTGAAATGCTGAATGCCCGCACCGTTGAAATGCTTCCGCAGCGTTCCTTCGAGATCGCGAAATTGGAGGTAGTAAACGAACCACTTGTTCCGCTCCGGTTCGTGGAATCGGACGCGGTGTAGCGCCTTCTGAAAATAGATCGGCTCATCCTGCTCCCAGATCGCGGCACGACCAGGATACCCGCCTTCGCAGATGAGCACGTCGCCTTTGACGGCGGTGTATTTCTCCGACTCTGTCGGGAGGAAGGGCATCTCAAGCACGTCCGACAGATCAAAGTCGAACCAGCGGACGTTGAGGTTTCGGAGATACGGTTTCGGCTCACCCTTGTTCTTGGCCTTGTCCAGCATCTTGCCGAGCGAGTGCTTCGCAATTTCGCTCACCTTCTTCGTCTGCCACCCCGTCTTCATAGCAGCGCCTTGATCTTCCCCAGCACCTCCGCGCTCTCGGCGTCCAGCGCGGCGATGGGTTTGTTCCGAAGGGGCAAAGCCCCGGCCCCAAGCCAGCCCAGGGCAACGCCCTGGGTATCCGATCCAAAAAACCGCGAGGGCTGAAAGCCCGGCACAAGGGCGCACGGATTGTCCCGGACTTTCAGCCCTGAATCCGGTGGGGTGCGGTGTTCCCAGGGCGTTGCCCTGGGCAGGCTTGGGGCCGCGCCTTTGGCGCTCAAGGCAGATGGCGGGGCCGGCTTCATAGCAGCGCCTTGATCTTCCCCAGCACCTCCGCGCTCTCGGCGTCCAGCGCGGCGATCTCGTCCATGATGTCCACCGGGCTGCGATGCACCACCGCCTCCCCGCCGTTCGGGTTCTTCACGGAGAGGTCGAAGGTGGCCGGGTCGATGTCCCTGGCGTCCACGCTCCAGCTCTTGGGCGAGTCGGCGAAGGTTTTTTGCAGGGTCACGAACTCGGCGAGGTCGGGATCATTAAGCGGGTTGGTCTTGCCGAGGTTGCGACCGGGGTCGAGCTGGTAGAACCAGACGCGGCGGGTGCGTTTCCCTTTTTCAAAGAAGAGCACCACGGTCTTCACGCCCGCGCCCTGGAACGTGCCGCCGGGGCAGTCGAGCACGGTGTGGAGGTCGCAGCTTTCCAGCAGCAGCTTGCGCAGGCTCACGGAGGCGTTGTCGGTGTTGGAGAGGAAGGTGTTCTTGATGACAATGCCGCCGCGCCCGCCGGCCCGGAGGATCTTGATGAAGTGCTGGAGGAAGAGGAACGCCGTCTCGCCGGTCCTGATCGGGAAGTTCTGCTGCACCTCGGGCCGTTCCTTGCCGCCGAAGGGGGGATTGGCCAGCACCACGTCGTAGCGGTCCTTTTCCTGAATGTCGGCGAGGTTCTCCGAGAGCGTGTTGGTGTGGACGATGTTCGGCGCTTCGATCCCGTGCAGGATCATGTTCATGATCGCGATGACGTAGGCGAGCTTGTCCTTCTCTTTGCCGTAGAGGGTCTTTTCCTGAAGCGTCCTGGCCTGGCTGGTGGTGATGTTCTTGCTGGCTTTCAGGAAATCGAACGCCTCGCACAAGAAGCCCGCCGAGCCGACCGCGCCGTCGTAGATGCGCTCGCCGAGTTGAGGGTTCACCACCTTGACGATGGCACGGATGAGCGGGCGCGGGGTGTAGTAGCTGCCGCCGTCGCGCCCGGCGTTGCCCATGTTGCCGATCTTTTCCTCGTAGAGAAAACTCAGCTCGTGCTTCTCGCTCTGCGAACGGAAACGAAGACCGTCAATTTCCTCGACGATCTCGCGCAGGTTGTAGCCGCTGTTGATCTCGTTCTTGGTCTCGCTGAAAATCTCGCCGATTTTATACTCGATGGTGTTCGGCCCGGTGGCGCGCTGCTTGAAACCTTTCAAGTAGGGGCAGAGTTTCAGATTCACAAAGTCACGCAGGTCGTCCCCGGTGAGAGCGGCGTTGTGATCGATCTGGCCGTCCTTGGTGCGCGGCACCGCCCAGCTCGTCCAGCGGTAGGGCTTGTCGAGGATGTAGGTGTATTTCTTCCCGTCCAGCGCCGCTTCGGTCGCCTTGTCCTCTTCAAGTCCGTCGAGGTATTTCAGGAAGAGCAGCCAGGAAGATTGCTCGGTGTATTTGAGCACGCCTCCACCCTCCCGGCGGAGCACGTCGTCAATGTTGCGGAAGGCTTGTTCAAACATGGGCGGGGCGGGACGCGGAGTGGAGCGTGCAGGCTGCGGCAGGCCAATCACAATCCACGCAATTTTTCTCCCTGCCCCCCGCTCCCCCGCCCCGCTGCGGCCGCCGGGAGACCGTTGAAATAGTCCGCAGATTTCACGGATGGACACAGATTCCTCCCGGCAGTGCGTCCAACTCCCCTGTGAAAATCAGTGCAATCTGTGGACAACCACCGGGGCATCAAGATTTTCAACAGCCTGCTGGCGGCGGGGTAGCTCGGGAAGCAGTGTCCTGCGGGCAAAAGATTTTTGCAAAAAGCGGTCTATAGACCCTTCCCAAGCTTAAAGGCCCGCTGGCACCCTGCGCGCATGGAACTCCCGGCTAACAATATCCTAGGAACCAATCTGCGCCAGTGGCGCGTCGACCACAAAATTTCCATCATCGACGTGATGAAAGAGGTGGACATCGACCAGCGGTATTATCAGCGAATCGAACGCGGCGGGGAGAATCCCAGCCTCAAGACGTTGACCCTCGTCAATGCCTACCTCAAGATTCCCTGGGAGCGGATGATGCCACCCATCGGCTGTTTGTGCGTGCTTCCTCCGTATTCGGCTCGTCGCTGCCCAAATGGCGGGAGGCAGTCCCCCATGCGCTAGATGAAGTCCGCGCCTTCCATCATCAGTTCGCCGGTTCGCGAGACGCGTCTTGCGGCGCACGACACCGATCCCCTGCGGCGGATTCGGACAAATGCGCGGCGGACCCGGACGAATGCGCGGCGCATAGTCTTCTTTGCGCCCCGCGGGATGAATCCCCTGCGGCGCACCCGGACGAATGCGCGGCGGACTCGGACGAATGCACGGCGCATAATCTTCTTTGCGCCCCGCGGGATGAATCCCCTGCGGCGGATTCGGACGAATGCGCGGCGCATAATCTTCTTTGCGCCCCGCGGGATGAATCCCCTGCGGCGCACCCGGACGAATGCGCGGCGCATCGTCTTCTTTGCGCGGCACAAAGACTACTATGCGCCGCGCAAAGAACACCCTGCGACGCCCGGGAGCCGCTTGGCGGGTCGCGAACGCCCGAATCCGGGCCGGAGGGCTCGATGAATGGCTCTCTGGAATCAATTTGCATGGAATTCCGGCGCGCTCTGGAGCGCCGCCAGCCCTTCTCCCCTGAACATCACACCAAAACAAAACCACATCACACGTATGAAGAGACAGGTATTCTATCCCACCCGGCTGACTGATCAGGTCGGCTGGCACGATAACTTCAGCAGCAAACTCGGTGGCTATGCCACCGCATTGGGGCTGGCCAGCGGGGTCGTCACCGCCGCGGTCGCCGAGTCGAGATGGATCATGTATGTGCTCGGGTCGTGGGTGGGGCAGGTGCGGGCTTTTGCGCCGGCCTGCACGGATGCCATGCGCGCGGCGCTGACCGGCGAAGGCGACGACCCGTTCGTGCTGCCGGTCTTCACTGCGCCGACGCTGCCCACCGGGGTGGCTCCGGTCGCGCCGGGCGCGCTCGAGCGCATCTTCGCGCTGGTGCAGATCATCAAGAACTCGGCGGGTTACACCGAGGCGATCGGCACGGACCTCGGGATCGTGGGCGCCGAGGACACGACGGAACATCCGGTGCCGAAGTTCACGCTCAAAGTGCTGGCCGGGGATGGGTGCGAGTGCGTGAGGATCGGGATCAAACGTTATGATCACATGGGGGTGTCGATCGAGACCCGGCGGGGCGGGACGAGTGCGCCGTGGGAGCCGCTGGCGATCGCCACGGGCCGCTTCTACCTGGATGAGCGCCCGCTGCTGGTGGCCGGCCAGCCGGAGATTCGCGAGTATCGGCTTCGCTATTGGGACGATGGCTCCCCGAATGGCCCGTGGACCGACATCGGCAAGATCACAGTCTCACCCTGACGCGCCATGCCCTTCGACCCGAACCTGCCGCAGGAAAACACGCTCGCGGATGCGGCGCAGATGCGCGCGCAGCTCAATGCGCTCAATGATAAGATAGAC
>JBEBFV010000376.1:0-6360 GCA_040081795.1 Limisphaerales bacterium | reverse complement strand
ATGGGGAATAGGGGATGTTTTTTGGGTCTGGTTGGTTTTTTGGCAGGGTTGGGCGGGTGGTTTGGCAGTTTCAGGCGTTCATTTGTGGGTTTCAGCGGGTAGTTTGACGGTTCCAGCAGGTAGTTCACCGTGTTTGGTGGATGGGTGATGTAAATTATTGGCGGGGTGTATCAGACTTCCGGTTGGATGCCTTGAATTATTTGATGGGTGATGCAAAGCATAGTCTGGGCGAGTCGGATTATCCGCTGTGTGGAGAAAATTACTGGCTGGGTGAGCAAAAATAGCGAATGTGGTTGACGGATTATTTGCTTGGTAGTATGAAAGATGGCAAAGTTAATCCTCACAACTGCCACGGTGACGTGGCACAAACCATCAACCTAAATCCGGCAGTTGAAACTTAACGCAAGGACGCAAAGCCGCAGGGCCGCAAAGAAAACCGACTTGGCTGGTCTCGCTCCCGATCCCACCGCGCGGGCGAATGCGCTTCAGCCTGGCAACCCAATCCAATTCCTTCCTCTCTGCGCCTTTGCGTCTTTGCGTCTTTGCGTTAACTGCTGTTTCTAGGACCAACCCAACCCACCACCATGCCGATACAAGGCCCAGCCAGTTTCCTGCCCACGACGGACGAGTTCCTCGCTCACTGGAGTCTCGTCAACACTGCTCTTGCGCCCGGCGCGCTGGTGCTGCCCGCCGGGACGACGCGGGCCAATCTGGAGACGCATCGCACGAGTCTCGGGGGGTTGCACTCGGCGGTGCAGGCGGCGATCAATGACGTGGAGATGGGCCGGGCGGACTTGGATGACCGCAAGGGGGCGCTGCACGCGCGGCTCAACCAGTTCAATGAGAAGGCTCGGTCGTATCTGGGGAGCACGACGCTGGCGCGGTCGCTGCCCAAGGTGCCCACGCTCTCGGAGGGGCAGGGGGCGTGGCTGCCGGCGTTGGACGACATGGAGAATCTGTGGACGCGGGCCAATGCGCTGGCGCCGGTGGGCGGGTTCACGCCGCCGTTGCTGCTGCTGGGGGCTTACGCGCTGGCGACGTTCAGCGCGGACCTGGTGCTGCTGCGCACGGCTTACAAGACGATCACGGCGCGGGAGGTGGACCTGCGGGTCAAGCGCGGTGAACGGCAGGACTTGGAGGATGTGATTTATCCCATTCTCAAGTCGTATCGCGAGGCGATGCCGACGTTTTTCGCGCCAGACCATGCGCTGGTGGTGGCGTTGCCCCGGCTGACGCCGGAGGCGGGGAGCACGCCGGACGCGGTGAGCCTGACCGGCGTCTGGAACGCCCCGACCACGCAGGGGAAGCTGACGTGGACGGCGAGCGCGGAGGCGTCGCTGGACCATTACGAGGTGCGGTGGAGTCCGGGGAGTTCGTATTCGGCGGACGATGAGAGTGTGCTGGGCAGCGTGGAGCCGGAGGCGGCGCGGGAGTTCCTGACGGCGCAGGGTCTGGGCGCCCCGGGGGCGGTGAGTGTGTTCCGGGTTTACGTGGTGACGGCCACGGGCAACGAGAAGGGGAGTAATACGGCGCAGATCACGCGGCCGGTGTAGCGGAGCAGGTGAGCGGGTGAGCAGGTGTGAGGGTGTGACTCGCTTTCTCGCTTCCTCGGGAGAAGGCGCGCGCATGCTCGCTCACGGCAGGGAGAAGTAGTCCGGCCCTTGGTAGCGGCCGTCCACGAGCTTGGCGATTTGCATGAGCACGTCGTTTACGAGGGTGCTCGCGCCGAAGCGGAAGAGGTCGGGCGTGAGCCAGTCGTCGCCGAGGGTTTCCTTCACCATGACGAGGTAGGCGAGGGCTTGCTTGCTGGTGCGGATGCCGCCGGCGGGCTTCATGCCGATGCGCACGCCGGTGGCGAAGAAGTGGTCGCGGATTGCCTCCAGCATCACGAGGGTGACGGGCATGGTGGCGGCGGGTGTGACCTTGCCGGTGCTGGTCTTGATGAAGTCCGCGCCGGCCTCCATCGCGATCTGGCTGGCGAGGCGGACGTTGTCGTAGGTGACGAGTTCGCCGGTCTCGAAGATGACTTTGAGGTGCGCAGGGCCGCAGGCTTCCTTGGTCGAGGCGATTTCGTCGTGGACCTTGGCGTGGTCGCCAGTGAGGAAGGCGCAGCGGTCAATGACCATGTCAATTTCATCCGCGCCATCGGCCACGGCGCGGCGGACCTCGGCGAGCTTCGTGGGCAAAGGATATTGGCCGCTGGGAAAGCCGGTGGCCACGGCGGCGACTTTCACCGGCGAGTCCGCACCGAGGAGCTTGCGCGCGTGGCGGACCATGTTGGGATACACGCAGACGGCGGCGCAGGGAGGGACGGCAAGGCGCGGCTCGGCTGGGGCGAGGGCTTTGCGACAGAGGAAGGCGACTTTGCCGGGCGTGTCTTTGCCTTCGAGAGTGGTGAGGTCCATCATCGAGATGGCGAGCTTGAGGCCGGCGAGCTTGGCGGAGGTCTTGATGCTGCGCTTGCCGAAGCTGGCAGCGCGTTCCTCTGCCATGATCTGGTCCACTGTCGGGACGACGGGAGCGCGGAACGCGGAATGCGGAGCGCGGAATGGCGCGGCAGCCAGGGCTTTCATCGGGGCGAGGATAGCGAGGGGGTGGAGGAAGCTCCAAGCTCGAAATCCCCAGCCGCAGTCGAGCGCGCTTGATCGGCCTTCAACCTGATTTCGGCAGTTGAAATTTAACGCAAAGGCGCAAAGGCGCAAAGACGCAGAGGGAACCGGCTTGGTTGATTGGGCTTCCACAGTCGCCGCACCGTTGAAGGTGGTTCTGATTGGCGACCCGACTCAATTTCTTCCTCTCTGCGTCTTTGCGCCTTTGCGACTCCGCGTTGAAGAAGGGCTGTCCCTGCAAGATGGCGGGATGCTTCCATTCGAGCACACGGCCGCGTTTGGTGCTTGGAACTTGGCTTGTTGAGCCTATTTCTTGTTGCTTTCACCGGCTCGAAAATCAAACAATCCGCCCATGGCGAGCGCCAACATCAAGACCCTCCAGCTCAAGGCACAGCAAGGCGACGCACACGCCCAATACCAGCTCGGCCACCTCTACACGCGCGGCGAAGGTGTGCCGCTGGATTACTCGCTCGCCGCTGATTATCTCGAGAAGGCCACGCGGCGCGGCCATGCGGACGCGCAGTTTCTCCTCGGCGCGTTGTATCAGCAGGGCAAGGGCGTCACTGCTGATTACGAGAAGGCGGTCGGGCTTTATCGCAAGGCCTCCGAGCAGGGCCACACGCTCGCGCAGTTCAACCTCGCCTACTGCTACGAGATCGGCGAAGGCGTGGAGAAGAATCCCGACGAGGCGCTCATCTGGTATCGCAAGGCCGCCGACTCCGGCGACGAGGACGCGCGCCAGGCCATCATCGAGCTGGAGAAGACGATGCCCAAGTCTGCGCGCGGCGGGCCGAGTCCTTTCACGCAGTCCGCACACAAGGCGGAGCCGGAGCTGGAAGCCGTGCTGTCCACCGCGCCACCCCTGATGCGCGAGTCTGGGCCTGCGCCCGAACCCGCGCCCGTGCTCGAGCCGGAGCCTGCCGCGCCGATTGCGATTTCCCTGCCGCAGCCCGAGCCGGCACTGATGCCTGCGCCGACGTTTGCCACCAGCACTTCACCCGCGTCCGACGATCCGCAGGCCAAGATGGTCGGTGAGGCCGAGGCCGGCGACGCCAACGCGCAGTTCGACCTGGGCATCGCCTACGTCAACGGCATCATGGGCCAGCCCAACTACGAGACGGCGGTGAAGTGGATTCGTCGCGCGGCCGAGCAGGGCTTGCCGGAGGCGCAGTTCGCGCTGGGTGCGCACTATCATCGCGGTGAAGGCGTGTCGCAGGATTACACGCAGGCAGTCGAGTGGTATCGGCAGGCGGCGCTCCAGGGAAATGCCGCCGCGCAGTTCAACCTGGGCTATTGCCACGAGATCGGCGAAGGCGTGCCGAAGAACCGCGACGAGGCCATCGCGTGGTATCGCCGCGCCGCCGCCCAGGGCGATCCCGAGGCGAAGGCCGCGCTGCAAGATTTGACCAAGGGCGAGGCGGACCCCGACGCGGAGACGGTCATCTCCACCCGTGCGCAAGTCGCTCCTACACCGGAGCCGGAAGCTCCGCCCGTCATCGAGGCTGCGCCGGTGGAAGAGGTGAAGCCTGTCGAGGTCGAGGTCGTCGCTGAAGCGCCCGCGCCGGCGCCGGAACCCGAACCCGCGCCGGAGCCGCCGCTGATCATTCCCACTTCGGTCGCGACTGCATCCTTGACGCGCGCCGCTTTTGCCATGCCCGCTCCGGAGCCGACACCTGCGCCCGCACCCGCGCCGGTTTACGCGCCGCCCACTCCGATGCCGCAGCCGGTATTTGCCGCGCCGACGCCGAGCAGTCCGGGAACGACGTTCATCACGCAGCCGCAGTTCGCGCCTGCGCCCGCGCCGATGCCTGCGCCGATGTTCACCGAGGCGACGTTTGTGCCGCCGCAGCCCGTCACTGCGCCGGAGGCGTTTGTCGCGCCGGCCTTCGAGGAGACCGAGTCGCTCATGGGCGTCGCGCAGCAGGCGAATCCCTTCGAGCAATACGCGCTCGGCCAGAAGTATTTGATCGGTGACGGAGTGCCGCAGGACTTCGTCGCGGCGGGAATGTTGATCCAGCTCGCCGCCGAGAACGGCAATCCCGAGGCGCAGTATTCGCTCGCCGAGCTTTGCACGCGCGGCCAGGGCGTGCCGCAGAACTACGCCGAGTCCATCGTGTGGTTCCACAAGGCCGCCGAGCAGGACCACGTCGGCGCGCAGTTCACGCTCGCCACGAAGTATGAGCTGGGCGAGGGCGTGCCGCAGGACTACGCCGCCGCCGCCCGCTGGTATCAGCGCGCCGCCGACCGGAACAACGCCTCGGCGCAAAACGCGCTGGGCCGCCTCTACCAAAAGGGCCAGGGCGTCGTGCAGGATCAGGTCACCGCCGCGCGCTGGTTCCTCCAGTCCGCGAACCAAGGCAACGTCAGCGCGCAGCACAAGCTCGGCGTCTGCTATCAGCACGGCCACGGCATTGCGCAGGATTACGGCAAGGCCGCGCAGTGCTTCCACGCCGCCGCCGACCAGGGGCATCTCGAATCCAAGTTCCTCCTCGCGCAGTTGCTGCGGCAGGGCCTCGGCGTTGAGCGCGATGTCAACCAGGCCTACTCGCTCTATCGCGCAGTGGCGGACAACGGGCACGCGGGCGCGCAGTTCTTCACCGGCTACTGCTACGAGTTTGGCGAGGGCGTCGCGCAGGACTTCGCCGAGGCCACCGGTTGGTATCGCCTCGCTGCCGACCAGAACGAGCCGAACGCGCAGTTCCGCCTCGGCTTCTGCACGGAGTTCGGACGCGGAGTGCTGCAATCGCACCAGGCCGCCGTGGCGTGGTATCGCAAGGCGGCCGACGCCGGGCACGCCGAGGCGCAGGCTCGGATGGGCCGGTGCATTGACCGCGGTCTCGGCGCTCTCCAGGACTTCGCGGAGGCGGCCAAGTATTTCCGCATGGCCGGCCAGCAGGGCATCTCCGAGGCGCAGGCGCGGCTCGCGCAGTATTGCGACCTGGGCCTGGGTGTGGCGCAGGACCAGCAGGAGGCCGTGAAGTGGTATCGCCTCAGCGCGGAAGCCGGCATCGCCGACTCGCAGGCGCGGCTCGGCCAGTTCTTCGAGGCCGGTCAGGTCGTGCCGCAGGATTACGCGGAGGCTGTGAAGTGGTATTCCCGCGCCGCCGAGCAGGCGCACCTCGACTCACAGTTCCGCCTCGGCTCGTGCCACGAGCTTGGCCGCGGCGTCGCGCAGGACTACGTGGAGGCTTACAAGTGGTATAACCTCGTCGGCGCTTTCGGCCACCAGCGCGCGGTCGAGGCCCGCGACAAGGTCATTCGCCTGATGAGCCCGTGGCAGATCACCGAGGGCCAGAAGCGCGCCTCTGAGGCATACAAGCTCGTCCGTCAGAAGCTCGCCGCCGGCAAGGAAGCCTCCGACAAGCTCAAGGAAGTGCTCGGAAAGAAGTAGCATGGGCTGGAGCCAGTCCTGCTAGAATCTGACGACGCTGAACTCCGCGTCGAACCACAGCCCGTTGAAGTCAAACTGAAACTTTGGCGGGTCGAACTCGCAGGCGTAGAGCGTCACGCTGTTGCGCTGCTGCACCAGGCCGCAGACTTCGTTGAACATCTCCGGATCCAGCGCCAGCAGGCTGTAGCGGTCCTCGCGCAGCTCGGCCTTCTTCATCGCGTGGGCCAGTTGCTCGGCTTCGGCCAGAGAGCGTCGCACCATCCAGATTTCCGCGTCGTGGCACTTCACCGCGAGCTTGTCCAGCTTCGCCGTCGTGCACTCGCCGCACTCCACCCACAGCGCGAGGCGCGACTGATAGTC
>JBEBFV010000375.1:0-6362 GCA_040081795.1 Limisphaerales bacterium | reverse complement strand
GACGTGGCGGCAGCGGCCCTCGCGCTGGAGCCGGCGCGCGGCTTCGAGGCAGCCGCCCTTGCGGAGGGACCAGTCGAGGAGCTGGCGGTTGTTGACGCCGTGGAGCGAGAGGAGGTCCACATGGTCGAGCCGCAGATGCTTCATCGAGGTATCGAAGGTGCGGAGGAATTCCTCGGCGGTGGCGAAGGGGGCAATCTTGGTCTGGACGATGAGCTTGTCGCGCTTGATTTGCGGGAGCACCCAGCCGAGTTGCATCTCGCTGGAGCCGTAGCCGCGCGCGGTCTCGATGTGGTTGATGCCGAGTTCGAGGGCGCGGTGGATGGTGGCTTCGAGGTTGGCCTGGCCGTCCTTGGGCACCTCGCCGGGCGGCACGTCCTGCCACTTGTGCTGGTAGCGCATGCCGCCGCAGGAGAAGACGGGCATCTGGAGTTCGGTCTTCCCGAAGCGGCGGTATTTCATGCGCGGAGCTTGGCGGGGCAGGGGACGCGAGGCAAGCGAGGCGGTTGACAGTCGTGCGGGGCGGGCGTATTGCCAGCGCACCACATGAACGCGTCCGCGAAGCGCCAAGCCCGTGATGGCTTCACCTTGATTGAACTGCTGGTGGTCATCGCCATCATCGCGATCCTCGCGGGCATGTTGCTGCCGGCGCTGGGCAAGGCGAAGGAACGCGCCAAGCGGACCAAGTGCGTCAACAACCTCAAGCAGTTCGGCCTGGGCTTCCGCCTGTATGCGGATGACAACGAAGGTTTCTTCCCGGCGGGAACAGGGCTTTCCACCATCACGTTCGCTGGCAAGCGCGGCGCGTTGCCGCTCGCGCCCTACAACCTGCCAGCGGACGACGTCCAGCGCTGGCTCAACCGCTACGTCGGCGGTCCCTACGCGCCGAACGCGGAGGTGCCCGTGGCCCAATGTCCGAGCGACAAGGGCCATGTCGCCTTTGGCGCGTTCGCGGCCACGGATAACGTGTATCGGGACTTCGGCAATTCCTTCATGGTCAACTATCGCGACCCGGCAGGCGCGGCGACGTTCAGCGTGGCGGGACAGACCAAGTTCAATGTGGAGCGCGCGAACAAACCCAGCTTCACGCTCATCTTCGCCGACAACGTGGCGTTCAATTACTCCGGCGGCGGGGCCGCAGGTCGCGGCGAGGTCTGGCACGTGGACGGCAAGGAGGTGAAGGCGAACTACACCTTCCTCGATGGGCATGCGGCCTTCCATCGCGTGGCCGTGCCGGGCGAGCCGAACTATCCGAACTCGCCGGATTACCAGTGGAGTCCGTGAGCGCCGGGCGAGCCTTTTCTGGTGGCGTTCACGCCGCGCAAACGCACGCGTAGCTTGACGTGCCCGACGGTTCTTGGAAGGCTTCGCGCGCATCACAGCACGCACGCATGAAAGTCCTGATCGTTGAAGATGACCCAGTGGTCCGGCGGATCCTCGAAGACCTGCTGACCCGCTGGCAATACGAGGTGGTGAGCACCACCAACGGCGAGCAGGCCATCCAGGCGTTGCAGGTGGAGAATCCCCCGCGGCTCGCGGTGATTGACTGGCAGATGCCCGGCATGGACGGCGTGGAGCTGTGTTGCCGCGCCCGCCATCAGCTCAAGCTCTCCCCGCTCTACATGATCCTGCTCACCATCCGGGGCGGGAAGGCGAACATCGTGCAGGGCCTCGAATCCGGCGCGGACGACTACATCACCAAGCCCTTCGACCAGGAGGAGTTGAAAGCCCGCGTGCAGGTCGGCGCGCGCGTGGTGCATCTCCAGACCGAGCTGGCCGCGCGCGTGAGCGACCTCGAAGCCGCGCTGGAGCACGTGAAACAACTTCAGGGCCTGCTGCCCATCTGCTGCTACTGCAAAAAAATCCGCGACGACCGGAACTACTGGCACGAGGTCGAGTCCTACATCACGACACACTCGCAGGCCAAGTTCACCCACGGCATCTGCCCGGAGTGCTACCAGAAGGTCGTGCAGCAGATTTGACGGCCCCGTTCTGCATCGGGGAAACCGGAGAATTGACTTGGCAAACAGTTGGCCGGATAAGTCCCCCCCCACGACCCATGCAAAAAAACCCCGCTACCCAGCGAGCCAGCCGGTCTGGAGCCTCGGGCTTCACCCTCATCGAACTGCTCGTCGTCATCGCCATCATCGCGATCCTTGCAGGGATGCTGTTGCCTGCATTGGCGAAGGCGAAGCAAAAGGGGCAGATGGCCAAGTGCAGCAACAACCTGAAGCAGCTTCAGTTGGCTTTTAATCTCTACAATGGCGACAACGATGGGCGCATTGTCCCCAACCAGCCCGACGGCCAAGGGGCGGCAGTTCCCGTGCTCACAGCCGGGCAGGAGTATTACAATACTTGGGTTCGCGGCTGGCTGCGCATGGATGTCTCTGACCCCGCGAACTATACTGCGGACTATTATCTGAAAGCGCAGTTGGGTCGCTATGCTCCTGCTCCCACCGTCGTCAAGTGTCCGGCCGACAAGACCGTGGATCTCACTATCAGGACTTCCCGAGTGCGTAGCGTCTCGATGAGCAACTACATGGGCTGCTACACCACACACAACACCGGCGGGCACGCTTACGGAGTAGATGCTGCCAACTACGAGCATTACGTGCGTGACACCGAGATCGGGAAGCCGTCGGATCGATTCGTGTTCATAGACGAAAATCCCGACAAGCCAGACTCCACCGGTAATTTTTTCCCCACCATCAACGATGGGCTTTTTGCAGTAGTCATGGGCCGCGCTGGACTAAACCTCAACGACCTCCCATCCAGTGCTCATGGGTCCGCGTGCGGCTTGTCCTTCGCAGATGGCCACGTGGAGAATCACCGCTGGGAAAGTCAGGCCGTAATCGGCGCGACCATCAGTCAGAGCGCCAACGCAGGCAACGACTACACTTGGCTCGCGAGCAAGACAACCCAGTGAGTTTTTCCTTCTGCCGAAATCTCGCAATGCGCCTCCTCTGCATCACACTTGTCCTGACCACCATGGTCTTGGGTTGCCGCAAACGCCGCTCACCGGATGCTCCGCCCGCTGCGGCTTCCGAAACCGCTCCGCCTGCGGCCACGCCAGCGACGCCCGCCCGCCCGCCTGCCAAGCCCAATCTCCCGGAAGAGCCCGAGCCGGACCATCATATCATGCTGACGCGGGCTTTGTTCACTTTTCAGGGCAAGAATGGTCGTCCTCCGAAGGATTGGGAGGAGTTGGTTTCCTCGGGGGCGTTATCGAAGATGCCCCAAGCTCCTGTCGGCAAGCGGTATGTGTTCGACCGCTCCCTGAACGTCCGCATGGTTCATGCGCAGTGAGGAGTCATTGGCCTCTGCGGAGGCACCAGCCCGTTCTAGGACATACTAGTCGGATCTCGCTCGCTAAGCTTTGGCTTGAAAACCCCTGCCCACCGGTTATCTACACGCCAACGCTATGCCGTCCTTCAGCTACGTCGCCCGTGAAGCCGCCTCCGGTCGGGAGATCCGTAACGTCCTCGAGGCGAACACCGAGCAGGAGGCCATCGCCAATCTGCTCGGGCGCAACATGCTCGTCGTCTCCATCCAGGAGGCCAGCGGCAAGAAGGGCAAGGCCACCAGCGGCGCGGTCCCGTTGCAGGACCTGGTGATGTTCACCCGGCAGCTCGCCACGCTCATTGACGCAGGCATCGCGATCGTGCAGTCCCTCCAGGCTCTCGCCGAGCAGACCGACAACAAGATCATGCGCGATGTCATCCGCGACATCTGCGCGCGGGTCGAGAGCGGCGACAACTTCTCGGCGGCGCTGATCAAACACCCCAAGACCTTCGAGCGCCTCTACTGCTGCATGGTGGACGCCGGTGAGAAAGGCGGCTTGCTCGCGGAGATTCTCGCCCGCCTCGCGACCTACTTGGAGAACACCGTCCGCCTGCACAAGAAGGTCAAGTCGGCGATGATGTATCCCACCATCGTCACGCTTGTCGCCATCACGATCACCTGCTTCCTGTTGATCAAGGTCGTGCCCACCTTCGGCGAAATCTTTTCCGGCTTCGGCTCGAAGCTGCCCGCGCCCACGCAGTTCCTGATTGACCTCTCCGGCTGGATGCAGAAGTGGTGGTGGGCCGTCGGCGGCGCGGCGGGGGCAATCATTTACGGCTGGCTGACGTTCATCAAGACAGGCGTCGGCCTGGAGTTCTGGGATCGCAACCGCATCCGCCTGCCCGTCTTCGGCCACATCGCGCACAAGATCTGCCTTGCGCGTTTCGCCCGCACGCTGGCTTCCCTCATCCGCTCCGGCGTGCCCATCCTCGAGGTGCTCAACATCACCGCCAACTGCGTCGGCAACGTCGTCATGGAGAAGGCCATCCGCGCTGCCGCCGCCGACATCGAGAAGGGCGACGGCATCTCGGCCGCACTGGGCCGGCACCCCGTCTTCCCGGTGATGATCATCCGCATGCTCTCGGCCGGCGAGCAGACCGGCAAGATTGACGCCATGCTCGAGCGAGTGGCGAACTTCCTCGATGACGAGATCGAGACCATCCTCAACGGCCTGACCTCCCTGATCGAGCCGCTGCTCATCGTCTTCCTCGGCGTTGTCGTCGGCGGCATCGTGATCGCGATGTTCCTGCCCATCTTCAAGTTGAGCGACATCATCAACCCGCCGGGTCGCTGACGGCGTCGGTTCCTCCTGCTCGTAATCCTGATCCTAATCCTGCTCCTTCGGGCAGGGCTGGAGCAAGATTACGATTACGATCAGGAGCAGGAGGAAGAACGGGAGCCCGCCCGTCTTGACTCTCAACTCTCAACTCCCCAACTCTCAACTCATTCATGGTCGCCCGCGTCACCCTCGAGATCGCCCTTCGCCGGGAGTTCGACTACGCCATCCCGCCGGAGCTGGCCGGGCAGGTCGAGGTCGGCACGCGCGTCAAAGTGCCCTTCGGCCACCGGCAGGTCATGGGCTGCGTCACCGCGCTCGTCGAGCACTCCACGCACACGAACCTCCGACACATCACCGCCGTGGTCGGCAGGCAATCCCTCGTCACCCCGCGCGTGCTCCAGCTCGCGCGGTGGATCGCCGACTACTACTGCTGCGCGCCGGAGATCGCCTTGAAGAGCGTGCTGCCTGAGGCCGTGCGCCGCGAAAAGGACGGCTGGCGCGAACGTCTGATTGTCCGCTTGCTCCCCGCGACTGGCGAGACGCCCAAGCTCACCAAACGCCAGCAGGAAATCCTCAACCTCCTCGAAGAACGCCGCGAGCTGCCGCTCCAGGAACTCCTCGAACTCGCCGAGACCACCGCCGAGACCGTCCGCCGCCTCGAGGACAAGCACCTCGTCCTGATTACCAACCAAGTCTCCGAGCGCGACCCGTATGCGAAGGATGTCATCAGCCGCACCGAGTCGCTGACGATGAACGCGGAGCAGGCCGTGGCACTCGCGGCGATTTGTAAGCGCATGACCGGAGCAGGTGAGAAAGCGGGAAAGCGGGAAAGTGAGACGGCGTCCGAGCGCACCAGCTCACTTTCTCACTCTCCCACTTTCTCACCTGCTACCTTCCTCCTCCACGGCGTCACCGGCTCGGGCAAGACGGAGGTTTATCTCCAGGCCATCGCGCACGCGCTGGCGCAGGGCAGGGGAGCCATCGTGCTCGTGCCGGAAATCGCGCTCACGCCGCAGACCGTCGAGCGCTTCAAGGCTCGCTTCAGCCACGGGCCGCTCCAGACGCAGGTCGCTGTGCTGCACTCGCACCTCAGCTCCGGCGAGCGCCACGACGAGTGGCACAAGATTCGCCAAGGCCGCGCGCGCATCGTCATCGGGGCGCGCTCGGCCATCTTCGCGCCCGTCGAGCCGCTCGGCCTCATCATCGTGGACGAGGAGCACGAGCATTCCTACAAGCAGGAGGAAGCCCCGCGCTACCACGCGCGCGATGTCGCCGTCGTGCGCGGGCAGATGGACAACGCCGTCGTCGTGCTCGGCTCGGCGACGCCCTCGATGGAGAGCTTTTACAACGTCCAGCGCGGCAAATACGCCCTGCTCGAACTGCCCACGCGCGCCGACGACAAGAAGATGCCCATCGTCCGTGTCGTGGACATGCGGCAGGCCGCGCGCAAGGACAAGGGCACGCCGATCTTCTCCGAGGAGTTGAAAGAGGCCATCACCAAGCGCCTCGAACGCAAGGAGCAGACCATGCTCTTCCTCAACCGGCGCGGTTACTCCAGCTCCCTGCAATGCCCGCAGTGTGGCTTCGTGGCTGAGTGTCTGAACTGTAGCGTCGCCCTCACCTACCATCGCAAGGCGCAGAAAATCTGCTGCCACATCTGCGGCCACGAGGCTCCTGCGCCCACCGCCTGTCCCGAGCCGAAATGCCGCAGCGCTGCCATCCGCTACGCCGGCCTCGGCACTGA
>JBEBFV010000374.1:0-6368 GCA_040081795.1 Limisphaerales bacterium | reverse complement strand
CGGCTTGCACAACCTCCGCACGACGGCACGGGCGACCACCTGAAAATAACGCCAATTCATTCATACGCCTTTTCACCTATTACGCATAGAGTCTATTGCGTCCGTGAGGCTGGGAGGTTTGGCGACGGCGGGACTCTGCACGTCAGCGGCGGTGGCGAGAGCTTCTGCGGCTTCCGGATGCAGGCGCTTCCACCTTTCGACAAAGAGGAAATACACAGCCGGCCCAAAGGCGAAGCACATGACCGAGATGCCGCAGGTGAGGCCGATGAAGGTGAGCATCCCGGCGCAGCAATGATCTCGATGGCGTGCGACGATGTGCGTGGGGATCGCTACAAGTAGTTCGAGGATGCTGCCGGTCCACAAGTGGCGCTTGATCCTCCCCATTTGGATTTCCGGCGCGGACGTGTGGGTAGCCCGGTAGAAATAGATGGCCCAGACACCCCAGGTTGTCGGCCCCAGCCCGGCCAACACCCACCACCACTCTTCACCATCCCATTTTGGTTCCAATTTGGTGATGAATTCAAATATGGACACGCCGGCTCCACACACCAGCAAGGTCATCATGAATGCAGCGGCGAGGACTGTGATCCAGAGCGAGCGCTGTTTCACGGGCCTGCGGCTCGCCACCGCCACGGGGAGGCGCAACAAGGCGAACTGGGCGAGGACCAGCACGGCAATGATGAGCCAAAACGACCACTCTTTGAGAAGCTCGACCGGCCATCCGATTCGGAAATCGTCCTTGCTCATGAAGGTAATGGAAACGACCGGGCCAAAGAGCGCCATCAAGAGCAGCCCATAAAGCGCGGCGACGATGAAGGACCATTTTTTCATACGGTGTCAGTTGAACTTTCCGAAGTTGTAGCCCACGAACCAAAGAGCGGTGCAGTAGGCTAGGAACATCATCACCAAGGACCACAGTGTCCCGATGTCGAGCACGCGGTCCGCCAACTGGCGGGTCGCCGCCTTGAGCTGAGTCAGGAATACCCGCCCCCAAATGATGGCAATGACCGCCGTGAAGAGGAGTGAGAACCAGTCGGAAGGGATTCGGCCCCCCGTCAGCCAAATCAGTGAGAGCAGATAAAGAGGGAAGATGAACCCGCCAACGGTGAAAATGAACGCTGCAATCAAGTAGAGCGGGGCACTGAGAATGCACCAGAGGTAACAACGCACCGGATGCCTTCTCCTTTCGCATTGTGCCTGGCTACGCCACGCTTCGAAGATGCGGAAAGGGGCGATGGTGTAGTTTCCGAGTTTCATCTTTCAAGAGATGGGGCGAAGCCGAGGCGAGTTGGGTTGGTGCTCGGTTGGGTTGTGATTGTGGTGGTGGGTTTGGAGTTGATCCGCGCGTGGGAGAGCCTGATGCGCTTACGGAGAACTTTCTTCCTTCACCAAACCGATGGCCCGGCCGAGGGACTTGGTCCCTTCCAAGAGGATTTCGCACGCTGCGTTTAATGATGCCCAGCTCCCATAGAAGATGGCGATGCCAACTGCAGGGATGAAGGCCGCTTTGGCCACCGGAGTGCCAACATTGGTCATCACATCCTCTGCAAGGGCGAAGGGCATGAGCGCCAGGGCGGCGCGGTTGTTGACCGGGACCATGGTGGGGCGGACTTCAAAGATGGTGAAGCGGGCTTGGGCGGCGGTGGGCTGCGCTCGCAAGAGGAGGATTTCCCATTGGCTCACGGTCCCGAGCCGTTGCACGAGGCGAATCTCCTGCGCCCTGCCTTCGGGGAGTGTGATGGCGTCCCAGACGTAGGCGTCCTCGGCCTGGATGGTCATGACGGGGCCGATGGGGAGCGGGTGAACGTTGGTCGCGGTGAGAAGGGCGGCGTCCCAGCCCAAGTGCAGCGCTGAAGTGGGAACTTCGACGCGTCGGGCGAGCGCATTGATCTGCGAGGGACGCTTGGGAGGCGGGATTTCAAGGGTGCAGGGTTGCGTCTTGGCTTCTTTCACCGGCTTGCCGTGGATTTGCAGCAGGATGGTGCCGTCGTCGCGGACAAAAGCGGCGTGGAGGCGTTGCAACTGGTGCGGGGTGGCCTGCTCGCTGGGCTGGGACATCGCGATGACGCGCTTGGTGCCGACCATGTCGGGGTCGGGATGCCGCTGAGTCCCCACGCAGCCGCCGAGGAGAAGTGCAAGCACAAGCCCGGCATGGGGCGTGATGGCAGGTTTCATAGTCTTGCTCGGTTGACGACGGGCAGCTTTGCAGCCCTTCACCATCCAATGCGAGATTCCGGGACGGATCGGATCATCTGCGTTCAGATATTTTTGCCGCTCGCTTTCCTCTGGCTGGATGCACCAGGAAAGCTACAGTGTGCCGAGCGCTTTCCCGTGACAGACGAATCTCCAAACAAGGTTGAAATCATCTTCGCGGAGGCACTAGAGATTCCGACTGGGGACGCACGCGAGGCACTGCTCAACCATCGGTGCGACAATGACGCCGCGTTGCGTTGCGAAGTGGCGTCCTTGCTACGCGCCCACGAAATGGCCAGCGGCTTTCTCGATCCGGCTCCCGCTCCACCAGCCGCCGCCCCAGAGTCCGCGCTTGCTGCCACGGCCTCGCGGGGCACTGCCGCCATGAATGCTGCGGCCCACGCAGACTTTTTCCTGCGTGGCATTGCGGAACCAGATCAGGGCCAGGTTGAGAAGTTTCTGGAGCACCTGCCCGCACCGTTGCGGGTGGAGGCCCGTGAACGCATCCGTGCCGGCCTGCATGTGCGTCAGTTGCGCAAGCAGGAGCGACGCCCCCTGACGCAGCAAGAGGAGGAGATGCCGCGGCTGCCTGGCTTCCGCATCGAACGCAAGCTGGGCCAGGGCGGGTTGGGCGTGGTCTATTCCGCGCACGACGAAAAGCTCAACCGCCGGGTGGTCATCAAAGTCCTGCGCCGCAGCGCCGATGAACAAGTGCGCCGCCGTGTTCTTGAAGAGGCCCGGCACACCGCAGCGCTCAACGACCCTGCCGTTGTTACCGTCTTCTCGGTCCTCGACGAAACCGACCCGCCCGCGATCGTGATGGAGTTCGTGGAGGGCTTCGCGCTCGACCGTTTTGCGGGACAACTCAACTTCGAGCAGAAGGCGCGGTTGCTGCGCGAGGTCGCACGCGGATTATCGGTGGCCCATGCGCGTGGACTCATTCATCGCGATCTCAAGCCAGACAACGTGATCGTCGGGCCGGACATGCGGCCTCGGATTCTCGACTTCGGTCTCGCGCTCTCGTTGGAGGAAGCCAGCCGCCAGGGGCGCGGATTCGAGGGCACGCCACTCTACGCATCGCCGGAGCAGGCGAAGGGTGAGTCGCTCTGCCCGGCATCGGATGTGTTTTCGTTGGGCAGTCTGATGTTCAAGGTGTTGACCGGCAAAGCGCCGTTCGCAGGAGAATCAGTTAGCCAAGTTTTGGAGGCCATCGTTAGCACTGCGCCGCCGTTCTTGCGCGAGGTGGCCGTGGGGGTTCCGGAGGACCTGCAGGCCATCTGCCTCGCGTGCCTCGCGTGGAATCCAGCGGACCGGCCCAACGCTGAACTGGTGACACTGGAGTTGGGGCGCTTTCTGGCGGGGGAACCGGTCCGGCTCAAGCCCAAGCTCTACGACGATTTGCTGCGGCGCGCCATCAGCGAACAATCCACGCAGGCTGAAGCATGGGAAAGCCAGAGCATCATCTCGCGTGAGGAACGCGACGCGCTCAGAACCATCCATCGCAGACTGCTGGCCGACGAGGATCACTGGATCATCGATGCGCGCCGCATTTCGCCGCTGCAGGCTGTCTTGTCGGCCGCGACCTGGCTGACAGTTGTGGCGAACATTCTCACCGTCTGGCTGCTCCGCAATGAGCTTGAGGCTCCATGGCGCTGGCTGCTGCCGCTTTTCTTCACCTCGGCGCTTCTGGTCGCCGGGCATTTCGCACGGCGCTGGAACGAAAGCCTTCCGGCGGCAACGTTTCTCGCGGGTGCGGCGTTGGCCATCGCGCCAGCGGTCCTGGCCGTCCTGGCGGAGGCGGGCGTGCTCGCGAACGCACCCAACGACATCCAGCAGCTTTTCGAAGAGAGCTTCACGAATCAACAAGTGCTCGCGGCGTCACTCACCGCCCTGACAGTTTCAGTGTTCGGCATGTGGCGGTTGAAATTGACCGGCTTTGCCTGGACCACGTCAGCGCTCGCGGCAATGAGCTACTTCGCGCTGCTGCTGACGTTCGACTGGCTGACGCAGGCCCCGGAAACAAAGGCGCTTTGGTGCCTGCCGCTCGCGCTCATGGAACCGGTTGCGCTGGGGCTTGAGCGAGCGGGCCGGGTGCGCTGGACAATGCCCTTCCACCTCATCGCGCTCGCCACCATCGTGATCGGTCTCGACGTGATCGCGCTCAATGGGCCGACTCTGGAGATGCTGGGGATGACAAAGGGCCAGTGGGGATATTTTGACGGCAAGCGGCTGGTGGCTTTTTCTCTGGTGCTGAACGGGATGGTGTTTCTGGCCCTCATGCGACTTGGTGAACGCTCTGCGAGCCTGGATCTGCGGCTGGCTGCCAAGTGGATGGAGATGCTGGCACTGCTGCACACGATTAGCGCGCTGTTCGGCAATGCAATGGCTCATCATGACGATGCGTTGGTGCGCTACGACGTATGGGCTTACCTGTTGGCGGCTGTGTCCTTCACAGTGATCGCGCCATTTCGTTCACGTTGGCGGATGCTCGTGGGCGGATTGATCGGCTGTGGACTGGGCAGCTTCCTGCTAGTGGTTCTGGATCTCGTGGCACCCAAACCTTTCATCATCGGACTTGGCTTCGCAGGCCTCACCGTGGCGCTGGGCGCATTCGCCTACGCGAAGTTCAGGATGCGGTCTGGCCGAAAAGTGAGTTCTAGGCCGGTGGAATCCAACGCCTCAAAGCAGGCCGACCCGCCCGAGTGATCGGACCTTTCGCAACCGATCGGTAGCAGTGAGACTCAAGAGTTCATCTCCCGGAACAACCACGCCCGGGCGTAGGCCCAATGCCGCTTCACCGTCGGTTCAGAAATCCCCATCGCCTGGGCGGCCTGTTCGTTGGTGAGTCCTGCGAAGAAGC
Organism: Limisphaerales bacterium; assembly: GCA_040081795.1. GTDB lineage: Bacteria > Verrucomicrobiota > Verrucomicrobiia > Limisphaerales > SXTU01 > SXTU01. The sequence continues at coordinate 1,315 of JBEBFV010000374.1, read as the reverse complement.
GCAGTTTAACCACCTGAGCTTTCTTGGAATCGTGCTCCGCCAAGCGATCCAATGCATCGTCCAACGCAAGGAGTTGCTCGTCTTCCATCCCCGCAGCGAGTTCCAGCCCATCCCAGCTGATCCGTTCCATGCCACCACCGTGGCGCAGGCGGTTCTTTCGTCGAGCCGTGTCGATGAGGATGCGCCGCATGGCCTCGGCTGCGGCGGCGAAAAAGTGCCCACGATTCTCCCACGTTGGCTGGTTGTCACCGCCCAGCCTCAGCCAGGCTTCATGCACCAGCGCCGTGGCTTGCAGCGTCTGGCCCGGCGCTTCTCCCGCCATCTTGGAGGCGGCCAGCTTGCGCAACTCCTCATAGACCAGCGGCAGCAATTCATCGAGGGCGCGCTGGTCGCTTTCGCCGATGCGTTTGAGAATCAGGGTTATGTCGCTCACAGGTGCCTTCCGGGGGAATCAGCCGCTTTGACAGGCTAGTCAATGGTGATGGCCTTCATGCGGGTCTCCAGTTCGAGGCGCAGTTGCTCGCGCTCGGCATCGGTGGCGTCGCGAGGGATGCGCAAGGGCTGGCCGAGCTGGACTTCGCAGCGGGCAAAGGGCGGCGGGACTTGGAAGCGGTCCCAGGTCTTGAGCCGCCATTTGCAGCTCAGGTGAAAGGACGCTGGGACAATGGTCATGCCGGTGAGTGCCGCGAGGGAGATGATGCCTTCCTGCACCACGTAGCACGGCCCGCGCGGTCCGTCGGGCGTGATGGCGAGGTCGCACCCCTGCTCTGCAGCGGAGACGAGTTCGCGCAAGGCTTGAGGACCGCGCCGGCTGCTCGATCCGCGCACGGGGACAACTGCGAAGAGCTCCAGCACGCGCGCGAGCATCCCGCCGTCGCGGCTCGCGCTGACCAAGGCGGCCAAGGTGCGTTGGGGCTGGCGGGCTTGGACGTAGCGGCGGAAGAGGATGAGGGAGAGGGCAAGGCGGTTGTGCCAGAGACAGAAGATGACCGGCTCCTTGCCGCCGTTCTCGAAGAGGTTGGTCTGGTCGTGCCAGCGCCACCGGAGTGTCGCGGCGACGGAACTTGAGAGAAGCCAGATCAACCGCGCCGCGAGCAGGCCGTGCCACTTCGCCTTGTGGGGGATGATGGGGCCGGAGGTGGGAGGCTTAACGGGTGATCTCAAGGTTTGGTGTTGTGACGTGATGCGTGATGCGTGATGCGTGAGTATGGCTGGTTGTTCTCGTGCTTGATCACGCATCACATCAGTCGTATCCATTCGAGAGTTCTTAACTCTTCTTCAATCCCGCGCGCACGAGTTCTTCGACCGTAGCCTT
>JBEBFV010000001.1:0-79310 GCA_040081795.1 Limisphaerales bacterium | reverse complement strand
TCCCTCGCATCCCTGCGCGCCGAGTCACCTCCCATCCCGCCGCCCCGAGCGGCCTAGTCCCTCCTCCCAAGCCCGCGTGAAGCCGGGCTGTGGCCAGCCATCCGGCATGGCCGATTGAACAGCCTGTTTCCCGTGGACCATCCTCCGGTGTTTGTGTGCCGGAGTGTTTGAGACAAATTGGGCGGAGAGGCAAACTTCCAAGGTGCGGGCCGTCATTGTCCTTTCTGCCTGCGCTTGGTTCCTCCTGCCGCCTCTCCGTCCTTCACTTATTTCCGCCGCCGGTTTGTGCCTGGTGTGCGGGCAGGAAAAGCAGAAAACAATTTGGGATGCGGGACCCGATGAGCTTGCGAGTGGTTCGTTTGCCTGAACCACCCGATAGCGGCACCACATCAGTCCCGCATCCCTTCACAGAACAATCGGATTGACGTATGAAACTCGAAAGCAATCAACAACAGAAACCCGGTGGCCTCGCCTTGCCGACATTCCATCGCCTCGTGGAGGCGGGCTTCACCCTCATCGAGCTGCTGGTGGTCATCGCCATCATTGCGATTCTTGCCGGGATGCTCCTGCCCGCGCTGGGCAAGGCCAAGCAGAAGGCCAATGGCATCCGGTGCGTGGGCAACACGAAACAAATCGCCCTGGCCTGCGCGATGTATGGGCAGGACTACGAGAAGCACGTCGGCTTCACGGCGGGCCTTGACCGCAAGGTGCTGCTCTACCCTTACCTCCAGCAGGGGTCCAACAACGCCGATGTCCTGACCATGCAGGTGTGGAACTGCCCCAGCAGCCGGGACACCAACCAGGCTGGCTACGGCTTCAACACCTTGCTCAACTACAAATTCGTCTCCGCCATCAACAGGCCAACGGAGACCGTGGACGTGGCCGACGCGGGGCTGGGCGAGGCACCCGCGACCCTCGTGTTGACGCCCACGCAGTCAACGCACCTCTTCCCGCCGTCAGCAGTAAGTTCCGCTGGTATTGGCCGACCCAACCCCCGACACGAACCAAAAGGAACCGGTGTTAACGTCGGCTTCGTGGACGGGCATGCTAGCGTGACGCGCATGGAACCGCCGTTTTACCCCGACGTGCTGGGAAAATGGTTTGGCAATGGCATCACCGACCCCGCCGACCCAAACTATAAGAACCAGCTGTGGGACTTGGAATGAACCGGCAGCTCGCTATGTGCCACGCGACACGCCAAGAACAGCCTGCATTCCCTGCTGCACCCCAATGAAAACCACACTGCTTCTCCTACTCGCCTCGCTGTCACTCAGCCGTGCCGCAGAAAAGCCCACGACCTCGGTCAACGCGTCGGCCACCAACCAGTTCCGCATCACGGGCATGAACTGCGCCGGTTGTGCGGGCGGACTCGAAGCCGAGCTGCGGCTCACGCCCGGCGTCGCACGCGTCAGCGTCACACTCACCAACGGACTCGCAGTCGTTGCGTTCGACACGAACCGCGTCGCAACCGGGAAGCTGCTCAAGGTCATCGCGGAGGCGGGTTTCAAAGGGGCGCTGTTGAAGCCATGAGTTCCACAGCCTCCGCCCCTGCCTCCGCCCGCGACCCGGTCGCCCGTGAAATCACGGTCTTCCTCTCGGCCATTGTGGTGGTGGGCCTCGCCGTGGCTGGCATGACCGCGCTGATGCGCAGGCCGTCCGCCGCCCCGCTGCCAGACATGCCGAAGGCGAAAGCCCGCAGCCTGGTGGATTTCTCCCTGGTGAACTGGGACGGGCGCACCGTCACGCGCACGGACCTCAAGGACAAATTCCTCGTGGTGAGCTTCGTCTTCACCAGTTGCTCGGCCACCTGCTTTGAGGTGAGCCGCCAGTTGGAGCGCGTGCAGGCGGCCACCGCCGCCGAGGACGGCGTGCGGCTGGTCTCGTTCAGCATGGACCCGCGCACGGACCAGCCGCCCGTGCTTGCGCAGTTTGCACGCCGGTGCAACGCCGACCCGCGTCGCTGGTTTCTGCTCACCGGCGACAAGACGGAGGTTCACCGGGTCATCGCCGAGAGTTTTCTCGCCCGTGACTTGAGCGCGGTTGACCAGCCTTCCGCTGGCTTCCGTCACCACTATGCGGTCGCGCTCGTGGACCGTTCCGGCACCGTGCGCCATACTTTCAACGGCCTTGCGCCCACGGTCGCGGCAGATGTCCTCGATGCCCTGGACAAACTCCGGAAGGAAGGGCGCAAGCCGTGAAATACTTCCCAGCCTTCAGTCTCGCCGCTGTGATTCTGTGCGGTTGCGGCGAACCGCCTCAGCCTCCCCCGTCCCCAGCGGCCAAGCCAGGCCAGCCTTCAGCTACGACCAACTCGGCGCTCCGCTCCTTCGACGCCCGTGGTGTCATCCGCGAACTGCCTGGCGGCGACAAAGCCGTCATCCGGCACGAGGCCATTCCCGGTTACATGCCGAAGATGACGATGGAACTGACGGTGCGAAACACCAACGAGCTGCGCGGCCTTCAGGCCGGTGACGAAATCTCCTTCAAGCTCTTCGCCGACGCCGACACCCACTGGATCGAATTCATCCAGCGGCTCAAGTCTGCGCCCGCCCTCGTCAGCACACCGCCGTCCTCCCGTCAGGCCGCGCTCACTCCAAAGCTGCGCGAACTTCAGCCCGGCGACCTGATGCTGGACGCGGAGCTGCTCGCCGAAACCGGGCGCACCGTGAAGTTCTCGGACTTCCGGGGCCGAGCACTCGCTTTCACGTTCATCTTCACCCGCTGCCCGCTGCCGGATTTCTGCCCGCGCATGGGCAACCGCTTCAAGGAGGCACGCGAACTTCTCTTCGCCGCTCAGAACACACCGACCAACTGGCAGTTCCTCTCCATCTCCTTTGACCCTGACTATGACTCGCCTCCGGTGCTGGCGAATTACGCTCGAAATTATCGGGGCACAAACGCGGACCGCTGGCTCTACGCCGTCGCCAGCACCAACGCCCTGGCCCAGGTCGCCTCCCCGTTGGACCTCAAGTATGCGCGTGAAGGTGGCAGCATCTCGCACAACCTGCGCACCGTCGTCCTCGATCCCGCCGGGCGCATTCACCGCCAGTTCGACGGCAACACTTGGAAAGCCGCTGAACTCGCCCAAGCGCTGACCGAAGCCGCTTTGACTCCCGCTCCAAAATCTGCCCAACCATGAAACTCATCTGCCGCTTCAATATCCTCGCCGCCTTGTCCACTGCGCTTTGGTGCGGCTGTGATCCGGCACCGAAACCTGCCACGCCGCCAGCCGTGCCCACCGCCGCCCAGGCCACAAACCCGCCGCCAGCCGCCAAGGCTACGGGTGGACACGACCATGCTCATGGCGACCAGCCCATGAAGTCATGGAAGGGTAAGCGCGACGTGGTGCGCGTGGGTGTCGAGAGCATGGATGTCGTGGTGGACGCCAACACCATTCACCTGCTGCTCGGCAACTACGACACCAACCCAAAGGCTCCCGTGCTGCTGCACCTGCGCTCCGCCGACGCCGGGGTCAACTGGTCTCAGGCTGTCCGCGTGGACGCCGGTGCGACTCCGGCACTGGCCCCGCACCGTGGCATGGATGCGCAGCTTGCGGCGAGCGGGCACAAGCTCGTTGCCATCTGGAACACCGCAGGGACGGGCTTTGGCGGACGTGGCCCGATGGCAACCGCCATCTCCGCCGACGGCGGCACGACGTGGCAGCTCGGCCCCAATCCTGCCGATGACGGCCTGCCCTCTGACCATAGTTTCGTGGACTGCGCGGCGGATGCGTCGGGGACGTTCCACCTCGTCTGGCTCGACAGCCGGGGCGGGCCAAAGGGTCTGCGCTACGCGAACTCCCGCGATGGCGGCAAGACGTGGAGCAAGAACGCCACGCTCAAGCCTGAAACGTGCGAGTGCTGCTGGAACACTGTGGCGGTCGGCGCTGACGGCTCCGTCCACGTGCTCTTTCGCGACAAGAACCCCCGCGACATGGCCGTGATTTCCTCGACTGACCAAGGAGCACATTGGAGCGCCCCAGCCAAGGTCGGACAGTTCAACTGGGACTTCCAAGGTTGTCCACACGTGGGCGGCGGGTTGCTTGCGCGTGGCACCATGTTGCACGCGCTCGTCTGGACCGGCGCAACCGGCCACAGCGGCGCGTATCATCTTCTCTCCGGTGACCAAGGCCAGTCGTGGTCCGCGCCGCAACGACTCGGTGACTCTGACGCCCGGCGCGGTGACCTCGCCAGCACCGGCGCGCAAAGCCTCGCCGCCGTCTGGGACCGCGTGGGCGATGGTGAGAGCGCCGTATTCGCGGGGACTTCATCCGATGGTGGCAAGACTTGGAGCGAGGCGAAGCAACTTACCTCGAAAGGGATCACCGCCGCCTATCCCCGCGTCATCGCCGTGTCTGGCAGCTATCGTGTCTTCTGGACCGAATCCGCCACTGGCAAACCCAGCGCCTGGAGGTCGGTGCTGTTGAAGTAGTCGCAGGCTTTTGGATGTGCGCGTTCGAGTGGTGCGGTCGTTGACCAACCGAACCGCTGTCCCTACAACTCAAGGCCAGTGGCACGCCATTCCAAATCGTCCGCAGGCCCCGCGTGGCACCGCCTCACGGCTGCCGTGCTGGCCACGATGATGGCGTGGCTCGGCTGGTTCGTGCGCAGTGAGACAGCGCACGACCATTTGCACTTTCACCCGGTGGCGAAGTCGCAGCTCATCGCCAATGGCAAACTCTCTGCCGCACATTCTCTCGGCTTCACCACACAAACCCCGCGTTGGTTGAAGGTCGGCCCGGCTCCCGAACGCTCTACTCCCCCCGCTCCAACGGGACCACACCACCATCGCAGTCTCGCCTTTGACTCGCTCGCCGCCGGTCTTTGGTGCGGCCTTTTCACTCCAGCGGCGTTGCCGGTTCTTGATTTGCCGGTGGTCACCGGGATGGTTCAGCCACCGCTCGTCGCACCCCTTCGCACGCAATGGCTGCTCCTCCCCGGTCGCGCCCCGCCCGTCTGCACCTGAGCAGTCCAGCTTGAAGCGGCACGGCGGCGGGTGCGCGCCCATTCTTCGCGCATCGCACATCCGGGCAACCTACGCCCCGTGTCTCGGTTCAGGCAGGCTCACCCATTTCCCCAAAGTCGCGGCGGACTCTCCGTCGCTGGGCCTCTTGGTTCCCGGAAGAACCATCGCAATTATGAAATCTCAGCACCATCCATCTTTCTCCCGTTCGTTCGTCGTCATCGGCAGCCTCCTCGGCGCGTCTGCCAGCCTTGCGCAGACCATCGCTCCCGCCCTCACCAACACTCCGCTCACCCGCCTGCCCGATGTCATCGTTGGTGGCCGCGCTGATGACCTCACCGGCATCGCGGCCTCCGCCACGCAGGGCACCGTCGGCGTGGATCACCTCCGTGCGCGCCCACTGCTCCGACCCGGCGAGCTGCTGGAGACCGTCCCCGGCGTCATCATCACGCAGCACAGCGGCGCGGGTAAGGCGAACCAGTATTTCCTGCGCGGCTTCAACCTCGACCACGGCACCGACTTCGCCACGTCGCTCAACGGGATGCCCGTGAACCTCCCCACGCACGGACACGGCCAGGGCTACACGGACTTGAACTGGATCATCCCCGAGCTGGTCACGCGCATTGACTATCGCAAAGGCCCCTACGCGGCGGCGGACGGCGACTTCGCCTCTGCGGGCGCGGCGGACATGACCTATGCCAGCACGTTGCCGCAGAGTCTCTGGCAACTGGAAGGCGGCAGCTCTGGCTACGCACGCGGCGTCTTCGCGTCCTCGGCCAAGGTTGGCAACGGCACGTTGCTCTATGCCGTGGAACTCATGCACGAAGATGGCCCGTGGCAAAGAGCCGACAACTACCGCAAAGCAAATGGCACCTTGCGCTACAGCACTGGCGACGACGCGCTCGGGTGGAGCGTGCTGGGCTTCGCGTATCACGGCGAGTGGAACGCGACGGACCAGATTGCGCAGCGCGCCCTCACGGGCAACAACGCCGTCCCCGGCGGCTTTCAGGTCGAACGCTTCGGCACCCTGGACCCGACCACCGGCGGCAACTCGCAACGCTATGGGGCGCAAGTCGAGTGGCACCGGCGCAACGACGAGTCCACCACCCGGCTGATGGCCTACGCGTTCTACTACGACCTCGACCTGTTCTCCAACTTCACCTACTTCCTCAACGACCCGACCGACACGACGCCCGACCAGTTCGAGCAGGTGGACAAGCGCATCACCACGGGCTTCAAGGCGGGCCACGAGTGGAACATGACGCTGGCCGGTCGGGAGATGGAGAACAGCATCGGCCTGCAAGTCCGCAACGATGTCATCCGAAACAGCCTCAACACGGCAACCGCCCGTGTCCGCACGGGCACGACGCGCAGCGACGACGTGTGGCAGACGAGCGTGTCGCCCCACTTCGAGAACAAGACGCAGTGGTTGGAAAAGTTGCGCACCGTCGTGGGAGCCAGGGCAGACCTCTACCGTTTCGACGTGGCGAGCCGAGACCCGCGCAACTCCGGCACCGTGACCGACTTCCTCGCCAGCCCCAAGGGGAGCGTCATCCTCGGCCCGTGGGCCAAGACGGAGTTATACCTGAACGGCGGCATGGGCTTCCACAGTAACGACGGGCGCGGGGCAACGACGACAGTGGACCCCGGCACGGGCGCGGCGGTGAGCAAGGTGAGTCCGCTGGTCCGCACGATGGGCGCGGAGCTGGGCACGCGCACGACGTGGGTGCCGGGCCTGCAAAGCACCGTCTCCGTGTGGTGGCTGGACATTGACTCGGAGCTGCTCTTCGTTGGCGACGCGGGCACGACGCAGGCCAGCCGCCCGAGCCGCCGCTACGGTCTGGAGTTCGCGAACTACTACACGCCGACCAAATGGCTCACGCTCGACGCCGACGTGTCCTTCTCACAGGCGCGCTTCCGCGACCGCGATGTGGCGGGACAATACATCCCCGGCTCGATTGAGACTGTCGTGGCGGCGGGCATCGCGGTGCATGACCTGAACGGGTTCTTCGGCGGCCTGCGCCTGCGCTATTTCGGCCCGCGCCCGTTGATTGAAGACAACACCGTGCGCTCGACGGCGTCCGCCCTCGTGAACCTGCAAGTGGGCTACGCGTTCAACCCGAAGTGGAAGCTGACGGTGGACGTGTTCAACCTGCTCGACCGGAAGGCCAGCGACGTGGAGTATTACTACGAGTCGCGCCTGCGCGGCGAAGCCATCAACCCCGACCCGGCCCTCAACGGCGGCTACAACGACATCCATCTGCACCCGGCGGAACCCGTCTCCTTCCGCGTGGCGTTGAGCGGGCGGTTTTAGGAACCTCCCACTACTGCCCGCCGCGAATGTTCCGGAGGTTGCCCGGCTTCACGGCCTTGCCCTTGGACGAGAAGCTCACGCGGCCTGGAAACCCGGCCTCGTGGACGAACGCCACGATGATGAGCTTTCCGCTAATGCTCACCGTGACTCCATTCCAGTTCACCCAGAGGCCTACTTCACGCAGTGCCCGGCGCACCTGCTTCCGGACTGCCTTGATGCTGTCGGCGTCCACGGCGGTGCCCGAGAACATCCGGACTGACCACACGGGATGAATCCAATCCCGTTCGATCCACCGCACGAGGAACCCGCAGGCACGCAGCCGGTCAGCGAGTTGCAGATGAACGCGGATGGAGTGCGCTCCCAGCAAAAACCCATTCTCGACGAGACACCGGTCGAGGGCTGTGGGCTGGGTCTGTGGATGCGCAGCAGCAGGCAGGTCAGGAAGGTCAATCTGACCCTCGTTTGCCGGAATCTCTGGTAGTTTCCACCGTGGTTTCATTCAGGGGGAGCCTCCGGCTGGCCATCGCGCATGAGGGCAAACGCCCTGGCGTTCCAAACCAGCTCCTTGCCTGCGCGAACTGAGTGCACTTCGAGCCACTCCCGCTGGACAGGCGGCAGGTCGGCGAACGCAACCGGCTGGCCATTGACCCACCGCTCGGCAATGAGCGTGTTCGGGGAATCCACCACGCGCACCCAGCCCGCGTTCCACATCGCGGCATAGGTCTCTTCACTGTCCCCCCTCCAGTCTGGCCCCAGGATCGTCCGTCCCATGTCCAGGTGGCCATACTCGCCGGGCGCGGGCGCTCGCACGGAGCCATCTTGGTTCAAGTAAAGTTTCCTCATAATTCAATCACAGGTTGTCAATGGACCAGCCCCATTGGTGTTCAGTTGTCCGCCATTTGCAGCCCAGTCGCTTCAACACACGACTGGCGGCGGCACCCGCCCCCTGCGTGGTATTGAACGGTTGTTCCGGCCAGATAACCTCGGCCAGTGTGTTGGCCTTGTGCAGCCCGTTGCCGTGACGCTCCCGAAAGGCGAGCAAACGGGCGCGGGCATCGGCCAGTGGGACGGGATTGGTGACTCGCTTCATGGCGTCAGTTAGCGGCGGAAGCCGATGGTTGGCTCTGCTGGAACCGGGTCGGCGGAATCTGCCCCACGATAAATTTCTGCGAGGCTGAAATCCGCCCCAGTCCCCAGAGTTAGGTTCTTCGCGGCAGCGAGCCGTTGGGCCTCGCAACGCGTCAGGCGGCGGAACTGACGGTAGCCCGTCAGGCGGCCCCGGCGTGTGATGGCCGGATCCAGCTTGTCCAGCGAGGCATTCACCGTGGCGATAATCTGGACTCTCATAAAGTCCCCGATCAACCCATCGCTACAGTTGAGCAGGTTGCTCACTTGGGCGTCGTTGCTGCCATCGCGGCGACCGAGCAGTGCCTCAGCATCCTCCAGGATCAGGAGATTCTGAAGTTTGGAGCGGTAGTTCTGGCCCGCCCAGAAGCTGGGCATCTCCGGGCTGGTGAGCATGCCAAAATGCGAGGTGGGCACCAAGAATACGCGATGCGTCTTGGCGAGGCGGGCAATAAGATGGCGAAGGAAGCTGCTCTTGCCCACACCAGGATCGCCGCGCAGCACGACCAGCCCGTTGGTCTGGCTTTTCAAGCGCTGAATGAGTTCAGCTTCCCAGAGGACGAAGTCGTCGCCGTAGTGCAGTGCGAGATCCTCGGACGAGTGCAAGCAGGCGCGGGTCATTGACACCGGCTGGCGTTGCACTCCTTCACCCCCGCTGCCCAGCAGGTAATACGTCGGTGGCTCGTCCTTAACTGGCAGGGCGAAGCGCGCTTTCCAAGTGGTTAGCACCTGACCGGCGACGGTGGGGCATGCTGCATAAACCCATACACCCTCCTCCTCCAGGTGGACGAACACGTTCTCGGACAGGCGAAATAGCAGTTGGGTCTGGCTGACCGAAGGCGGCTCATCCTCCCAGCGGTTGTGGGCCTGGCTGCGGAGCAGCTTCGCTGCGTATCTCTTCAAGATGGCGGCTTTGTCCAAGCGCACCACCGCGATTTGCACATGATAAGGCTGATTGTGAAAGCGGCGCAGCACCGGCGAGAGAAAATACGTGCGCTCGTCTTCGGGCAGGTTCTCTAAATATGGTGGCGCGGCTTCCACGGGAAAATTCTGTTAAGGGTGTAACGCGGTCAGTCAGCCCATCGCCATTCTGGCGCGGCCACGCAGGCCCGCCCGGCGCGATGGAGGTGTAGTTAATCACACTGTCTTGCGCCACGCAAGTCGTTGTTGCATTAGGTGTGCTGGGCGCTAGATTGGGGCCATGCGCAAATCCGCCCGCTCCTCCGCTCCACATCCGGTTCGCAACCTCGCCAGCATCTTCGTGGCCCGGCGCGACCTGCTCCGGCCCATCCGGGATTCCGTGCTCGCTGGCTGCGACCTGCCGCTCGAACAGGCCGACATCCTCGTCGAGCTTCACGGGGTCCGGCATCTGGGGTGGACGGAGCCGGAGTCAAGCGGGGACGGGTTCGTGCGCTTCCAGACGCTCCTGGACTGCCTGGTGCATGAGGTGGGCATGTTCTCCCGCCGCATAGCCGCCTTGGAGCAGGCGGGCCTGCTGGAGACGCGCAAGGCCTGCCAAGTTCCAGAGCTGGCGACGGCGGGCCTGCATCGCAGCACGCAGGTGGCTCGGATCACTCCGGCGGGCAAACGCAAGATAGCCCCTGTCTGGAGCAGATACATGAAGCTGGCGGAGCGTCTGCTGGCCAAGGTTCCGGCGGCCAAGCTGGAGGTGCATTACGAGGTGAACCAGTTAATCCGAGCGGAGATCAAGCTGGAGCGGCTGGCATCCGCTGGAGACGCACAACCGAGATGACGGTGCTGCCGGTGCTGCGCCGCAATGATGTTCCACGAAGCGAAAGACTACGACCATGGCTGATTTTGACCTTGATAGCGCCCTGTCCACGCCACCGGACTGGTGTGATGTCGAGACGCTCACGAAGCAGAAGGCATCCACCACTTGCTTCTGCCCCGGTGGCGGCGGCGACTGGGAGCCGATGGTGAAACTCCACCACCTGTGCGACCTGTTCGTGTATGCCGACCTGTGCGCCGATGGCGAGGAATCAGCCACCTCCCTGCGCGTTTTCTTTGAACGCATCGCGGGCCAGCTTCGTGGTGAGCTGCGCTGCGTGCAGGCGCGGGAACTGTCCCTGGGCACTGAGTTGTGCGACTGGGAGCGATTCATGGGGCGGTTCCTTGATGAGCACCGCCCCGCCGCCGCTCCTGCTTACCGCGCAGCCGTCCAGCCGCTGGCGGAGCAGGAACGCTGGGGTGTCGAGGCCTTGCTGCGGCACGGCGTTAATGGGGAAGCACGGGACATCCGGGTGCTCTTCCTCCAAGGCGAGGCGCTGGCCTGCTATCAAGGCTTGTATGCCAACAGGAAGATTGCGCCGCACGCGGTGGTGCTCCCGCCTCAAGGCGGACGCCGCACCGTGCGGTCGCAGCAACTGTCGCTGGCCGGGCCGCTGGGAGCCGTGCTGAGCAACGAGCCACGCCCGATGCTGGTATTGGCAGGGCAGGAGGATGTGCGGACGCTGGCGGGAACCCCGTGGCCTCACTTGTGGCGCGAACTAGGTGAATGGAACCGCGCTGTCTTCACGCCGTGGCCGCTGCCAGCGCACTGGTGGCACGATGCTCGCCAGGGGTGGGCGTAAACACGCCCAGAAGCGTGGTGCTGTCACCTGTCGCCTCAACTTTCCCAAGCTCAGAGGCCCGCCACCAAGTCCGCTACTTTCACTCGCAGTGACGACGCCAGGCGCACCAGCGCATCAACCGACACGTTCTCCTCACCCCGTTCGATGTCACCTACGTAGTTCGTGTGCAGGTCAGCCTTCTCGGCCAGCTTCTCCTGGGACAGCCCCGCCTTCAGGCGGTAAAGCCGGATGTTGTCGCCGAGAAGTCGGCGATGCTTGCGGGCGATTGGCACCTCTCAACCCAAACAAGAACCGCCCGGAGCAACCACCGCATATACACTGGATTTAGATTTACGTCCGGGCCGGGGGCTGGTATGCACCTGTTCCGCCGCCGGGACTCTTTCTGCGCGCAGGATTTGCCGCTCGCTACAACGTGCCCTTGCCTGGTTCAACGAGCATGGCAACCACAACCAGCCAACCATCTCCCCGCAACCTGGAGCGCATTCGGGGCGCGACGGTCTTCATGCTGCGGCTGGCCCTCGGAGGGCTGTGCGCTCTCCATTGCGATGCCCAGGCCGCAAGCACAGCCACCCTCATCGGCAACTGCCAGTCGGTCGTCTTCAACCCAGTCGTAGGCATCTTCGTCGGCAATCCTGGAACGCTATTTTACAGCACGTTCGATAGTCGCACAGACATTCAGCCGCTCCGGCAATCGGTGGGTGGGGGCTTTCTTTACAGTGGTGAATTTCGGAAGCGTTCCGCCGGGGTTTATGAGACGGATTACTCCACCATCAAAAGCTCCGACGGCGGTTACATCACGTATGGGAGCGTGGTTCTAAACCTCTCCTCCGTGGACTCTGACGGGATCGGCATCCCGGATTTCGCCCAGCGTGACAAGCTTGGAACTTTAAGCGTGACTGGCACCTATACGCGGGACTGGCCGACAGCGGCGACTGTGGCGATCACTGGCAGTCTGACTCGTAGTGCCGGGAGCACAATGGGAACCTACTCCATCGTGGATCAAGCGACCGGAGGCAGCGTGGCGAACATCGACGGAACGATGGAGGTGCAAACCTACACCGGCAGCTTCGCCTACACACGCGGCGCGCAAAATACCGCAACGCTCACGATGTCGCGCACCACCGCCGGGGCGACTTTCAACCTTGCCGGAAACACTCCGTTCACGGTCACGTCCGCGAATCAGATTTCGCTCCCGCAATTTCAGATGACCAACTCCGTGGATGGCTCGCTCTACACGGTCCTGGCCACGACGTTTGCGCGAACCGGGAACAAATTCGTCGGCAGTCTTCGATTTGCTGACGGCGACATGCGGACTTCCTGGGCCGACAACACGGACTGGGTTTTCGTGATAACTGATCCCAACGACGCCGACGCCAACGGCATCCCTGACCTCTCCGACAGTTTGCCAGCAGCGCCAAGCATCACGTCCCAACCCCAAAACCAGACCGTGACAGCGGGGGCCAACGTAACCTTTACCGTGGCGGCGTCCGGCACTGCCCCGCTCACTTACCAGTGGCAGCACGCCGGAACAAACCTGCCAAGCCAGTCGGCGAGCACCCTGACGCTCAACAGCGTCACTGCCGTCTGGGCCGGAGCTTACACGGTGGAGGTCAGCAACGTGGGGGGCACGACCACCAGCGCAACAGCGACCCTCACGGTGAACTCGCCCGCGCCCGTGATTGCCAGCTCGGCTACCGCCACCGCGACGATTGGCTCGGCCTTCAGCTACACGATCACGGCCAACAACAGCCCGACGAGTTTCGATGCGACCGGATTGCCTGCCGGGTTGAGCGTGAACCCAGCGTCGGGTGTCATTTCCGGCACGCCGACCGTAGCTGGAAGCTTCACGGTGAACCTCTCGGCCAGCAACGCGGGCGGAACAGGGACACGGACACTGACGCTGACCATCAACACGCCGCCTTCAATCACCACCCAACCGCAGAGCCAGGCCGTGGCGGCAGGCGGTAGCGTCACTTTCAGTGCAGTGGCCGCTGGGACCGCGCCGCTCAACTACCAGTGGCGCAAGGAAGGCACCAACCTCATCGGGAACACGGACAGCAGCTACACAATACCCAGTGTGCAGGCCAGCCACGCAGGCAGCTACACGGTCGTGGTCAGCAATGTCGCAGGCAGCGTGACGAGCACCCCTCCGGCGGTGCTGGTGGTGAACGGGCCGCCCAGCATCACGACACAACCGCAGAGCCAGACGGTGACGGTGGGGGCGAGCGTATCGTTCACCGTGGGGGCGACCGGAACCGCGCCGTTGAATTACCAGTGGCGCAAATCGGGTTCACCCGTCCCCGGCGCTACCAGCGCGACGTTCGCTCTCAGCAATGTTCAGCCCACGGACACCAGCACCTATGACGTGGTGGTTACAAACGTGCTCGGCTCCGCCACCAGCAGCGCAGCCACGCTGGTCGTCACCACCAATTTATACACCAACTTGGTGCTCTCCGTGGGCGGCAGCGGTCAATACGGGACCGTCCCCTCGTCTCCCGCAATCCAGCCCAGCAACGCCATTACGATTGAACTTTGGTTTCTTCCGCTGGCCACTGCCATTGGCAACCCGGTCGTGCTCAACAAAGGCGATGGCCTGACCGGGAACAGCGCCAGATCTTACGAAGTGAGGTGGAAGCCATCCACTGGCGCTTCTCTGTATTTGTTTGTCGGAACCAGCACCTACGCCGCAATCGATGTTCCAGCGCCGGTGAACACCTGGGTGCATCTCGCCGCGACCTACGACAGCGCCACTTCCCTGGTCAGCGTTTTCACGAACGGCATCCTAGCCGTTTCGACAACCAACAACGCAAGCGGTCTACCGCTCAACGGGGCGAAAATGCGACAAACCACGCTGCCTCTGACGTTCGGCCTCATTCCAGGCATCGGGAGCACCTACTTCAACGGCTCGATTGATGAGGTGCGAATCTGGGACTTTGCCCGGTCGGGCGCGGAGATTGCTCGTGATTTTCACGCCCGCCTCGCCGGAACGGAGCCTGGCCTAGTCGGCTACTGGCAATTTGATGGTGGCTCGGTGACCGACCTGACGACCAACGCAAACAATGGGTCTCTGGTCGGCGGCGCGCAAATCGTGGCGATCACTGGTGCCGACATTCCGCACGTAGGCGCTCCAACGATTCCCCAAGCGTCCCAGAATCTGGCCGTGGCTCCCGGCACCAACATCACTTTCACGGTGGCGGCCACGAGCATCGCCCCCTTGAGTTACCAGTGGTTCAAGGACGGGGTCTTGATTGCCGACCAGACGAATGCCCAGCTCAACCTCTCCAGCCTGACCAACCGGGCCAGAGGCGGCAGCTTTTCGGTGATGGTCTCCAACCTATACGGCGCGATCACCGGCAACATCGGTTCCATCCGCGTGCGCGTGCCACACCGCCTCCAGCCGCCGGTCGCAACCAACGGGATGTTCCGCCTGCTCTCCGCCGATCAGGACGGCGGCCTGCTCACCACGAACGATCTGGCGTTCTTCACTTTTCAGACCAGCACGAACCTCACGCCGACCAACTGGCTCTCCATCACCTACACGAACGGCCTCTCGCTGACCAACGGGATGCTGCGTTTTGATGACACCAACGCCGCCAGTCGCCCGTTTCGCTACTACCGGGTAATCGAGCAGTAGCGCGCAGTTCCCGTTGCGGACGGAATAGTTGTCGTTGACGGCCAGCGCGTTGACCAACGCCACCACCACCCACTCCAAAGAGGAAATCGGAGTTTGCGCCATGGGTCTTGCACCCATCTGTCCCACTGGCCACTGGAACCGGCACTGCCCATATTCCTACGGGGTTTCCAGCGCGCACACCGATTGCTTGTTAGTGGCCGAGCGCCCTGCTGTCAACACAGCCGCTCATTCGGTGGTGTCCGAATTTGAAGCTTTGAGCAGTTGCGCCGTCTGTAGCTGTGGACGTGTAGCTCAAATGGACAGAGCGGCCCCCTGCTTCAGGCCATCCGCGTGGTGGCTTGAAGAAGGGGTTGATACCGGTTCGACTCCGGTCGCGTCCGCTCTCGTTACTTGGAGTAGCCAGACTTCACATCCTTGACGATCTGGACGCGCACGGCGGTTTGAGCCGACTCCACGGGCGGGATTTCCAGCACAGCAACGGGGTGAGGCGGCGGCGGTGCATCCGCAGCGGGCGGTTGTAGGCCCGGCGTTGGAAGGCCAAAAGGGGCTTCCAAGGTGAAAATTTGTGTTTCTGTTGACGGCACGGTCTGGGAAGCTGCCGTCAAACGATGGAACGACAAAGGCTCGCGCTTGGTTGATATGCTGCTCGCCCGCTACATGAGGGAAGAAGCTCGCCAATGAATACGAACCTGGAGCCAAATGTGTTGCGCTGGGCGAGAATCAGGGCCGGGTTAAGCCCCGAAGAACTCGCAAAAAGGTTGGGGAAGAAAGTGTCCCGTGTTGTGGAGTGGGAGATGGATGGCATCCTTTCCCTAAAGCAAGTGGAGGCGTTGGCCGAAAAGACGCACACGCCGGTTGGTTATCTTTTCCTACCAAAGCCGCCTGTAGAGAAGCTGCCGGTGAAGGATTTTAGAACCGTTTCCGGCGTAGCCACAGTAAGCCCCAACCTGCTCGATGTCATTTACCACGCCCAACGCAGGCAGGAATGGTATCGCGATCATCTGAAAAAGGCTGGCAACGAACCTCTGCCGTTTATCGGCTCTTTGAGGCCAGATACGCGGGTTGAAACGGCGGCAGAAGTAATCCGCTCCACCTTGAGCATTGGGCCAGAAATTTCATTCAGGGCGAGCAGTTGGGAGGAAAGCCTTGAACTCCATGTCGAAGAGGCAGAGGACGCTGGAATTGTCGTGATGCGAAGCAGCATCGTTGGAAACGCAACGCGCAGGGCTATTTCTGTGAGCGATTTTCGGGGATTCGCGCTTTGCGACAAGTATGCGCCGGTTCTGTTTATTAACACCGCCGACTCCAAGGCAGCGCAACTGTTCACATTGGCCCACGAGCTTGTTCACCTTTGGATTGGAGAGTCTGTGGTTTTCAATCTTGATGACAGCCTGCCCCCCGATCAAAGCGTTGAACGCTATTGCAATTCCGTTGGAGCTGAACTGCTGATACCAATGGCAATGTTTAGAGTGCATTGGCGCACTCAAGCAGACAGTTATTCCGAAGTTGTCCGGCTTGGCAGGCAGTTCAAGGTCAGCACATTGGTTACTGCTAGGCGTGCGCTTGATGCTGGATTCATTGACCAACCGCGTTTCAAAGAAATCTACGCGAACGAGGTGCGCAGATACCACCGAAAGGGGGCGGGAGGAAGTTTCTACAGGAGCGCTCCGATTCGCGCAGGCAGACGCCTTACGAGAAGTTTGGTTGTAAGCGCCCTTGAAGGCGGAACGAGCTACCGTGAGGCGATGCAACTCGTCGGGGTTAGCAGCATCAACACGTTCCACGAGTTGGCAAAGAGATTGGGGTGCTGACATGGCTTACCTGCTAGACAGCAATACTTTGATTCAGGCGAAGAACGACTTTTACCCGTTTGACATGGCAAAGCCATATTGGGATTGGCTCATTAAGGCCAACCAAGATGGGCACGTCTATAGCGTTGAAAAAGTGATGGAGGAATTGCAAGGCCACGCCGACCAACTTTCTGTTTGGTCGAAAAGTCTCGGTTTGGGCTTCTTTTTGCCACCAGACGAGAAAACCGCCGAATCGCTCAAAGCAATTGCCGTTTGGCTGGACAGTCACAACACCTACAGTTCTGCGGCGAAGGCAGAGTTCCTAAATGATGCGGATTACTGGCTGATTGCTCACGCCCATGCCCACCGTCACGCGGTTGTGACTTTTGAGAAACACGAGAACTCAAAGCATCGTGTAAAAATTCCATCGGTGTGCAACCACTTTGGCGTTCCATGTGTGAAGCTGTTTGAAATGCTGAGAAAACAGGGCTTCGGATTCGGGGCAGTTTCAAATTAGGACACTACCGGTCGTTCGGGCGCAAGCTGCCCACCTTCCTGCAAGTCTCAGTGCTGGTGTCCCTGACGAGGCTTGCCCGCGTGCAGCACGCGCAGGGAGAAGCCTCGGCCATTCTCGAACGGCTCCACGGTCGCGGTGATTGCGAGCACGGGGTAGCGCACGGTCGCCAGCCCATAGCTCCGATACGTTGGCGCGAAGAGTTCCGTCTCCACCATGCCCGTCCAGTCGGCGAGCGTCAGGAACTTCATCGGCTCGCCGGTGACTTGGTGGTGGACGCGCTGCTCGATGATGAGGCCGCACACGACGACCTGCTGGCCGATGTGCTCGCCGAGCCGGTTCACCGGGCAGTAGGTGCCCCACGCGATGTGGTCGTGGAGTTCGAGGGGATGGCCGCTGGCCGTGAAGTCGAGCAGCTCTGCCTCCCACTCAAGCCGCTGGCGACGTGTCGGCTCCTGCAACGGCACCGCAGGCAGCCGGTCGGTCGCGGGTGGGGGCAGGAGCCAGCCCTGGCCCGGCGCGCTCGTGCCGCTGTCCCCGAAGGCGTGGTGAAGATGACGGGACTCCCAGAACTGCGCCGTGCGCGTCTTGCCGAAGATGTCGAACGCACCCACCCGAATCATCGCCTCCAGCTCGTCGGGCGTGGGCAGCACGCGCCGGTAGAAGTCGGACATGGACGTGAACACGCTCCGGCCATGCTCATCGAGGATGCGTTCGGTCGTGCGCCCGGTAAGTCCCTTCACGCGGGTCAGCGGCACGCGGATGGACTGGCCCTCGACGGAGAACTGCGGGCCGGGACTGGTCACGCACGGTGGCAGCAACGTGATGCCGAGCCGGTGACACTCTAGGACATAGACCAGCGGGTGATAGAACCCCTTCCCGTTGGTCAGCACGCCCGCCATGAACTCAACCGGGTGGTAGCGCTTCAGCCACGCGCTCTGATACGCCTCGACCCCGTAGGCCGTGCTGTGCGCCTTGCAGAACGCGTAGCCGCTGAAGCCGGTCACTAGCCGCCAGACCTCAACCATCTTCTCGTCTTCGTGGCCGCGTGCCTTGGCGCAGGCGAAGAACTCCTGGCGGATGGTCTCTATGAGCGGTGCCTTGTATTTGGACAGCGCCCGGCGCAACACGTCGGCGCGGCCCGGTGGCAGCCCGGCGAAGGCCTCGCACAGTTGCAGGATGTGCTCCTCATACACGACCAGCCCGAACGTGCTCTTGAGGCACGCCTCCAGTGACGGGTGCGGATACACGACCGGCTCCAGGCCCTGATACCGCCGGGCAAACGACTGCTTCTTGCCCTCGTTGGCCGCGCCGGGCCGGATGACGCTGACGATGGCTACGAGACCGTCGATGTCGCGCACGTTGCACTGGCGGCTCAGGCCAATCATCGCCGGTGACTCGATGTGATGCACCGCCCGGCCTCCACCGCTGGCCAGCATCTCCCAGACGTTCTTGTCCTGCCACGGCTCCAGTCCGGCGAGGTCAACCTCGATGCCACGCCGGGCCAACGACTCTCTGGCGTCCCGCATCGCGGCCAGCCCGCCCTGGGCCAGCACGTCAATCTTCACCAGCCCGATGGCCTCGACCGCGTCCATGTCGAAGTGCGTCGTGGGGCGTCCCTTGTTCGAGGTGAACGTGGGCGTCAGCTCCGTCATCGGCTGGCACGAGAGCACCACGCCGCACGGGTGCATCTTCGGGTAGCGCGGCATCCCGTCGAGGAACTCGGCCATGAGCAGCGCCGTCCGGTAAGGCTCCTCCTCGAAGGGTAGGTCACGGTTCTCCGGGCTGGCCTTGAGCATCTCAATCAGGCCCGTGCCGCCACTGGGCGTCGGCTCATTGGGCACCCAGCCGCCGCCGAAGCTCCAGGGGAAGTGGTCGGTGAACTTGCGCACCTCCCGTTCCCCGACACCGAGCACCTTGGCGATTTCGGCAAAGGCACTGCGGGCCTGAAAAGTCGAGAAGCCGCCCACGACCGCCGCGTGCGCCGCGCCATACTTGGCGAAGATGAGGTCCACCACGTCGTCCTTCCGGTCGTGCGCGAAATCAATGTCGATGTCCGGGAGCTTGTTCATGGCCATGCGCTCCTTGTTCAGGAACCTCTTGAAGTAGAGATCGAACCGGATGGGGCACACGTCCGAGATGCCCAGGCAGTAGCACACGAGCGAGTCCGCCGCGCTGCCACGGGTAATCCACTCGATGCCGTGCTGCCGACACGCTTGCAGGATGTCCCAGACGACGAGGAAGTAGGCCTCGTAGCCGACCTCCGCGATGATGCCCAGCTCCTCGTCCACCTGCGCGTGCATGGCATCCGCCCGGTCACGGTAACGGCGGCGCAGTCCTTCCAGCACGAGTTTCCGCAGGTAAGCGCGGGGCGTGGAGCCATCCTCCGGCTTGAATGCCGGGAACTGCGGCGCACCGAGCGGCAACTCGAACGGGCAACGCTCGGCCAGCTCCAGCGTGTTGGCGACGACATCGGGGAAGTCACGGAACAGGGCCGTCATCTCCGCAGGGGTCCGCAGGTGGAAGTCACCATCGAGTAGCTTCCCCGGATGCGTCTGCCGCAGCAGCGTGCGCGTGCGGATGCTCTGCACGATGTTCCACTGCCAACGGTCGTCACGCTCGGCGTAGTGAACCGGCATCACGGCCACGCACCGCGCACTGCTGGCCGCCTTCGCCTCGTCCAAGCTGGAGACGGCCCGGCAGAAGCGGTCATCGAACACGGAGGACAGCCGCGTGTCCGCGCCGACGGCGAGCAGTCCGGCGTTCAGGCCATCAAGCTGTGACAGACGCAGGTGAACGTGGCGCGGCTCGGTGGGGTCGTCCTCGGACTCCGCGTGCGGCGTGGTCGTCGTGAGCAGGCGGCAGAGGTTCTGGTAGCCGGTCGCAGTCTGGACGTAGAGCCGGGCGAGCTGGCCCTCCACCATTACCGTCGCACCGAGGATGGGTTTGATGCCCGCCTGCTTGGCCGCCTGCGTGAACTCCACCGCGCCGTGCAGGTTGCCGGTGTCCGTGAGGGCGATGGCGGAGAGGCCGCGCCGCTTCGCCAGCGCCACGAGGGCGTCCACCTTGAGCGTCGAGTTCAGGAACGAGTAGGCGCTGTGAACAGACAGCGGCACGTAGCTGGTCGGCGTGACTCGGCGCACCGGCACGCGCACGACCACACGCGGCGCGCTCTGCTGCTCCAGAAACTTCGCCGTGTCCATCGGAGCCTCACGCAACCGGAAGTCATGGCCGCGCAGCACCACGTCACGACCGCGTGCGCGGCGCAGCTCATCCACGATGCCAGCCAAGCGTCGCCGGGCCTCGTGCTGCTCCGCTGACCGTTCGAGGGCGAGTTCAGCGCGGAAGAGGCCGTCATACACATTCGACAGCTTCAGGGAGACGAGGCGCAGGCTGACGCGCCGCTTCCACGCCTGCCGGAAGAGGATGTGCAAGCGGCCGTAGACATCCGTTTCGAGGTCGGTCGGTTCGAGCAGGCTCTCACCACACTGGTCCTCGCCCATGTCGTTGTAGCGCACCTTGACGGTGAGGGTGCGGATGCTCTTGCCATCCGACCGCACCTTGGCCATCAGGTCGTCAGCCATGCGCCGGAGGACCGCCTCGGCAAACTCCTCGTCCGTGAGGTCCACCTCGAAGGTCTGCTGCTGGCTGTAGGACTTGGCCGGGGCGCTCATCGGCAGCACCGGGCGCTCGTCAATGCCGTCCGCGTGCGCCTTGAGCGTCGGGGCCAGGTTGCCCACCAGCAGGTGCAGCATGTCCGTGGGCGTGGCCGCGACGTGGCGGATGCAGGCCAACCCGGCGGCGTCGAGCCGCTGCGCGGTCGCGGGGCCGACACCGGGCAGCCACTTGTTGGGCAGCGGATGGATGAAGCGGACTTCCAACCCGGCGGGCACCTCCCTGAACGCGGCAGGCTTGGACAGCTTGGAGGCAATCTGACTGACGAGCTTGTTGCTGGCGATGCCCTCGCTGACCGAAATCTTGAGTGACTGCCGGATGGCCGTGCGGATGGTCTCGGCCACGTTCAGCGGCGGCTTCCGCACGGCGCTCAGGTCGAAGTAGCCCTCGTCGATGCTCGCAATCTCGACATCGGGAGTGAAGTCCTGCGCGTAGCTGAACATCCACCGGGAGAAGTGCTCATACTTGTCGAAGTCGCCGGGCAGGACGATGAGCTGGGGACAGAGCTTGCGCGCCCGCACGGTGGGCATGGGCGTGAAGACGCCGAACTTGCGGGCCTCATAGCTGGCAGAGGCGATGATGCCGCGCTTCTCACCACCGACGGCGACCGGCTTGCCACGCAGGCGCGTGTCGGACGCCTGTTCCACCGACGCAAAGAAGGCGTCGGCATCGAGATGAACGATGACGCGGGGCACTGGGAGTCATTTCCGCTTTCGGATGAGCGCCACCATCACCCCCTGAATGACCAGCTCCTGCGCCGGGATGAGGTCGGGGAACTTGGGGTTCTCGGCGTGGAGGAAGGGCTTGCCCCGGTTCAACTGAAACGTCTTGAGCGTGCTCTCGTTGTCGATGAGCGCGGCCACCACGTCGCCGTGGCGCGGGGTCATGCCGTGTTCCAGCACCACAAGGTCGCCGTCCATGATGTGTTTGCCGACCATGGACTCACCCCGGACTTCGAGCGCGAAGGTGCGCGGTGTTGGCTTGATGCCCAGCGTCTCGATGTCAATGGAGACGCAGCCCTTGGCCTCCTGCTTGCGGTCGTCGGCGAACCCGGCGGGGATTGAGCCATAGACCGGGATGTCCACCACCAGCCTGCGCAGGGCTTGCAGGGGCGTGATGACGCGCAGCGAGCGCGCCTGGCCGGGAGTGGAGGCGAGCATGCTCTTGCGTTTGAGTGCGGCCAGGTGGTCGGCGGCGGCCCGCGTGCTGGCGAAGCCGAAGTGGGCGGCAATCTCCCGCAGGGTGGGCACGGCGTGGCCGCGCTGCTGCGCCGACTGGATGAAGCTGAGGACCTGCTGCTGTCGTTTGGTGAGTTTGGCCATTACTACTCGCTTGAGTAGTGCCAGAGGATGCGGCTGTCAAGTTTGACAGGCGGGTTGGAATCGGAGAGAAAGCCCAAGCCCTTCTGAGATGAGGTGCCTTGTGTCACATCAACCCAACAACATCTTCGCGGGCACGCAGGTCGTGTCGCTGGTGGAAGTGCGGGGGACGAACAACTCGCTTGTCCATCCGCGTGGCGCGGTCGGGGTCGTCACCCGCACACCTACGGGCGATCAGGTGCAGTTCCTTGTCCGCTTCCCCGACGGCTTCGAGAAATCACTGGAGCGCTCGCAGCTCGAAGTCCTGAAGCACTTCAAGGATCGCCTCGGTGACGGCGGGGCGACGGCGGACTTCGACCTCGAACAGTTCATCATCTACCGCTGCGTCGTCGGGTCGCGTGCCTACGGGCTGGACCAGGACGACTCCGACACCGACCAGCGCGGCATCTACCTTGCGCCCGCCGACCTGCAATGGTCGCTGTTCGGTGCGCCGGAGCAGTTCGAGGACAACGCCTCGCAGAGCTGCTACTGGGAATTGCAGAAGTTCCTGACCATGGCGCTCAAGGCCAACCCCAACATCCTGGAGTGCCTCTATTCGCCGCTGGTCGAAAAGGCCACGCCGTTGGGCGCGGAGCTGGTGGCCCTGCGCCAAGGCTTCCTCAGCCAGATGATTTTCCAGACCTTCAACGGCTACGCCATGTCGCAGTTCAAGAAGATCGAGCAGGACATCCGCAACCAGGGCGCGGTGCGATGGAAGCACGCCATGCACCTGCTGCGCCTGCTGCTCACCGGCGCGGCCACGTTGCGTGAGGCCCGCGTCCCTGTGCGCGTCGAGGCCCACCGCGACCGACTGCTTGTGGTCAAGCGCGGCGAGATGCCTTGGGCCGACGTGGACGCATGGCGACAGGAACTCCACCGGGACTTTGAGCGCGCCCTAGCGGAGACCAAACTGCCCGAACGCCCCGACTACGAGTCGGCTAACCTTTTCCTCCTCAAGGCTCGGCGTGAGATGGCTGGCTAGGCACCAGGAACTCAATAGCTTCCTCCCATGCTACTCACCTTGACGACCACGCACCGTCCCGCGACGGACTTGGGCTACTTGCTCCGCAAGAACCCGGCGCGCTCGCAGTCGTTTGAACTCACGTTCGGCAACGCCCATGTCTTCTATCCCGAAGCGGGCGAGGAACGCTGCTCGGTGGCGCTGCTCGTGGAGGTGGACCCGGTGGGACTCGTGCGCAAGCGGCGCGGCCCGTCCGGTGAGGGCGGCTTGCTGGAGCAATACGTCAACGACCGGCCCTACGCCGCCTCGTCGTTCCTCAGCGTGGCCATCGCGGA
Organism: Limisphaerales bacterium; assembly: GCA_040081795.1. Taxonomy (GTDB): domain Bacteria; phylum Verrucomicrobiota; class Verrucomicrobiia; order Limisphaerales; family SXTU01; genus SXTU01. The sequence continues at coordinate 56,051 of JBEBFV010000001.1, read as the reverse complement.
GGTCTTCGGCAGCGCGCTGTCGGGCACGGAGTGCAAAGACCATCCGGGACTGTCCCAGACGCCGCTGCCACTGCGCGTCCAACTTCCCGCGTTGCCCTGTCGAGGGGGCGAGGAATTCCTGCGCAAGCTCTTTGAGCCGCTCGGCTATCGTGTCAGTGCCACGCGACTGCCACTCGACGAAACCTTCCCGGCCTGGGGCGAGAGCGCTTATCACCGCGTCGAGCTGGAGGCCACGCTCCCGCTGCACCAGTTCCTCAGCCACCTCTACGTGCTCGTGCCGGTGCTCGACAACGACAAGCACTATTGGGTCGGCGACGACGAAGTGAGCAAGCTCCTGCGCCACGGCGAAGGCTGGCTCGCCGCGCATCCCGAACGTGACGCCATCACGCGCCGCTACCTGAAGCACCAGCGCAGCCTCGTCACGGACGCGCTCGCCCAGCTCGTGGACGAGAGCGACCCGCATCCCGACGACACTGCGGAGGCCCAAGCTCAGGAGGAGGCGACCGTCGAGCGTGCCCTGAGTCTGAACGAGCAGCGCCTCGGGACCGTGCTCGCCGTGCTCAAGGCCGCTGGCGCAACCTCCGTGCTCGACCTCGGCTGCGGCGAAGGAAAGCTGCTGCGCATGCTGCTCAAGGAACGCCAGTTCACGCGCATCGTCGGGCTGGACGTGTCGCATCGCGTGCTGGAGATGGCGGTGGAGAACCTGCACTACGACCGCCTGCCCGCGCTGCAAAAGGAGCGACTCAAGCTCCTGCACGGCTCGCTCATGTATCGGGACGAGCGGCTGGCCGGCTTCGATGCCGCTGCTGTCGTCGAGGTCGTTGAACACCTCGACCCGCCGCGCCTGGCGGCGTTCGAGCGCGTGCTCTTCGAGTTCGCCCGGCCCGGCACCGTGGTGCTCACCACGCCCAACCGCGAATACAACGTGAAATGGGAGACCCTTCCGGCGGGCAAGTTCCGCCACCGCGACCACCGCTTCGAGTGGACGCGTGCGGAGTTTCAGGGGTGGGCCAACGGCATCGCCGCCCGCTTCGGCTACGCGGTGCGGTTTCTGCCAGTCGGGCCGGAGGATGCGACCGTCGGCTCACCGACGCAGATGGGGGTGTTCGAGCGGACGCGTGGGGGTTCGTAATTCTCGACGCGAATCGAGAAGTAAAATAGGGTTTCAACCATGCCGAAAACTTCAACCATCGAGTTGCTGGCAATAGCCGAGAACGCAATTCACGCCATCTCGGCTGAACTTCGACCGAAGGCGGAAGCCTACTTCGCATCGCCAGAGACGACGAAATTCTTCAAAGAGCGAGTCGAGCGGTTGAACGCTCTCCGGGCAGAACTCAAAGACGAGCCTCGCTTTGCGATTCACCTGCTGGGTAGCTCGCAGAATGGCAAGAGCACTCTCGTCAACGTGCTCTTGGGTCGGAAGATTCTCACGGAAGGCCATGTTGGAGCGTGTTCCGCCGCCGTGGTGCGGTGTCGCTACCTGGAAATTGACGGTTACAGGATGACGGTGCGCTACGTTTCTCAAGAGGATTTCCTGTCGAAGCTCAAAGACGGACTCAAGGATGCTGAAACGGCGCTCTCTGGCGAGGAGTCTGCCGCGACTGCGGGCGAGGAAATCCGAAAGGCGCTCGGTAGATTTATCGGCTTCTTTGGAATCCGTGACCGCTCCCCAGCTCAGATAGTGGAGTTCTGCAAGCAATGCCTCGTTCGTCCCGAAGGCATCACTTTTGACGAATTTGGAGCGAGCCGTGAAATCGCTGTCGAGGACGACGCGGCGGTTGCAGAGCACCTGGCAGCGCAGGGCAAGAAGGCATTCGTTGTCGAGGAGTGCGTTCTGGAAGGGCGGTTTCCTGAGTGGGCACCACAGATGGAACTCATCGACATGCCCGGAACCAACGACATCGACCCGTTTAGGACGGAAGTCACCGAGCAGGCCCAAAGTAAAGTTGCTGGATTGATGCTGATTACGAAAGGCACTCAGTTGGGCAGCGATGTCATGGAGTGGTTCAAGCAGACTTCCATCCTGTCGGAAATCGCTGAGAGCACCGAGCGAAACCAGCAGCGAGTGATGGTGGTTCGCACGGTCATTGACGAGCAGCCTTTAGAAAACGTCCCGGAAGACGCACCATCAACATGGCCGTTTCTTGAGGCCCACTGTCGAGAGCAGGAAGCCCATTTTCGACGACAGTTACGTCAGTTAGTGCGCGACAAGTTCGCTGACGCCAAACTCGTCGCTCGCCTCGATGAGTTCGTGAACTCGATGCCGGTGCATTTTGTATCTGCCAAAACTTTTCGGCAACTCAGCGACCGAGGGCTGCGAACTAGGGTGCGGGATAATCCCTACAAACCTGCAAATCTGGAAATGATGTCTCGTTTCCTTCGCTTCGACGAGGACACGGAGAAGACTGGCATCCCGAAGATGCGACGTGTGCTTCAAGAATCCACGGAGCAGTATTTGAGCACTCATTTTCTCAGGCGAATGCAAAGCCACCTGGAAAGCGAGGTGGGTTCGGTCATCGACTTTTTTCGCCGCCAGAGGATGGGAGCTGAACTCGGCTTGGCCGGCCAAGCCGAAGCTTACCGTGAAATTGCAAAACACGTTGAGGCCGGTGTCACGCAGTTCCTCGTTGAAACCGACGACAGTGAGCGGTTACTCGGACAAATCGAGTCAAGCTTTCACCAGAAGGCAGCGGAAATCCTGATGCACGCGCAACGCGGATTCCAGAATCCGCTGCGATGGAGGATGGAAGTGTGGACCGGATTGCACTGGAGGACGATGAGGGCGCTTGGCTCAAAGCGCGGATGGCACACGACGTATGATGGACGTGAGTATCACATTCAAGGGGACTTGGCTGAAATTTATTGCGAGCAGCTCAGAGCGACTTGGGTGCAAGACCGTGACCGGCTTATCGAAATCATCTGCGGCACTAAACTGGACGAGTTGATACACTCCATTGAGAAGATTATCCAGGAGGCGAGGGGCTTCGCTTTGGCCCAAGACCCGGCCACCGTGCGGTTCGTGGACGAGCGCATGGCAGACTTCGGAACGAAAGCGACGCTTCAACTAAAGGCCTTACGAGAGGATTTTCGCAAGAGCACGGACGACTACGAATCTTTACGTGCGAGGCTTACGCCTGAGATTCGGGAAATTCTATCGCCAGCGTTCAGTCTTATCGGAGGCGAGGGGGGCACTGGATGCGCAGCACGGATGCGCGGGCACCTTCAAAGTGGTGTTCACAACTCGCTTGAAGCGATTCACAACGCGGTGAGCGCACGCGTTTTGAAGAACTGGGAGCACTTCATCAAACAAGCTTGCACGCACACCGAGGTGTTCATTCGGTTCATCAAAGAGTGGCTGGCAGGCCTGCAACAGTTGCCAGTGCCGCAGAGCAATGAGGCCATGGAGAATCGCAGACAGCACGCTGTTGAAATGACTGCCAGTGCGGAGAAACTTCTGAAGCCCCAGCCGTAGTGGATTGCACACGAAGGCTCTAAACCCGTAGTCTCAAGCTAGCCGTGCGCTTGATGTAAGCGAGCCTGACGCAAAAGCAGCATGCCCCCCCGCCCGAACGGGCCAAAGGCAGGATGATGGGGGTCGGGCAGGTGCAAGACCTGTAGCGCACGGCGGCAGCCGACAATGAAACTCACCGTCCCCGAACTCTCCCTCGTCGTGCTGGTCGGCGTGTCCGGCTCTGGCAAGAGCACGTTTGCGCGGCGGCACTTCAAGCCGACGGAGGTGCTTTCCTCGGACTACTGTCGCGGGCTGGTGTCCGATGAAGAGAACAGCCAGGCGGCGACGAAGGACGCGTTTGACGTGCTCCACTTCATTGCACGCAAGCGGCTCGCAGCGGGCAAGCTCACGGTGGTGGACGCCACCAACGTCCAGCCGGAGGCGCGCAAGCCGCTGGTGCAGCTCGCACGGGAGTTCCACTGCCTGCCCGTGGCCATCGTGCTCGACGTGCCGGAGCGCGTCGCGCACGAGCGCAACCAGACCCGGCCCGACCGCAACTTCGGGCCGCACGTCATTCGGCAGCAGGCCACGCAACTGCACCAGTCGCTGCGCGGGCTGGAGCGCGAAGGTTTTCGCCATGTGCATGTGCTCAAGTCGCTGGAGGAAATCGAGACGGTCGAGATCGTGCGTGAGCCGCTTTGGAACAACCTGAAGCACGAGCACGGCCCGTTTGACCTCATCGGCGATGTGCATGGGTGCCTCGATGAGCTGGTCGAGCTGCTGGCGAAGCTGGGCTATGAAACGGGGCAGAGCGCGGGCGCGTGGCATCACCCGGCAGGCCGCAAGCTCGTCTTCGTGGGCGACCTGGTGGACCGCGGACCGAAGGTGCCCGAAGTCGTGCGGCTCGTGATGGACAGCGTGAAGTTCGGCAGCGCGCTGTGCGTGCCGGGCAACCACGACATGAAGTTCATGCGCAAGGTCTGGGGCAAGGACGTGCAAATCACGCACGGGCTGGCGGAGACGCTGGCCCAGTTTGAAGCCTACGAGCAGCACTACCGGGGGTTCAGTCGCGTCGCGGCGGAGTTCATTGACTCGCTCGTGAGCCATTACGTGCTCGACGACGGCAAGCTGGTGGTCGCCCACGCGGGCATGAAGGAATCCATGCAGGGGCGCGGCTCCGGGGCGGTGCGAGAGTTCGCCCTGTTCGGCGAGACCACGGGCGAGACGGACGAGTTTGGTCTGCCGGTGCGCTACAACTGGGCCGCCGAGTATCGCGGCTCGGCGGCGGTAGTCTATGGGCACACGCCGGTGCCAGAGCCGGAGTGGCTGAACCGCACCCTCAACATCGACACCGGCTGCGTCTTCGGCGGGAAGCTCACGGCGCTGCGGTATCCGGAGCGGGAACTGGTCTCGGTTGCCGCCAAACAGACTTACGCCGAGCCGCGCAAACCGTTTCTCCTGCCAGAAGCTCAGGCACCGACCTTGTCCGCGCAGCAGCAGCACGACGACTTGCTCGACCTCGCCGACGTGATGGGCAAGCGCATCGTCAGCACGCGCCTGCACGGGAACGTGACCATCCGGGAGGAGAACGCCACCGCCGCGCTGGAGGTGATGAGCCGCTTCGCCACAAATCCGAAGTGGCTGATTTACCTGCCGCCCACGATGTCGCCCAGTGGCACGAGCCAGCAGCCCGGTTTGCTGGAGCATCCTGCGGAGGCGTTCGCCTACTACCGCCATGAAGGCGTGCCCCGCGTGGTCTGCGAGGAGAAGCACATGGGTTCACGCGCCGTCGTGATTGTCTGCCGTGATGAGGATGTGGCGAGAAAACGCTTCGGCGTTACGGGTGAGGGCTTCGGCGTCTGCTACACGCGCACGGGTCGGCGGTTCTTTGACGACACGGTCATGGAAACCGGCTTCCTCGAACATGTGCGCGACGCGGTGACGCGGGCCGGGTTCTGGGACGAGTTCCAAACCGACTGGGCCTGCCTCGACTGCGAGCTGATGCCGTGGTCGGCGAAGGCTCAGGGGTTGCTGAAAGAGCAATACGCCCCGGTGGGCGCATCCGCCGGGGCGATGCTAGGCGACGCAGTCGGGCTGCTGAAGCAAGCCGATGGCCGTGGCCTGGACGTGGGCGACCTGCTTCTCCGCACCGGTGCCCGGCGTGAAATGGCTGCCGACTATGTCGCCTCCTACCGTCGCTACTGCTGGCCGGTGAACTCGGTGGACGACCTCAAGCTCGCTCCCTTCCACCTGCTGGCAACGGAGGGCAAGGTCCACGTGGACAAACCCAACGACTGGCACATGCAGACTCTGGCGCGGCTGGCCGGTGGCATCCTCATCGCCACGCCCTTTCAAGTCGTCGAGGTGACCAACCCCGACAGCGAGGCCGCCGCCGTCCGTTGGTGGGAGGAACTCACGGCGCTCGGTGGTGAAGGCATGGTGGTGAAGCCGCTTGACTTTGTGGTGCGCGGCAAGCGGGGGCTGATCCAACCGGCGGTCAAATGCCGGGGTCGGGAATACCTGCGCATCATCTACGGCCCGGAATACACCGCCCCCGAAAACCTGGAGCGGCTGCGCTCACGCGGACTGAACGCGAAGCGCTCGCTCGCCCTGCGGGAGTTCGCGCTGGGGGTCGAGGCGTTGGAGCGGTTCACGCGTGGCGAGCCGCTGCGGCGTGTCCACGAGTGCGTCTTCGGCGTGCTGGCCATGGAGAGTGAGCCGGTGGACCCGCGACTGTGAGCACCGTGATGCCCATGACCATTGACCCGCGCCTGCACCGCATCGTAGCGGACCAGCCGTATCCGCTGCTGTTCGCTACCATCAGCGGCGCGCACCTCTACGGGTTTCCGTCGCCGGACTCGGACTTTGACCTGCGCGGCGCGCATGTGCTGCCGCTCGACAAGATCATCGGCTTGGACGTGCGCGACGAGACGGTGCAGGAGGCCCGCGTCATTGAAGGGCTGGAGATGGACATTGTGAGCCATGACGTGCGGAAGTTCTTTGGCCTGCTGCTCAAGAAGAACGGCTACGTCCTGGAGCAGTTGTTCTCGCCCCTCATCGTCCACACGACGCCGGAGCACGCGGAGTTGAAGGCCATCGCGCCTGGCTGCATCACGGAGCATCACTCGCATCACTACTTCGGCTTCGCGGAGACGCAGTGGAAACTGTTCCTCAAGGAATCGCCGCGCAGGGTGAAGCCGCTGCTCTACGTGTATCGCGTCCTGCTCACGGGCATTCACCTGATGCGGACCGGCGTGGTGGAGGCGAATCTGGTCACGCTGAACGAGGCGTTCCGGCTGCCCTACCTCGCCGAGTTGGTGGCGCGCAAGCTGGCTGGGCCGGAGAAGTCGAAGCTGGAGGATGCGGACATCGCGTTCCACGAGTCGGAATACCAGCGGCTGCGCGGCGAACTTCAGGCGGCGCATGACCAGAGCCAGTTGCCAGAGCTGCCCGGCGAGGACACGCGGGCCGCGCTGAATGACTTGCTTCTGCGAGTGCGGCTCAAGGTCCGTTAGACTTCCGCTTCCTCCACCATCGCGGTGATGATTTCGAGTGCATTCCCCTCCAAGGCAGTGTCCCAATTTGAACTTGGCCTCTCCGGTTTCCGGTTGCTAAACCTTCCGCGTCCACTCTCCCGTCTGGCGGCGTGCGGCGAGTCCGCGCTTGGTTCTGCCGTTTGTTACCTCCAACGAGACACGCCAGACGGGTTTCTCCGCTCAGGATTCAAAACGGAGGCACTACCCTAGCCGATGGTTGACGGAGATGGTGTCGTGTTTCAACTTGCCAAGCGTTGCGTGCCGTTACGCGCACTCTGAGCAATGATGAAGAAGCGTCACCCGAAACCACGACTGAGCCAGCTTGATGTTGGCGGCATCGTCCAGGCGATGGCGTATGCCAAGTGCAGTGCGAGCGCTTGGGACAACTTCACGGCGTCTCCTATCGGCCACCCCGAACTTGAAGCGATCCGTCGTCGCTGTCTGGCCCTGCCGGCGTTGTATCCACCAGAGGCGAGCGGCGAATACTGCGGGCCGGAAGGCCGCCAGACAGCGGCAACACCCAACACTAACGAACGACTCCGCCGCAGACTCCGCAAAGCCAACCAAGCGGTAGAATTTGGGACTCTGGACGTTGCCACATCTCCCCCGTGAAGAAACTCATCGTCATGGCTGATTACATCTGTGGGCTGTTCCTGCCGGAGGGCGGACTCGGCCCGAAGGAACTGGGCGCTTCGGAGGATCTGTGCGCCCGCTTCGATGCCTGGCTGGTGCGCTATCGTGAACACGACGACGCACCACCTGACTTCGACCGGCGGAGCTACAACGAAACTGGCCGGGCCTTGGCTCACGAGATCCAGCAGCTCGTGGCGGGTCGGTATTCCGTCACCTTTCGGTTTCTGTTGCCCGCTGACAGCCCAACAGCACCGTGTGAGTGGGCAGAGGAAAAGTTATCCTGAAGACGGGTGAGACGCTGCGGCTCAAGGCCAGCTAGACTCCTGATTCATCCACCATTGCGCTGATGGTCTCCAGCGCATTCCCCTCCAGCCGATTATTGACGTAGATCAGCGTCTTGCGCGCCTCGCCAGCCGCCGCACCGTCCGCGATGAGCCTGGCACCTGCGGCGCGGGCCTCCGGGTTTGGCTCCTGCACGCGGTTGTAGGGGCTAAACATGTCCACCGCTTCCTGATATTTCCGGCCCGGCTTCAGCAGGAAGCGCGCACCGACGAGCTGCGGATTGGTCACGCAGCCGGGCAGGGCCATCTGCGCTGACACCACCGGCATGTCGGCCCAGGAGTTGAAGACGTGCGCGACGCCGTGGCTGGCCAGCATGGCAAAGTATTCGGGCACCAACCAATGCCGGTTTCGCAGCTCAACGCCATAGCACCACTCCGGGGGAATCCGGCCAAGGAACTTGTCGAGCGCCGTGATGAAGTCCCGGCCATGCTCGTAGTCCGCCGCGTAGAACTTGGAAAACTCGAAGATGAGCATGCCCACCTTGGGCAGCAGTGTCCCGCAGGGCCGCAGGAAGGCCCGCTCAAACAGGTCGGCATCGAGGAAGTGCGGGTTGGGCTGGCCCGCCCGCTTGCCGAAGCGTGCGAGATTCGGGAAGTGCTTCAGTGTGATGTCGTCCGTGACCTTGAAGGTGAAGCGGAAATCGGCGGGCACCTGAGCCGCCAGTCCGGCCAGATACGTCTCTGACGGGAAGCTGTAGTAGGCGGCATCCACACACACGGTCTTGAACACCTCCGCATATTCGGCCAAGCACAGCCGCTCGAACCGGGTCTCGGCGAACTTGCCCCGATACACGTAGCGCGCCTCGTCGTAGAGCAGCCCCTTCCAGCCAGGGTATTTCCAGGACGACGTGCCAATGAACATGTTCCTGGCCGCCAGCGCGGTAAGGCGCTGCTTTAGTGCGTCCCGGTCGAAGGGCATGGCTGATGGTGGCCGGACGTTTGGCCGCAGTCAAAAAATCCCCACTGAGTTCACCATCCGCCCAGTTCACTGCGGGCGAGCTGCTCTCCAGTAGCCGCGCATCTGCTCCGCCAACTTGCCGAGCAGCGCCGGGTCAGCCTTGGCGAAGATGTTCTCATTCTCCTGCGGGTCGGTCTGGTGGTCGTAGAGTTCGCGGGCGGCGATTTTGCCGGTGCGCTTCTCCGTCCACTCGACGTAGCGCCAGCGGTCGGTTCGCATCGTGAGGCCCTGATAGTTCACTTGGTTGCCGTCCGCGTCGGGACCGCCCTTGGGATACTCGCTGAACGCGGCCTGCTTCCACGGGCGGTTCGGCTGCTCGAACAGCGGCGCGAAGCTCACGCCCTCAAGCTGCGCGGCGTCCTTGGGCGGCGGCAGGCCGCACAGTTGCACCAGCGTCGGATAGATGTCCACGAACTCGACGAGGCCACGGGTGGACTGGCCAGCGGTCTTCTGACCCGGCAGTGCGCAGAGGAGCAGCGTCCGCGTCGCGCCCTCGTAGGTGTTGTGCTTGCCACCCCACCAGGAGTGCTCGCCCATGTAGTAGCCGTGGTCGCCCCAGAGGATGACGACCGTGTTCTTCGCCAGTCCCGTCTCGTCGAGCGCGGCGAGCAGGCGACCCACTTGGGCGTCAATGTAACTGGTCGCGGCGAGGTAGCCGTGGAGACATTGCCGTCCGAACGCCTCGGTGATTTTCCGGTCTTTGGGCACGTAGGAATACCAGTAGAAGTCATCGCCTGACTTCGCTGCGAACGCGGGCGCTTGGCGCGGGAGAAACTGGTTGTCCGCCATGACCAGCTTCGCCGGGTCGTAGAGGCTCCAGTATATCTTGGGCGCGACCCACGGGACGTGCGGGTTGGCGAACCCGACGGCGAGGAAGAAGGGCTGCCCCGGTTTCTGCGCAAACCCGCGCAGCGCGGCGATGCCCTCACGCGCACAATCACCGTCCTTCAAGTCCTCGTCGCCCACGTCCGGGGCCTCGAAGGCGGGCACCGCATAGCCGATGGAGCCTTCGCCCTTCTGCGGCGGCTCGGCCTGCTTCGCGGCGTAGGCCTTGCGCCGCTCGGCCATGAGGCGCTGACCTTCCGCGCCGTTACGCGGCTTGGGCGACTGCCAGGACGGCACGCTCCACGACGCCGGGTCGTCAATGCCGACGTGATACACCTTGCCCAGGCTGCGCGTGAAATAGCCCTCGTTCTTGAAATGCTGCGGCAGGGTGGAGATGTCGGGCATCGCGCTGCGCAGCGTCGGGCCGATGGTGTAAATCTTCGAGGTTGAGGGGCGGCGTCCGCTCAGGAGCGAGATCCGCGACGGCGAGCAGAGGGCCTGCTGGCAATACGCCCGCTCGAAGCGCAGCCCGCGTGCGGCGAGCGCGTCCATGTGCGGCGTCTTCGCGTTGGGGTCGCCGTAGCAGCCGATGGAGGGGCGCAGGTCATCAATGGCAATCATCAGCACGTTGAGCTTCGCGGCGGCGCTGACGGTGAGCAGGGAGGAAAACGCTACGAGGGCAGGCAGCAGCAGGCGTTTCATGGCGCGGAGTGTCGCACGGTTTCAGGCGGCTGTCACGGGGAGCGGCGGCATCATCGTTTCCGAAGGAGATGAGCAGCCACCATTCTGGCCAGGGTCGCAATGGTGCGTGGCGCGCTTGCCCTGCACCGCGTGAGCTTCCGGCCTGACAGCTCGGCACCGCCCGACTATTTGATCTGTGCACAGGCCGGTTTCATCCTGCGGCTGAACAAATTTCCATTGGTGTCGCACTGCGGAACGGACTGTCACTCTGGCTGTGTCGCGGGACTCTGTCGCGGGGTTATGCCATGTTTGGCTTTGCCACTGGACTCTGTCGTTGGACTCTGCCGTTTCGGACGTTGTCCCGTTCCGCAGGCGACGTGTGTAGCAAATCACAAACGCCGTTTCCGGTCGTGGACAGGATTCGTGGACGAAAGTTTGTCCAGTTGTGGGATGCGTAGTTTGCCATCCACAAGCGTCACATGAATCTTCTGGCGCTTGAATGGCTTCAGGCCGAGCCGCTGGCGCAGCTTCACAACCGCATCGGGAGTGATGTGCTGTGCCCTCAACCAATGGTTGCACGCCGCCGCCAGTCCCTCCGGCGTGAGGTAAAACAACTCAGGCAGCCCATCCTTTGCGGTTGTCCAACGGGACAAGAGGAATTGCTCCAGTTTGTTGAGCATTGGTGCTTCGCCGCGACTCAACGGATAATCACCCTCACGGGCTGGGCGCTTTTTGAGGGTCTTACCCAATTCGATGAAGAACTCCAGATCGTTGGCCTTCACCGCTTCGGCGATGACATCTGGAATCGGGGTGGCACGCAAATCACGTTGCTGCATGAAACGCAGGCTGAAAAGCATCCGCAGTTGCAGACGCTTCGCGGGGCTGAGATCGGCTTCCAAGTGTTGCATTTTCCTGAAGTCTTTGACCGCTGTCAGTTGCAGCCACTTCTCGCCCCACGCCTTGGCGACCGACTGCTTGATCTCGGCGAGTTCCTTGGGAGTTATTGGCCTGGCTCGTGGCATCAGTGTTCAATCAGGAATGTGAATTTCCCCTGCCGCCGTCGCGGTTCACCGTAGGAGCCGATGGAGGGACGCAGGTCATCAATGGCAATCATCAGCACGTTGAGCTTCGCGGCGGCGCTGACGGTGAGCAGGGAGGAAAACGCTACGAGGGCAGGCAGCAGCAGGCGTTTCATGGCGGGGAGTGTCGCATGGTTCTGAGCGGCTGTCACGGGAGCGGCGGCACCTTCAGCGGCCGTCTACCGGCCCGGAAGCGAAAGTGCCGTCGCTACTCAGTCCGGTAGGGCAGGTTGAAATACTCGAACAAGCTCCGCGTGCGCGCCTCGATCTCCTGCTCCCGCATCCCGCCCCGGTCGCACATTCCATTCATGTGAACGAAGTCGTTGGCCAGAAACCGTAGCAGCTCGGTCGGTTCGTATTCCACCTGCACGTTCGGGCTGCCGTCAACCTTGATGGCGGTGACCGTAGGCAAGCAGCACATCGTCATCGTTCTGAGCGTGTCGGTGTCGAGGTTGCAGAAGTAGAACCAATAGGGCCACGCCTCGTGGAAGGCCGAGTAGAAACGCCGCACCTCCGGGATGCAGTGAAGCTCCCGCTCATCATCGTCCCAGCCCTCGATGCAGAAGACGAACGTGTTCATCAGCATCCGCTGCCGACGGCCCGTGGGCAGCTTGTCCGGTCCATACAGGCTCAGGAAATGGGTGAAGTTCCCGTCCTGCACCTTCAGCCGACTGAACTGATAGAGAATTAGATTTTCGGCCATGCTCCCCCCTTGCTGATGCGCGTTGGCTTTCGACCCGTGAATTTGAACAAGTCCACGACCTCCACCTTGAGCACCCTGGCAAACTTCTCCAACCCGGCCACGGAAGGCGCGTTCACTCCCCGCTCAACCAGGCTGATGAACTACACCGAGCAGCCGATCCTTTTCGCCAGTTCTGTCTGTGGCATCTTCTGCGTCCTGCGCAGGTCGGCAATCCGTCGGCCAAGTTTCTTCTGAAGCATGGAGCTAGGATAGCACACGGGAGAACTGATGGCAACGGAGCCAAACTACGGAGCCAAACTACGGGTTGCCGGGAGCGCGCTGGCGGACGGCTGCGCGGCGGTTGGTGTGACGAAAACCCGGCCTGCGACGGGATTCGTCGCTCGCCTTTCTGTGGGGAATTCACTACCAAGGGCAGACAGTGGCGCGCACATGAGTCTCAGCGAGATAACCCAGACGGTGCTCAGGCTGGTGGAAACGCGGTCGGGAATCCCCGTCCATGTTGAACCCGATCCCAGTCTGCCGGGCACCATTCTGGCCAGGGTCGTGATGGCACGCGGCGCGCTGGCCCTGCACCGCGTGAGCTACCGGCCTGACAGCTCGGCCCCGCCCGACTATCTGATCTGCGCGCAGGCCGGTTTCATCCTGCGGCTCTTCGACACGCCGCCGGACAAGCGTTTCGACTTCGCCGCCTCCCCGGTCGGTGACGCCGCCGTCGAGCACCTGGTGAAAGCCCATCCGGTCGGAAAGGCGCTGCCTCCACAAGCACTGCCGCAGCTCTGCCAGATTCTCCGTGACGGGCTGCTGAATCACTTGCGCTCCATCCCGCTGGGGATGCGGGTGGACCGGTGGCTGGCGACCGAGTTTCCAGCCTTGGCAGAGTTGCAGCAGGCGTCAGTGCTGCGGCAGTTGCAGGACTCGATAACCACGCTTGCGCCAAAGCACCGTCAGGTTTCCCCGCCGAAGATTTACGATGCTTCGCAGGCGATCAGCGCGGCATTCGCAGCCTTTTGGGCGGCCCGGCTGAACCAGCCGCAGCTGGTGCTCCCGTTCAAGGCGGCTGGCTACCTTCAGGCCGGGCAGGAGTTGCTGGCGATCTGGGAAGCCACGCCGGACGTGGCCGAGAACGACCGGGCAGTCATCGACGCCTGGGCGGATAAACTGGGTGTCGCGGGCTGGTATCAGTGGGTGCCATACTCGGCTCCGAAGTAACGAGACATGGCCACGCTCTCCTTTTCCATCGCCGCTTCCGCGTTCGACACCAGCCTGCTGCCAGCAGCAGCCCGGCAGGCAGGCACGCCCGCGTTTCGTGAGGCGATCAACGGCTTCCTCGCAGGGGAGTTCAAGGGCTTCGGCGGACACGCCACGATCCGCGTGGACGACCAGACCATTTCCGTGGCCTGGGATCCGGACAGCCAGCGGCCCAATCCGATGGCAGCGATTGTCCAGAAACTTCAACAGGGCAAACAGGCCGAGGGCATCCAACTGCTGGAGTTGTTCTTGAGCAACCACCCGGATGATCCCGTCGTGCTCTACAATCTTGGGCTGGCCCTGAGTGATGCCGGGCGCTTGGAGCGGGCGGAACACTGCTTGCGGCAGGCGGCAGAGCTTAATCCCAACGACACCAACATCCCGGTTGCACTGGGTATGGCACTTGGGCGCATGGGCCGCTGTGACGAGGCGGTGGCGGTGCTGCGGGCGGCAGTCAGGCAGGAGCCAAAGAATCCATGGGCACACCGGAACCTGGGAGCCATGCTGGTTCAGACCGAGCAAAGCGACGAGGCCGTGGCACATTACCAGACGGCCACGCAACTGCTGCCGGACGATCAGATCGCCTGGCTGGGGCTGGCGGATGCGTGTCGGCTCGCTGGGCGCACGAAGGAAGCTCAGGATGCCTATGGGGCCGCCATCAAGCTAAACCCGCACGGTGAACTGGCGGACAAGGCGCGGACGGGCAGCAATCTGCTGGCACAATCCGGCTTCGACCGGATTCGGAAAGTGGTTCCGAGACAGGACGCAGTGCACTACTGCCTCGATGCGCTGCAACGGGTGGCAAAATTGTCGCCGGACGAACTCAAGAAGTTGTGCCTCGAACTCGCCCTAGCGGGCCGCGATGGATTTGCAGTCCACGATCCCGACCGTCGTTACCGGCTCAAGGGGCTGGAAGGCGACTTCTCCGGTCTGGCGATGGTGTGTTTCCTCCACGTTGCGATGCAGCGTCTGGCTCCTGGCACTGACATTGGTTTTGACGTGGCGACGGAATACGAGCAGGCCAAGGAGATGTTCGACGCCTCGTGTTGAGCGAATGGTTTCGAGCGACCGCCTACCTTCGTCCCCGGCTGGGAGGTCGCCTTTGAAGTCGAGGCGCTGTCACGGCTGATGGGGTTAGTCATCGGCACGAGGGCGACGATGCAGCCGCCTGCTTCAAAGCCTCGACAACTTGAGCGAGGAACTCGCTGTCCACGTAGGGCACCTGACCGAAAATAATTTCGGGTGCGCCTTCGAGCTTCGCGGCGAGATGACCTTTTCCGAGCAAACGCTCTGCGCCCTTTTCACCTAGCGCGATTTCCGACGTGCCTTCGCCGTCCACGCGGAGCACGAGCCGGTTGCCGAGGTTGGCGCGAAGCTGCATCGGCATCACGTTCGCGTCCGGGCGCTGCGCCGCGAAGACCAGCGAGATGCCTGCGGCGCGGGCCTTCACGCCGAGTCGGCCCACGATGTCGGACACCGCAGCAGCGTATTCCTCCGTCATCATCCACTCCGCAAACTCGTCGTGAATGACCCAAAGGAACGGCAGGCGCTCGGTCGCGGTCGGCTTTTTGTTCAGGTCGAAGATGTTTGAAACCTTGTTCTCCTTGAGGACGGCATAGCGCCGGTTCATCTCAACGACGAGTTCGTTCAACGTGTGAACAGCCTTGTCCTGCGCCTCGATGATGCCGCTTTGGAGATGCGGCAAGCCCTCGAAGGCGAAGTAGTCCACGCCCTGCTTCGGGTCGATCAGAACAATGTTCGCCTGCGCGGTCGTGTTGGTGCAGGCGATGCCCAAGATGATGTTTTGCATCAACACCGACTTGCCGCTGCCGGTCGAGCCAGCGATGAGCGTGTGCGGCGCGTTGGACTTCGGGGAAATGAACAGCGGGCTGCTGTCTTCCTCGCGCACCGCGATGAGCAGGTCGTGATTGCCGTGGGCGCAGACCGGGTTCCAGTTCTTCCACACGTCGGGGAGATGCAGCACACGACGATTCGGGCGAGCGATGGCGATGGACACGATACCCGGTTCAGCACGAACGGAGATGACGTTCAGCCCGTGAGTGGTCAAAAATTCTGAACGCCGCTTGAGCACCTGCTCCACCGTGAGGTTGGCGCTGCCTTGGAATTTCAACAGCGCCGCGTTGGGCGTGAGCGCCTTGGTCAGCAACTTCGATTGAAGCTGGAACTGCTGCAACGCGCCTTTGCATCTGCTCTCCACCTGACGCAGCCATTCCTCGTCGGCGGCGCTGTCTTGTGACCCTCCCTGATAACCGGCGACGAGCTGGCCCACCTGCGGGAACGGCCATGTGCCGCTTGGCGCGGCTTGTGGTGCCGGTGTCGGTGCGGACGTGGGGGCAGGTGCCGGGGATGGTGTGGGCATTGCAGGAGTCGTTGAGGTTGTCGGCTTCGACGAACCACTGCCGCCTGAGCCAGGCGCGACGCCGCCGGTGTTCGGTTCCACTTCCACCGTGCGCCGGTGAACTATCTGGATACGGTCTGACGGCTTGCGGTAGGTCTGCTCAGTCCAGATGTCGCTGCCTGCGTTCGCTTTTCGGATGGGCGTTGGGTTCACGTCCTTGGCGTAGCTCAACACCAATTCGCGGAGCCGCGCTCGCGAAAAGACTTCCTGCCACGAGTCATCGGATTCCGCCACGGTTACGAAGTCGGAGCACTCCGGTGAATCAGAAGGCCCGGATACGAAGACGTGCGAGTAGCCGCGCATGTGGATGCCACACTCACCGCAACGCACGGCCTTCCGCCATGCGGACAAATCAATGGGCGAGTTCGCTGGGAACTGGATGCCGTTCAGCATCAGGTCGGAGAAACGCGACAGCCACAGGTCACGGTCGAGCCGCTGCGGGTCGCCGAAGATGGCGTCGTGGATACGTCGCACCGTGTCGCGCAGTTGTTTTTGTGACTCCTTGCGCTTCGCCGAGAGGCTGGCGTGGTCGATGTATTTGGACTCCGCCACGATAACCGCCAGTTGGAATTTTCCATCCGGCGTCTGCTCCGGCGTGAGGGCAAGGATGTCAGCAATCTGTTCTTCACGCTGGCCAAGCCACTCGGCGTAGTCGTCGAGGAAATACCAACCGAAGCGCCGCGTCGCGCCAAGCTCGTGACGAATCATGTAACGGCTGAGGACGACGCCCATCAGTTCGCTCGCGTTGCGCCCGCGCTTGGCGGCACGCAGCACGATGTCGCCGGAGATTTCATTCGCGTCGTTGATGAACTTCTCGGTGAGCGCCTTGCACTCGGCATCACTCAACTCCAGGTTCAAGTCCTTCACGCGCCCCAGCACCATAGAGCGCAGCAGGCTCAACGAGGCCGTTGAGGAAATCAGGATGTTGCGTCCCTGCGTCGCGCCTTGCTTGTAACGGATGACCTTCACTTCTTGGTTCATCAGTTGGCGACGGTCGAGAAGCTCGTCGTAGTTCACGACCCAGTTTCCGAGGTTGTGAATCTCTTTGAAGATGCTCGCCGTTTGCGGGTCGTTGAAGTCGAGTTTGCGGGCCGGAAGCAGGCGCTTGCCTTCGACACAATCCCAGTCGCCCCGGATGAAGGTGGTCAAGGCGGTGATGAACGACCAGCCCTCCTTGGTCTGCACGGGGCAGCACAGGTAGACCACGGACTTCATGTCGTCGCTCGGAGAGGGACGCCTCCGTGACCAACGGGCCGGGATAAAGGTCGCAGAGTCAACGGGCACGCAGGTTTCTGGATACCACTCCATGCCCGCGTGCCGGGCGATGACATCCTGCAAGAACACCATGTCAGCAGGAGGGCCATCCTTCGGGTCAGGCACCGGCGCTTGGTCAGCCATGATGCCGATGCGGAGCCGGGCCATGAAATCCTTCGCGGCCTCGCTGGATACAAACGTGTCTGCGTCCGCGTCCGAGGACTCGATGATTCTCTCGTAGAGTTCGCGCAGCTTCGCGCCATCGCGGTGACGCAGGATGATTTGGCAGCGCATGTCATCTTCGTCCTCGTGAAGCTCGTTCATCTTGTCTACGAGCGAATAGGGCAGCCGCGCAGAGTCGCAGTTGTAGAGGACGACCGAGAGGTTGGCCCGTTCGTGCGGGTAGAGGGACAGGAACCGTTTCGTCAAATCCACGATGAGCGTAGATGTCTCCGCCGGACTTTCGTTCGTGTCATCGTAGCCGTCGTTGCTGATGACCGGGGACTCGTGCAGGCTGTAGTCGAGATGGTGGTCGGTCAGAGACAGCATCTCTGGCTTCTTGTCGTGCCAGCCCAAGACGATTTCCGGGCAGTAGGGATGTGCGAGTTCCGCCTCAAGCTCATTGAAGAACAGCGGTGCGTCGCCGAAGAAAACATTTTCAGCCGTCAACAAATACCGGAGCAGCGATGAAACTTGGAGCGCCTTGTTCGCCATCGCCGAGAGCCGGAGCGGATGCCACGGCGCGACGATGGCGGTGACGCGACCGCCGACTACGATAACGGAGCCAATTTGCAGTAACGGACGCAGCAGGCTCTCCCGGTTCCGGTCGCCCTTCGCGTCACGGCAGATGGTATCAAGCAACGCGCCGTAATCCTCGGCCTGCTTGACCATGCCCGCGCACGCCAGCCCGTCCTCGGCGAAGCCTTTCACCGCCGCTTGGTAGCTCTGCTGAAAGGCTTGGAACAAAGACAGCAGCTTCGCACCGGTCGCCTCGGACACGAGTCCCTCCTGCTGGGCCTTGATGAGATTCGCCGGCCAGAGCAGTGAGATGTCGTTCTCCTTCTTGTAGGTGGAGACGAACGAGCCACGGTCTTGATCGTAGGCAGGCGAAAGAGTGCGGACGTTTCGCAGGTCGAGGGACTGGTATCGTCCTTTGCCGCTCACCGGCTCACGGTTCACGCGGCAGAGCATGAGGGGATGTTCCGCGAGCCGGAGCCAGTCAACGGCGAACTCGCTGGCAATGGAGTTCGGGTCGAACATCCAGACCAGTTGTTTGAAGTATGTCTCGGTTGTGCCGGTGGTCAGTTCAACCTCCAACTCAATCAGGAATTTCAACTGCAACGCAGCCTTGGCGGCGGACTTGTTTCGGAAGGGCTTGGATGCCCTCTGCCACTGGTCGGCCAGCGCATCGAAGTTCATCAGGTCGCCGACATCCCACGAAACGCGATTTCCAAAAAGGGATTTCAAACCCCGATAGCGGCGGGCGAAGAACAGCCCTGCCTCTTCGTTCAGTTCCTTGAGGTCTTTCTTCGTGCGCCGGTCGCAGGTGATTTTCAGGCGGCGCTTAAACGATGGCGCGTCGTCGTGGTCGAACAGCCGCTCCAAGCAGAGCGTGAGGCCAATCAGGAAGTCCTCCGTCTCGATGGGCGCACCGAAGATGAATCTGTCCCATTTCGACTTGAGCGCCGCCAACTCTTTGAGTTCGTTTCTGTGCCGACGATAAAAGTCCTCGTCCTCGTCCTGAGCCTCGGTGCGGTTGTTGTCCCGGAGGCGTTCAAGATAATCGCGTTCGTCCGCCGTCAGCAGCGACTCATCGCGCTCGTCGTAAAATTCGAGCGTCGCTTTGCCGAGGTTGAACCTCTCCTTCTTCAAGCCGTCGAACAACGGCTTAACCATCTCCCACTCGCACTGAGCGAGGTCGGCAGCTTGCTGGTTCCACCCGCTCGCGGCAGCGATGAACGCTTTAATGGCAGGGTGAATCTCGTCGGGGATGGAATCCTTCACCTTCACGAACGACTCCGCCAAATCGTCTTCGAGCAACAACGCCTGTGTCGGAGTCTGCTTCAAAAGAAAGCACGCCCGCTTTTTTATGACCTGCGCGAAGAGCGCCTTCCACCGGGACGGGTGACCGGCATTCTTCGGCGTGAGTGACAAAGCGAAGGCCGTGTCTTTCGGGACTTGCAGTGCGGGCAAGGCCACGCCCAGCGCAGCCAGCACCGTCTGACCGTCTTCGATGGCCACGCGGGTTTGCAAGATGTAGGAGGCAAGCCGGTCGAGGGCGAACGAGCGGACTTCCAACAGACCTTCCAGAGCCTTCACCCACCAATGCTGATGTTCGGCGAGGATGGGCAATCCCTCGGCAGCCCAATTCACCCAGAGTGCCGGATGCGCGAGAAGTTCTGATCCGCCAATCGGCACCAGTTCCTTGAGCGACTGCTCTTCGTCGTCGCCGGTGTTGGCCACGAGCAGAGCGGATTTGGCGC
This sequence comes from Limisphaerales bacterium, assembly GCA_040081795.1. Classification (GTDB taxonomy): domain Bacteria; phylum Verrucomicrobiota; class Verrucomicrobiia; order Limisphaerales; family SXTU01; genus SXTU01. Next base: position 36,440 of record JBEBFV010000001.1, on the reverse strand, counting down.
ACGCGGCATTTCGGAAATACGTCGTGCGCTCGCTCGTGAGGATGTGCGCGGGCAACCCGTGCTCACCGACAAAGTGGATGGGCAGTCTGATGTCTACCAGCGCAGCGAGCGAAGCATCGTCGAGGATGGCCTTGGCGACCGCAGCGGTCTGGTCGGCGAGCAGGCAATCCAGTTGGTAACGGGCAACGCCGGTGGAATCATCCTCCGTGAGACGGTCGCGCAGGTAACTCGCAACGACTTTACCAATGAGTTGGTCGCTGGTCATCGGGCCTCTGCGTGATACGGGTTGACGACGTAAGCGCATCCGTCCGACAACCGGCGCAACAAACCCAAGCTGCCAAGCCGCTGTTCAAGGCGACGCGAGTTGCCCTGAAATGCCTTCTTGTCGAACTCATCCTTCGAGAGCACCTGCTCGGCCTGCTTGTCCCCGAAGACCAGTCCGTATCGCGAGTGTAGACGGGCAAGGAACTGATGAAGCTCGATGCGCTTTTCGACGTTGGCGAAGAGGAGTGTCTTGAGCAGCGCGTCCGTTGGTGCGTAGCGCAGCTTCACGGTGCCACGCTTTGACACGAGGCCGATTTCACGCCCGTAGTTGCGGTGGATGTTGGCAACGTGCTGGCGATGGCGCTTCATGGCATCCTGGCGGAGGCGCGAGATGAGTTCTCCTGCATCGCACGGGCCATCGTAGTCCTCACCCCAACGCACTTGCTCTTTGAGAATCCGTCTACACTTCTCGAACGCCCCGCTCTCGGTGATAGCACGCTGCCAGTCGTCGGACTGCTCGATGTTGTTGAAGAAAGCTTCAACGGCCTGCGCGGGCAGCAAGTTGTTCGACTGGTAGAGTTCGCAGGAGACTTCCCTGACGAGGGTCTTCTTCGGCGCGACCACTTCACAGATGAGCGTGAGCGGGGTTGGCGAGGCGAGAAGCTGTCGTGAAACGGTCAACTGGTATTTCAGCAGGTGCAGCCCGGCCAGATTGACCAGATGCGGATACACGTCGAAACCCGGAATGTTCAGCCGCAGCACTGCCAACCAGTCATCAGCAAGGTCATCGAAGCACGGGTGGTTCGCGTAGGGCAGAAACGCATTTGCGCGTTCGTTGCTGATGTCTTCATCAGCGGTCGGTTGCAGGCACCGGATGATGGAATCCCACGTTTTGTCCGTCTTCTCCAAACGTCCTTTGAGAGCGGCAAGAAGCTCCTGTTTGCGGCTCGTGCGGCAGAGCATCAAGTAGAGCATCTCGCCCGTCCTGCCGAAAAAGCGGCGGTCGTTGGTCGAGGCGTTGTTGTCCAAGTCCTCGTAGAGACAATCGCGTCCATACGGAAAAACGAACTTCGATGTCCACCGCTTGTTGCTGTTCACTTCGAGGCTGGTGGATCGAACTAGCGACCAGATTTCCGAAAAATCGTCAAACGAGTGGAAACGGTTGCTGAGATAAGCGAAGTCGGGATGGTTCAACCCAGTCTTTCCGGCTTTCATCTTTCGATTCCATTCATCCCAACGGTTCGTGTCGTTCGGATAGTTCAGCCGGATTTCGGGCAAGTGCGGGTTGTTAAACAGGATGTTCCGCAGATAAAGACGATGCGCGGCGCGATACTTCAACTCGTTCGGTCTGCCCTGTTCATCGAAAGCACGGCCCTTGTCGTCCTCGTGCGTGAACACGTTCAGGAACTCAAGGAACACGAACCACGGCAACTGCTCGTCGTAGAGGCGGTGCCCCCAAATCGCCTCGTCCACCCACATCGAGGACGATTGCTCCAAGCTCTCCGGTGGCGGCAAGGTTGGTGGCAGCACGTTCATGGCATTATTTCAACAGCCCGTGGGTCTGGCGTTCCTTGCTCGGTCAGAGACAGAAGCGTGAGCGCAATCGTGGAACCCACTGGCGCTTCCTCCTTGGCCTGACGCTTGGTGTAGGCGGCAATCAGTTGACTCTTGAACGCGAGCAAATCCTCGTAGCACTCCTTGGAGAAGCTGGCGGGCAGAGCGCCTTCCACCGCGATACGCGACAAGAACTCGTAACGGATGAGCGTCAGATTGAAGTCTACGAAGCTCTCCGGCGTGAAGAAGACGGACAGCAACACGCGCCCGCTCGGCTGGTCAAAACGCAGCATCACTTTCTCGCCCTTGCTCGGCTCTACCGACACGCGCTCCACGAGGATGCGGCTCACCTTGGCCTGAGAGTAGTTGCCGCTCGTTGCCAAAAACAGTTCACGGTCGCTGTTGATGAGCATTCCCGTGAACACGCGGTTCAACCCTTTGACCAAGCGAGACACGAGCGGGCGCTTGACCACCGCGCCGCGTTTGAGCACGTCTACAATTTCACCAAGGTATTCCCCGGCAAACCTGAACACGGTCAACTCCCACAGGTTCAACTCGTGCTCGGCCTCCTTGGGAATCTTGAAGAACAGCCCTCGTCGCTGGGCCACGAGCATTTGCAGGAATTCCTTGTCCTTGTCCTCATCCTCACTCGTGCCCTCGATGTATTCGTGTTTGGCTGCGTAGAACCGCTCGTCAGCACCGTAGAACTTGTCCTGCTCGACGAAGGTCTTGAAGTAGCTGCCCAGATGGTCGTCGTCCTCGCCGAAGATGAGCAAGTTGTCCACGCGGTTCGATGTCTCGTAGCCAATTTGGAACCGTTCCAAGAAATCGAAGATGGTGATGGACTGCCGCCGGATGTCGGAGAGGTTCGCGCCAAAGATGTTGTTGTAGAGACTGGCCTTGGACACCGTGCCCGACGCGATGAGCTTCGGCACGTCGCTCGGCAGCATCAAATGTTGGCTGGCATCAGGATGGCCGAGCACAGCATTGGAGAGCAGCAGGAGGATCTGGCGCACTGGAACGTGAAGGCCATTGTAGTCGCACAGTTCCAGCAGCGACCGCAGCCGCGCTTTGACCAGCGGCGTGCCGAGCAGTTCGTAGTTCTGGCGGATGGGGCACTTGGGGCCGAACACGTCGTTCTCACCGGGCACGCCTAGCTTGAGTTCGTCCCAGCCCGGATGAGCGAGGAACTTCTCGATGGCGCGGTCGAACAACTCGGCAGAACTGGCGCGGCTCAGATTGAAAAAGCGCAGACGCACTCCGGGTTGCTCCTGCCGGTCTTCGACGAGCAAATCCTCGAACACCTGCCGCGCCCGCTTCACGTCGTCGGTGTCCTTCAAGCGCCGGAACGATTCGATGAGTTGACCATCGTTGGCCGCGATAAGAAAAATCTCGTCCGCCTCGGCGTTGAACAACGAGTGGCAAAACTTTTGGAGTAGCGCCTCCTTGTCTACATCCCAGTCCGCCCCTTGCTGCGGTGCCCATCCGCTCAGGTCGCGGATGAAGTGAATCTGCACCGAGCGATACAGGCTTGGTTCTTGCGAGTCCGGCCACTTCGTTCGGTCTTTGGGATAGTGGAAGCGGATGGTCAGGTAGGGATTGTCGGAAGCCCAGTCCTCGTCCTTCCCTTGCAGCGCCTTCCAGACCTGCCGACACAAGTGCGTTTTACCGTCGCCCGCCGTTCCAGTCAGGATAACCGATACCGGGTCAGACGTGGCCTGATTGAAGGAGTCCGCGATGCGTTTCTGATAGGGGTGCTCGAAGTCGATGGGGGCAATTCCCTGACGACGAGCCGACCGCTGAATCGTCTCGTCATACATGTTGTCATTCCGGGGCACTGGCCCGTAGTGACGAAGAAATTTTAGCCATCTCATTGGGCTGCGCCGAGTGAGGATTTGATGGATTCCAAAAACCCTGTCAATTCCGGGTGCCCTTGGCTGGCTTCGTATCGAATGCAGCGAACATTGTAATTCTTACGCCAATGACTCGCCTCTGTATCACTAAAGTCTTTGTTCGATACCAGCGCGAAATGGTATTGCCCAGAGCCTTGGAAAGCGTCGTGAAGGGAGCGTAGGAGCAACTGAATCTCAGGGTCACTTAGCGAGGCACCCAAAAACAAGAGAGTCTTTGTCGTGAAAATTGCTGCCAACAGTGCCCTGTAGCCCGGCGAGGAATACACAATCGTTCTGTAATCCTTCTCAGTCAGAATAATGCTGCTCCTTTTTTGCAAGTCGCCATGCGCTTTCAAAATGAAAAATTCTTGTTTCCAAAGTGCATCTGCAAAATCTGGCGTGTCCTGATGAGTAAAAATCTTCGGGATGCGCTTCAACAGCGGGAAGTAAGCATTCTCAATCAACTGGTCGTAGTTCGTGGTCACGACAAACTTAAACGGGATTTGCGTAATTACCTCGTGGGCCTTTGTCGGTTGAACCTGCGTCTCTTCAAAAATCTTGCCAAGCTCGTTGTGGAACGGCCCTCGCCCATACAGGTCACTCAATTCTTGAGCGACCATCAGCCACTTGTTTGGGGCTTTCGCGATGTCGAGAAGCTCGGACTGCTTCTGAGCGGAAATAATGGCTTGGTCAGTCGCTCGTTGGATAAGAAGCTCCAACAGTGAAACCCAAGTGGGATAGCCAGCGCCCACCGAAAGTCCAGCACCAACAAATAGTGAACAGCGGTCTTTCTTGAGGGAATCAATCAGTTCATCTGGAATGGAAGGTAAGGCGTTCATAAATTTGCGACTACGGAAGCACCGAGTTCAACACGCCATACCTTGATTCCAGATGCTTCTTGGTTGCTCCCTCTTTTTGAAATGCCGTGATGTAATCGAACAGTTGCCTATCCCGACTTCCAGCCCGCGCAGCAGCAAGTTGTGCAAGTCGCCCCACTTTCTGCGCCCTTTCAACCTCCCAATCGGAATAGGCGTCAGCAAAAGCATTCGCATCAAGGGTTTTCAAATTGCGACCGGCCAAGACACTCACTAAATCTACGAAGCCCCACTTAGTTTTGATGCAGCCCGCCTTGTGACGTTGCATCGCGTCCATGACGTGCAGCATCGCATTAAGCTGTTTCGAGTATGCAGCATCCACATTCGCATCGTGTTCCAAATACATGACCTTCAAGTCAGCGGCTTTGATGTCGCGCTTGCGTTTGTAAATCAGAATCGCAAAGGCGTGCCCCAACAGGTCATCGGCTTTGTAACGGGCCGACGTGAATGCGCTGTTTTTGAAGAAGGGGTGGGTTAAGGCCATCGCTCTGATTTCGTTCCCCAGTGCGCTCGCCATGCTGTTGCGAAGTTCAGCAGGATTGAGGCGCACTCCGAGTTGAAGTCGCCTAAACAATTCCCGCACTTGGTCAGTGCTCGCGTTGTAGACGACCGTCGTTACGAAGGCATACTGCATGATGTGATGCTGCTCTTGCTCGCTTAGGTCGCAAAAAGTCCTTCCATTCAAGTGCGAATGCTCATCAGTCATTCCTTCAAGAACTAGCTGGCCATCAAGAAAGCGCCAGATGGCTTTCAAACGCTGCTGCCCATCTGCGGCCTCGTAATCGAATGGGCTGATGTGCTTGCTGTGGCGAAGGTAAATCTTGGGGATGTCGAAATTCTTGAGCACCGAATCAATCAGCAACGCCCTTTTCCTGTCGTCCCAAGCGTCCCCTCGTTGATACTGTGGCTTCGGGTCGATTTGGTCACGTAGGCCATTCAGCTTTTCGACATTCCATTCGTAGTTCTTGAAGTGCATTCCCGTTTTCGCTTGTGAACGATTAAAGTTGGCAGATGAGGCACGCCTTTGGCCCGTCGTCCTCTTCATCCATCCCGGCCAGCACTTCGACGAGACGCTTGTTCCCACGGTTGGCTTTCCTGCGTTCCTCGTGTTCGGCGTAGCGGCGCTTGATGCCCTCGATGGTTTCCGGCTTGCGTAGCTCGGTCAACGGCATCCCTTGAATCCAAGTGAAAGTCTTGCCGGGGTCGTCCGTGACCTTCTCGTATTTCATGGCAGCCTCGAATTGTTCAGGATGGTTTTCGAGCAGCCGCACCCACTCAATCGGGCGCTGAAAGAAGCAGAAGTAGCAGCCAGAGTGCGTGCGACCCCACTTGAGGTAGGGCGGCATCCCGATGCCGCTATCCACCAAAATCTTCATGACGCCTGCGTATCCGATGCCGTCTTCCTTGAACGGAAAGGTTGCCTTGATGTTCTCCTTGGTGCTGATGTAGCCCTCTCGGTCTTCATCGGCCCGGATGCCGACGTAGCTGACCACTGGTTCATCACCAACGTATTCCTCGAACGGCTTCAGCTTGAGCAGCTTGGTGCACCAGCGCATGTGCGGTGAGGGCAGGTAACCACCGAACACGTCAAGCCAGTGGTCGAATCCAGCTTTCGCATTGAGTCGGACAATTTTCTTGCCCAAGAATGCCTCGACGCGGTTCAGATATTCATACGTCTCGGTCAACTCTTTGTCGGTGTCGCAGAAGACATATTCCATGTCCTTCACCCGGTCACGCATGTAGAGCGCGAGGGCGGTGCTGTCCTTCCCCCCGGACATGCAGAGAATGTGGCGCGTGGGTTTGCTCATGGCTTCATTTTTGGACCTTGTCTAACTTCGACCAGATAGCGCGTGAGGCTGCTGCCAAACCAAGGCGTTTGTCCTTGGTGAGCAGGGCTTCAAACTGCGCTTGGAGTTGACCAAGAGCAGTTTCTTCATCGGCTGCAAAGTGGATGACCTGTTCGTGTTCAGTCCCGTTAGCTTGAGTGATGGCAAGCCGGATACCGATACCGGACTTCGAGGGTTTGCCGTGGGCGAACACAATGCTCTCGACACGGTGAAATCGGGTGGCGAGTGGAGCAAGTTCCTGAACGAACAAATCATCTTCGGCGTCGTGCCACTTTGCAGGCGGCTTGAGCGCGAGGTAACTGCCCAGCGATTCAAGCCACTCGGAATCCGGGAGGTTGTCGTCCATCAACCGGAGGCAGAAGGCGCGGAGCTTTGGTTCATTGACGCCGAGCACCACCTGTTCGGCTCGACGTGCCAGCGCCGACCGGAATTGTTGGAAGGAACCGGGCAGGTCGAACGCTTCGCGTAGCAATTTCCGTAGACGCTCCTGCAATTCCGGGAACGCTGCCCGGAGTTCGTCGAGTGCGGCCTTCAAGGCTCGAATAAACGTCTGCAATTCCTTGGTCGCTGCGGCGCTGGCCGAGAATGGCTCGAAACCACACGCTATGGGCAGGTCAATGAAGAGCAGACGGGCAGGTTCACGCGCAGCGAGGATGACATCCCGCACAGCCAGCGCTGTTGACGAGAGCTTCTTCGTGTTGTGAACGTAGGCAGGCAGCTGGGCCACGAAAACGCACAGTGGCTTGACCACGTCCAACAACTCTGTGCGGCGCTCGCCGGTGGGCTTGACCTCCAACACACTCAGTAACTTCTCGAAAAGCTCTGCCCGGACGCCTTCGATTTTGCAGTATTGAAGCTCAAAGCGCTCCGGCATCTTGGTGAGGACAAGCATCGCCTCTCCGGTCATTTCGCGAAGGAAGCTGCCGTCCTTGTAGAAAGCCACGTCTTTCTCGTGCGTGATCGCGAACACCGTGAGCAGAAGTGGAATCATGCCGTCACGCACACCGAGCGGCGGCTTGCGCAGTTCCTCGAACAGGGCGGCGACGCTCACGCGGGCATCGGGCTGACGTTGCACAATTTCTCGAATCCTTTTGAGAGTGGGCAGGACGTTGCGCTTCTCGTCATGGATTTTATCAGGTTCACCGATGCGCCATGAGCCGTCGTGCCGCTGGTGAATTCCGGTGTGGAGCAGCACCGACAGATACATGCTCATCTCCGGCGGCTTCTTGGCGGAGTCCATTCCCAGCCATTCCGAATTGCCGTGGGTGAACATTCTCTCAACAAGCCGCATCCGAGCCGCCGCCGCTGCGGAACTCAGGTTGCGGCGATTCACCAGTTCGTTATGGATTCTCGGCGCGTCAGCATACGTTTCATCGCAGATCTGCGAGAGTTTGGAAAGCAACTGCCGACCATCCCGAATTTCAAGCGGGTTGCCTTTGTGAAACCACGCAAGGGAGGTGCGCTCCCCAAACTGCTTGAATCCGACCTGCGCCTGGATACGCCGCTCCAATTGTGCCCGTGCTGCTTGAAGTTGGCGTGAGGCTTCCTCACGGCCATACTTGTCCGCATTCAATTCGAGCGTGTTCGTGGCAACCCACTCCCACCGCTGAACTTCCTGCACCAAACTGGCCAGATTGCTCAACGGTTGCGGCACCGCCACCAGCCAGTTCTTCCGATCCTTGAGTCCGTTTGTCCTCGTGAACGCGACCCCAACATCTCGCTCGGCGACGGTCTCACACAGCGGCACAACGATGACGCCATCAGCATTGCCGAGCTTCTCCGGGAGCAGGCCCGACAGTTCCGTGACTGAACAGTAGCGCACGTCGTAGTGCCGGAGATTGCCGGTCTCGATGTAATGCCTGCGAGCGACGATGGGGCGCGTCTCAAGATGCTCTTTGATTAGGGTGGCGACGCGCTGTGGAGTCTGCACGGCGCGGCGCGCATTGTCGTAGGCTTGCTCCAGGTCAACGGACGTATGCGGCCATAGACACAGGCCGCGACCACGACCCCGGTCGTAGAGAACGCGCTTGGCCCGGTGCAGCTTGTCCAACGCGTTCCTGGCCTGACGTTGAAGCACGCGGTCATCGCCAGCCACGGCGCACACCACCGAGTCCTCCGTGGCCAGCAGGTCGTCGTTTAGCAGATTCAGGATGCCAACCGTCTTGAGAATCTGGATGTGTAGCGCCTCGTCGGTCGCGTAACTTTCAACAATTGACTCAATAAGGTTCCAGTGACTTCTGTAGCTGTGAACGCTCAACCTGTGGCCGAAGTTGCTGCGGACGTAGTCGAAAAGATTGTGGAGCCTGTATGGTTGTGCGTCGTGTAGTCGCTGTTCGCCAAACGCCTGCAAACCGAATGGCTCGTTGGAAAGCAGAAAGCTGAACAGCGAACGCTCGTTCTGGCCAAAGCGCTTGAACACGCGAATGAGAATCGGCAGCACAGTGGCGTGGAGGGGGAAGAGCCGCAGGGCCAAGTCCATGAGCGGCTGCCGCTGCGCTCCTCCAAACCAGTCCAATCTCAACGCATCCTCCATCCCGTGCCGCATCCAGGACGACTGCGGTCTGGGAATTTGGTCAACTCGGACGTTCAGCGCGGACGCGATGAGATGGCCAATTTGCTCCACTGGTTGGTCAAAAACGATTTCATCGAAACGCCCGGCAACCTTCTCCCATTCCCTCTGCGCGGACTGGTTGAGATGGTCGGCGTAGGCGTTGAAGCCTTGGTGTAACAGGCCAACCAGGAACCAAGGTTCATTCCCACTCCGCGACGCGGCCTCCGCAAGGCGCTGCAACAGGAAGACATCTTGCCTGTGCGGATTGAGGGCAGCGAATTCGAGAAACTTGCCCAACTCGTCTACAATCAGCAGCAGTCCATGCCCTTTTGAGTCGGCGATGATCTGGCAATTGGCAGCAAGGATGGTGTCTACAATTTGTTCATCGCTTGCTTCAGGCTTGGCGTTAAGCAGCTGCTGGATGTGTTCGGCAGGTATGGACTTCGCTCCGCGCTTGTAGACCGCAGAGATGCTCGTGTGCAACGCCTGTAGAATGGAAGTGCCGAGTGGCTGCCGGGAGCAGGTGACCAGGACCGGGAGAAACGCGGGTTGCTCCACGCCAAGTTTTCTCCAATCAATTACCCGACGGAGCTGTGGGGGAAGGTCATGGTCGCGCCCGCCGAGCGAGTTTGCGAGCAGCAGGGCAAAGCTGGATTTGCCTGAGCCGTAATCGCCGGTCACGCGCCATGCCCTGCGGCCCGACTTGGGACGAAGGCCGTCGCCAATACGGTCACAGCACCCCTGGATGAACTCCGTTCGGACGTAGCCGGAGAGCGCGTCGGTGTCGTGAAAGTCTCGCTCAAGGTGCGCCGAGCGCAGGAAGCGGCTCTTGATATTGAATACGTCTACAATGCGCTTTTCAGCCATGCTCTTCCCTCCTGTCGAAACACGTCGTCCAGCAAGTCAATGCTCTCGCGCCGCTCGCGGCGTTGAACCCTTTGGAGATTTGAGGACTCAGTGTAAGCAAAGGAACTCTTCGTCTGCTGGGCCAATCGTTCAACCCGCGCCCGCACGTCGTCCTCCGGCAGTTTATAAATTTGGCCGGGGCTGCCGTGTCCGTGTGCGACCTCGCGGAAGGTCATTGTGCCCTCCTCCGGGTGACGCCTGTTCCAGAAATCATTCAAGCTGTAGACAAAAAGTTCTGGCGTGATGTCCGGTTTTTCCTCACGCCGGAAGGCGAAAATTGGCTCAGCGCGCCCGGCGGCCTTGTCTACAGGTCGCTCCCCTACGCGCACGATAAGTCCAAGTTCGACGAGCGGACAATCGAGGTTGTCTTCCTGCACTTCTCCTTTGCGCCCACGAGTCGGCACGTAGGTGTGGAGAAACGTGTCCCAGTGCTGGTTGATGGTCACAGGCGAGGGAGATTCGCCCTGCCTGGCGGCCTCCCTTTCCAGTGCCCGGAGCACTACGCTTGGCACCATTTCAGGTTCCTGCCAGCGGTTGAGCAGGAAGTCCCAAGCGAGGAGCGGAGTTTTGGTGTCGGTGGACAGGTTCCAGTGCAGCAGCCAGAGCGTCCGAATGTCCTCCAAGAACGGATCGAGTCCGCGCTCACCGAGAAGCGCCCGGCCCAAATCGGTGAGCAGGTGCCCATCGCCTTTGGTCCCGGGGGTAGTCATCCCGGCGACCTGTGCCCAGAACCTGACGGAGCGCACCATGTTCTTGCCGAGGCCTAAAACGACCATGGCCTTCGCTTCATCGGAGAAGAGCTTGCCATTCTCGGTCAGTCCACGAACGGCTTTGGGTAACCATGTGTAGCGGCACGAGAACGACTCGTGGCCCGAAATCCGGTATGGCGCTGCTGTCCTCATGGTCCTGCGGTCACTGCCGCCAAGAATGGCTTTGGTGAAAATCTCTGTCGAGCGTGCATTCGCGATTTTTCGCTCGTGCGCCTGGATGGCCACGGGGTGCGGCTCGTCATCATCAGGCGACCGAGACAATCCACATCATCCCTTCCACGGTGGGACAAATGCAGTCTGAGCGATGAAGGGGGTCTGGTGGGCCGGTATCCCTCCATGGCGTCATGGTCACATACGCCGTCACCACCACATCCACCAAAAGCTGGTTTTCACCCGCTTCGGCGAGTGCGCAGCCTCGGTAATAAGTGCCAGTTTGGCCGGTTTCGGGAGGCAAAAGTGCAAGGAAACAGGGCTTGGGAGTGCGCTTCATGCGCCGCCAACGGCTTCAAACCGGCACGAAAGCGCGTCTCGGACACAACGCATTTCGAGCGCTCACGTTCAACCTTTGGCGTGAGATTCGCGACGATTTCGCATACCCGGAACTCCGCAAGTGCGCTCTGCGCCGGGGGTTGTGCTTGATGAGCCGCGTTCATCGGCCTGGCCAGAGTGAGCATTTTCGGGACGCCGGCCATTAAGCCGGTGTTGCGCGTGAAGGCCGGAGTTTTCGTCGCGCAGATTTTCGTTGAGAGTGCGGAGCGATTCCCCCCAGGTCAGGATCCACCAGAACCCGCTGGGGATGACGACCAGTGGTGAGCACGCCATGGAAGCTGAGCTGGTAGATGGAGGATGCTCAGGCCCACCAGCAGCGTCAGCGACCATAGTCGAGGTCCGGCTCTGGCAAGTTGGCTGGGTTGAAGGGTCGGAAGATAATCGGCGGACACTCCACCAAGAGCTTTAGGATTCACCGGCGGACGTAGCCGACGATGTGCATGGCACCTGAACACAGACCATTGAGAGGATGGCGATGCAGAGTGTCAGTCGGGCGTTTCGCCATCCCAAGAATCGTCGATGTCGGCGAACAGGGACTGAGAGCCATCGAATTCCATGCAAAAACTCGCCTCCATTTTCCACGCCGCCAAGAACAACAATTCTGATGCTGCGCACAATTCCCAGAGCGTGGTGCCTTCAGGGTTGCTGGCCAACTTCATCAGTATCCGCTCACTTTCATCCACGGCTATGCGGCACTCCTTGGCGGCTGCGAAGAAGCGATCTTCATCGGGAGGCGGGCAGGCACTGAGTGCCGATTCCAGCAGGCTTACCTGGCAAGCCAATGGTAGGTGAACGACGGCGGCATGATGATCACCTCCCCCGGCACAGAGCAGGATACCTCTCCCAATGATTAGCGTGGCACCAAGTCGGTGCTGTCCGTCGGCGACAAGGTCCAATGCGGCCTCGTGGCGTTTGTTGTCCTCGGAGTCCCACTCCGAATCGAAGTGCTCGCGGTCGCGCTGTGGCGTCCAACCGTCGGGCACGGTGATCGTCGGGACGGTGAATGCCGCGCTGGCCGTCTTGGTGCCTGCGGTATCAGCGGTCGAGTTGGTGCGTCTGCGCTCTTCGCTTGGTTTCGCCACAATACCGTCACGAGTGCGTCGGCGGGCGTGACGGTGAGTTGGACGGTTAGACACAGTGGATTTCTTCTTCTGATGCGTTTTCATGTTAGTGTTTGAACTTGCGGCCACACGAGCGCGCATAACGACTCTGCACTCGTTCGGGCCTCCGATCTGGAGGCGACGAGTGCATTAAGCCAGAAACGGGAGGTCTGATCGTGGACAGGATTTGAAGCCGATTTTCTGTCCACTTACCGGCGGGATCGGCTTCAGTGCCGCAGTCGGAGCGACGGGATACACTGGTGGGTCGTTCAGTCTGCGCGGTGCGTGTTCATGGAGGCCAACGAAATGACTGGCGGCGTGGAGGCCCTGGTGCTGGACGATGTGGCTGGTGCTCACGGACTGCTCACCCGGTTTTTACGTTGACCAGGACATCCTCGACCACCGTGACGAAGCCGCCAAGTTGCTCGCCCGGCCACCGCACGACCTCTTGGTCTAGCAGGTTCTTGAGGCGCTGCTCAGCTTTCACAAGATCGAAGGCGCGTTCGTGGTCATTCTTATCCCTTCCAGCGAGGGTCCGTGCCTGCGCCCGCGTCAGCCGCTGATGCACCTTGCCCACATCTAGGAGCCGTTCGAGCTGGTCTGCGGGAATGTGGCTTAGTTCATAGAGCACGACGATGCCGTGCGGCAAATTCGCAAACCATTGCGACTTTGCGAGCGCCTCGTTGCCGCCGATCTTGAGGAGCATCTCTGCGCGGCGCAGGCCGAAGCCGGGACGCTTCTGCTTGAACAGGGCCAGCCACTTGCCGTGCCCAAGGGCCTCCTTGGCTTCGCGGATGAGCCGACCCAACTCCACGATGGCACGCGTGCTGCCTCCATTCGCCCGCCGGATGTCCTCCACCCAGTCGTCCACGCTTGCTGTTGACGGCGGAGCGGCGTGCAGGACAGCGGCTGCCTCCTGCGGCGCGGAAGGCACGCGGCCACGTTGAGCTGGTCGGCGGTCAGGCTGCCGCGCAGTTGAGTCGAGTTCAGGAGTGATAACTTTGGGTGAGGAGGCCTCGGTGGATTTCATTGGTAGTTCTTTGGTTGAGTTCGCGCTCATTGCGCACACCCCTAAGAACTGCCTACCTCCAAACAATCCTTGCTTGGATCTTTGTAGACAAAGTCTGGAACACCCGACGGTCTCGAACTGCTGCCACCCATTCCCTAGCTGGCGACCAATGGTTGGTCGGTGCGCTGCAACTTGGAATAATCTCCGTGGCCGTGGCAAGCGCCTGATGCCATGAGCCACCCGCTTCGCATCACCGCAGATGGGGTCGTCATCTGCTCACATGAGCGGTGAGCGTGCCATCAGCCAACGGCAGCCGTTCGCACGTCCGGGTGTGCCATGCACCTCGCAATGCTCGGCTTCACCAACTCCCTGATGGCAACAGGAGATCCAACGCCTGACAGGAGCGTAGCTCTGGTGGATGGGCGCGGCGACCATGCGAGCAATGGTGGGATAACCCCGCGACCGCATCGAGGACCAGCACCAAGGAGCATGCTCATCTAACCCACTCCATCAATGCCTGTGGCAGGATATTCTGCCGCCGGAGCGTCCACCAAATGCTGATTTTGCGACGTGTTTTCAAAGGCGTGGAGTCTGCCAGAAGTGGCATTTTCTGAGGCTCGGATGTGGAAAATGGTCAAAATTCGAGGACTGAGAGTGCGCTCTCCGCAGCCGTTATCGGCTTTCAACCGGCCAAAAGTGCTCTCTGGACGTGAAGTGATTTCAACGTCCACGGTCTGCACCCGAAGCAAGATTCCAGCCGATTTCTCCTGCGCGCATCACCACAAGTGTGGGCAGCGCTGAAGGTTATGCCTCGATGAGTGGAGTTCATCGGTGGGGCCAGAGAGGACTTTTCCGGGGCGCTGGCCGTCGGGAGCAGGTTGCCCGTAACAGGGGGGTGCTCGTAGCGCACAATTTCGTTGAGAGTGCGGAGCTATTCCCCAACGGCGGGATCCACCAAAACCCACTGGGGATGACGACCGGTGGTGAGCACGCCATGGAAGTTGAGCTGGTGGATGGAAGATTGCTCAAGCCCACCCAGCAGCGTCAGCGACCATAGTCCAGATTTGGCTCAGGCAGGATGGCAGGGCCGACTGACTTGAAGACGAGCGGCGGATCGTGGACGAGCAGCTTCACCATCGTGCGGCGGCGATAACCCAGGATGCCCGCCCGGCGCAGCACGGTTATGCGGTGGATGATGTCCCGCTTCACCATTTCGCGGTCGGCCCGGCACCTTGGATTGCATCCTTTCAACGCAGCGTTGACCAGACATGACCAAGGGAACTCATGCTCCGGTTGGCGGCGCAGGGTGGTCACCAATGCGCGATCCCAATCGTCCGCCATGGCCACCAAACCATCTGGCCGGTGGCTTTGCCGCTGGCGGCGCAACACCGATTTGTGCTCACGCAGGGATTTCTTGATGCGTGCATTCGCAGCACGAGATTCGGCGCTCATAAGGTAACTACGAGACTGACTCAGCGGTTCTTGGTGAGACTCAATCAGGGGCCTGCCAACCGAAAATCCCAGACCTGAGTGAGGAGGACGGGCGCGGAGCAGCACGGAGAATCTCCTGCCATGCAGGCTTCCATCCTGACAACCTGATCTCAGAATCCGGAACGGTCGGGATGATTTCCGTGGTGCTTCGCTCTGGAGCCGACGTGGTGGAATGCACCGGCGTGCTGGTGTCCACCATGTCAGCTGAGGTCGTTGGCATGGTGGCCTGCGCTGGCGGCTGGTCGGACGTGGGCTGACTGGCGAGTGACTCGGCGATCTGCTTCCGTGCGAGCCTGGAATCTACGACCTGCTCGACGTGCTTCCCTGTGATCACTCCGTCCAGAGCGGTTCGGACTGCTTCCCGCCAAGCGTCCGCCCAGTCTGGACGCGGCAACCTTTTCAATGGGCGAAGCTGCCTTTCATTATCGGCTTGAGGCAGAGTGCCTGAAGCCGACGTGGCCTCAAGTAGCTCCGCAAATTCCAAGAGTTGGTGAATGCGGCTTTTTTTGAGGCGGAGGCGCTGGGAACAGTATTCGTGAAAGGTAAGCTGGTGGAGCCTCGCCAGTCCCTTGCGCTTGATGGTCGCCACCGCTGTGGCCACTGTAGACGATGGCGTTTTGCCGCTGCCAAGCTGCCGCTCCAGTCTGGCCAACAGGGCTGGGTCATCCGTGTTGAGTGGCGGCAGCTCTGGATGAGACGCTGGCAGCGCATAGGGCTGCGCTGAAGGTGCTGGGTCAGGTTCGACTGGCATCGAGTTGGGGCTGCCGGGAGTCAGGATGACATTGCTCATACACCATAACTACACGGGTGCTGGTGGAGAAAGCTTCCACCACTGGCCGCTGGCAGTTGACGTGTGCGCCCTGCATCCAGAGAGTTCCCAAGTCGCTGGCTTGATGGCCGGTGGTGAACGATGCCTGTGCAGTTCAGGCGGTATAGCGGAGCTGACTGCGAGGGTCTGCGCAAGACACCTGATCCCTGACCATTGGGCCAATGGCGATGGCGCAAGTCAGTCGGGTATTTCGCCATCCCAAGTATCGTCGATGTCGCTGAACAGGGACTGAGAGCCATCGAATTCCATCCGGAAGCACTGTTCCAATCCCCACGCCGCCTTGAACAGCCATTCTGATGCCACGCACAATTCTAGGAGCGTCGTGCCTTCAGGGTTGGTGGCCAACTTCATCAGTATCCGATCACTTTCAGCCACGGCTATGCGACACTTCTTGGCGGCGACGAAGAAGCGATCTTCACCGGGAGGTGGGTATGCACCGAGTGCGGATTCCAGAAGGCTTACCTGGCAAGCTAACGATAGGTGAACGATGGCGGCATGATCAGCACCTCCCCCGGCGCAAAGCAGAATGCTCCGACCAACGACGAGCGTGGCACCAAGACGGTGCTGTCCGTCGGCGACAAGGTCCAATGCGGCCTCGTGGCGTTTGTTGTCCCCACAGTCCCACTGGGAATCGAAGTGTTCGCGGTCACGCTGTGGCGTCCAGCCGTCGGGCACGGTGATCGCAGGGAGGTTGAGTGCTGCGCTGGCCGCGCTGGTGCCTGCGGCATGAGCGGTCGAGCTTGTAGGTGTGTAGTCCTGACTTGGTTTCGTCGCACTACCGGCACGAGTGCGGCGGTGGGAATGACTGTGAGCTGAGTGGTCAGGCTGAGTTCCAAGGGCTTGTTTCTTCATTTGGTCTTTCATTTTTTGTTTTGCGGTCACCGGTGTCTGCGAGACTGGAGGGTCCCGTCTGCCACCAAGCATGGCCGTCACGCATAGAACGTGGCCGTTTTGTAGACAGTCCCTTGTTCAGGAACCTTGCACCGCTCATCCGTTTGGGCCGGGCACTCAACCATCCTGTCTACACGGAACTTGTAGACAGGATGACCTCAGACGGGGAGTGGAAACGCCACACGGCGGCGGCTGAAATTGCTTTTGCGTTGTGCTCCCACCAGCTGCGGCTGCCGCGTGCGTAGGACTGGTTGGCGGTTGCTTGCTGGCGCTGTCTCCATCGTGACGAGCACCCTCGCCGGGAGCGGAAACACCGCCGCCACCGATCTGTTCGCGGTAATCTCTCGCCAGCCCCAAGTCGCTATGTGATGCACCACGACACTCGGCGGGCGGCGACCACGCTGTAGACAGGCTCCTTAACCTGACCTGGTCAGCTAGAGATCCTGTAGACTGGTAGATGGGTGGGTTGGTGTCTACACTCCAGAGGAAGGCTCCAGCCAGGCACCTCGTGATGGGCGAGAACATGGCGAGGAAATCCTTTTCGTGCATCAGGAGCCGGATGGTTTTGACGGGAGCAGCCATCGCCTAACTACTGCCATGGCGCGTCTTCTGGCGGCGTGTCCGAGGGAATCCCCTCCGGTTCACGATCTGCCTGAACGTAATAGTGCGGCGGTGCCCAAGGTGAAAGGCTTCTGAAAGCAGGCTGTTGCTGTGGACGCTCATCCAGCTTTCGGGCTGCCTGTATCTTGGCAACCGAGTCCCGATCATCCCACTGCAAGCACAGGAGGCGGGTATTGTGCTCTTTGGCAATCCGGTTACGTTGCCAGTCTTTCTTCGTTTGGGCGGCGGTAGGATGGGCCGACCGGATGCCCAACTCGATAAGCAGGTCCCAATCCGTAATGTGGCAATCGAACAGCTCGCCACCAATCAAGGCCTGCATCCGGTGGCTTATATGCTCGGAGACCAGCCACGCGTGGAGCTGCTTCTCATCCGGGGAGGTGCAGGCGGCGCAGTTGCTCTGGTTGATGCAGCGGTGGCATACCCAGCGCTCACCCCGGTGGTCGATGAGGAACTGGCCCTGGTCGGAGGAGAGTAGCACTCGGCCACCCAAGCCGTTGTTACACTCCGAGCAGTATTTGGGCCTTCGGCGGCGGAGCTGCTCCCTGGTAGGTGGAACAGGAACGGACAATGTAGAGGTGTAGGGCAAGCCCCTGCGCTCCAGAGAGTCACGCATCCGCTTACGGTCACGCACAGACATGCGGGTGAGGCAGGAACAACAAACCCAGAAGAGGCCGTGACCGGTGGGGAAAAATCGCCCTTGGTCGGGCGAGCGGAGTTTGCCGCCATGGGCGGAGTTGTGGCAGGCGTGGCAGTTCTGCCGGACACCGCGCTTCATCTGAGCGCGGGCGACGCGGCGCATCTCGGCTTTAGTGGCGAGGAAGGTATCCATGGATGACATGACAGTTGAGGACGGGGATGATGGCTGAAGGTGGCTGGTTCAGGCGGGGGACCGAGCCGCAACGCGGGTTGATACCCTAGTCAGCAGGGATGAGTTCAGGATTTTTCTCAAAATAGCCATTCAATCGTTTCCACAAGACCGGCCACCGATACTTGGGGCAGCGCCGGAACAGGCTGGTGAGGGTCTGCTCGACGACGAGCCACTCCTCGTCGAGGTCGAACTCATCGCGGGCAAAGGCTGCGGGGCCGGTGGCAGGTGGAGACTCAGGCTGGTCAGTGGTTGGCTCTTCATGAGTTTCGGCGGGCACTGCGTGATCGGGTGTGCCCTCCGCTGCCCCTGCTACAGGCGCGGCGGTTGCCGGGGCTTTGTCGGCGGGCAGCGGTCGAGCCGGAGGCCGGAGTTTTGCCACCGCCTGCTTCAGATGCACGAGCGACACGGTGCCGTCCGCTGACGCTGCCGCCTCCTTCCAAGCTGTGCGTTGGTCTGCGGGCTTCTTGAGCTTGACCAACTCCCGGCAGTGCTTCTCGGTTAGCTCAGAAATGTCCACCTGGGTGGACATGGACAAATTCTGCTGGACCTCGGCGGCGTCCATCAGCTGGTAGCAGCGAGACCGATGCTTGGCCCAGCGTTGCTCGCAGTATCGCTCGAAGGTTTTGTAGCGTTTCACGTAAAGCTTCGTGTCTCGGATTTCGAGCATGGCCTTGCCCATCTCCCACAAAGTGGTGAAGCCGTTCTCGACGATGGTTTCCAACTGGATGAGGCGCTGCTCCTGTTCGATGAGCGTGAGCGTGGTGCCGACGGTCGCCTTGTCGGCAGCTTGATTGGCGACCGTTTGACGCTTTTTCCTTTGCCTGGTGGCTGATGGAATCTCACCTGTGCCAGTTGGATCTTCAGGCGTTTTCTCACCTGCACGGGTAGGCTCTTCCGGGCCGGGCTGAACCGTTTCGACTGATGGATTGGCGAGGCTTTGAACCGGTGCTCCGGTTTGTAGTGCGTTGGCCTCCGTCGCCTCTTCCTTCATTTTGACGGGGCGCTTTTTCTCCGGTGCCGGGCTAGGTGCCGAAGCTGCACTCTTCCCCTCTCCGGTAGCTGCCTTCGGAGGACTGGCGGGCGGCTCCTTGCTAGCGCTGAACTTGGATGCACGAACGTCTGCACCGAGGGCAGGACTGCCGCCGCCTTGCCCGGCGCGATGCAGTTCCGCAACCTCAACCAACCGGCGAACCTCAAAGCGGTCCAGGCCGAGTAGTTGCTCGCTGTCCAATATCCTACCTCCACGCATGGGCAGGCGCTGGTTGCGGATGATGTCGAGTAAGTCCAAACCGGACTCAAGGTCCGTGGAATCTGGCTGCGCCCGTTTGTCTCTGAACCGATCCGCCACCTCCCGCTGCGCGTCCGTCAAAGGAGTTGGCGGGGAGGCTGGTTCGGCGTCGCTTGCACCGGGGTTACTGCCGTGGCCAGTTGAGTCCTTTTCGTTTCCACTCATGACGCCGATGGCAGTGGAACCCGCTTGTGTGTCTGCGGCTTTCGCCCGTGTTTCTGCCGTGCCAGCTTGCAGGTGGTGCGTTTTAGCGGGCTGGTGAGGTTGATCGCTAATGGGCATTTTCTTGAGGTGAGTCTTCAT
Organism: Limisphaerales bacterium; assembly: GCA_040081795.1. Taxonomy (GTDB): domain Bacteria; phylum Verrucomicrobiota; class Verrucomicrobiia; order Limisphaerales; family SXTU01; genus SXTU01. Next base: position 16,832 of record JBEBFV010000001.1, on the reverse strand, counting down.
GTTCATGATTTCGTGTCCGGCCAGATACCCCGGCCTACCTTCAAGAACAGCAAAGTCTGGAATGCGCTGTTCCGGTTTAACGGGGCGGGGCGCTCAAGTCTGGGAAGCAGGAGAAGACGGTGCCGACGTGTGATGCAAATAGGCCTGTCCAGCAAGGGTTTTGGGCACGTTTGAAGTTTGTGCACAATTTGAAAATGAACCGCTGGGCGGGTCAGTAGACAGTAGACAGCGAGGGCAAGCGGACTCGCCTGCTCCTGCTGGACAGGCCGGGAATGGGCAGTCTTGAAGGCACGGACAGGGCGGCGTGGGCAGATAACGAGGGGCTGCTGGAGAGAAGAGGGCTGGAGCCTCGTCAGCGCCTGCCCGATGGCTGGGAAGGTCTGGGCCACCCTCGTCCTGGCTCACCAAGCAGTCCCGGAGGCGCACCTCCGGTGCGCAGGCGCCGCGCTGCCCGCGCCGGAGGCGCGTCCACCTCTTGCCCTGCGCCCGTCGTCTGCGCCTCCGCTCCTCCTTTTCGAGCCGGGGGACGGCTGGCCCATCCACCATCCAGCTTGGGCAGATGGCTGGCTGACCCTTTGGGGCAGTGGGAATGAATGGATGGAGTGTCCCACCGCCTCGCCGTGCAGCTGCCTCCCGGCAAGGCTCACGACCAGGCGCACCTCACTTGGCTGAGGTTGACTGCCTCACTCTGGACATCCACCATTGCTACACTGGCGTGTGAGATTCCAGTGCTCATTGCTAGCGAGCTGGTCATGGCCTGAAGAGCCAGAAGGTGACATGCCAATGGCTGGTGAACTCGGACTCCCTCCGTCAGCACTGGCACGCACAGCTCCGTCTGGTTCACACCATGGCGTGGGTGATGGCAGTGCTCAGGTTCCAACTGCTCGGCCTCTTCCTCCCGGACATGATGAGGGTCGGAGCTTTCCGGTGAAGGCTCTGCTTGGTGAACCGCATGAGTTCACACTCAGCCGCTTTGTGCGGACGCCCAGCTCGCCGCCGTGGCGTGACTCGATGGGCCGCGCCTGCGCCTTGCGTGACTAGGTCGTGAAGGCGGCAACAGCGGTCGGCCACGGTGGGTCGCGGACGAGCCAGCGGGCCTTGAAGGTCAGCCTGCGCCACCTTCACGCCTGCTCGTGTCAGCCAGTATCACTGTCAGGCTTGGTCGTGCTGAGTCTGGCCCTCCACTTCACTGGCACACGGGGGCAGTTGCACACCCCATGGTGCGTGGCAACTTGTGCGGCCAGAAACCTAAAGGCCAGCGGTCTTCTGGCGTGCTGCCGTGGCGTGCCGAGCCGGGTTGGCTTTTGCTTGTCCGTGGTCAGGCCTTCGTCATCACAGCAGTGGCTGGCCCACTACAACTCGACCAAGGGAGGCAGCTCGTGCACCGGCAAGAGTGTCTCCCAGTCGATGTGGTGAACTATTGGACGGAGGGACGCCATATCCCTGCGCATCCGGCTCACCTGACGCGGGGAGACTCCAATCTTCCAGATGTCGAACTGCGAGACACCTGCCTTTGTTTTCCACCCCTCAACCTCACCAAGGGTCAAGAATTCCGCCAGCTTGGACACGCGTGGGATAGGCGCAGGACAGAAGCCGCACATGATCTCACGATAGACCTCGTAGCAACGCCAGAAAGAGAGATTTCTCAAGTCGCCGTGCTCTGATCCAGTGAACTCCTTCCGCAGCACCTTGCCCCAGAGCCGCACCTCGACCCGCACAACGTCACCGGGCTTTTTGAACATTTTCAATCGCTTGTCATACAGAGTCACGCTCAGTTGTGTGCCTTTCCAGACCATGCCTTGGCCATCATACTCCATTGCCTCCTTGCGAATCCGTCTATGGCGGCAGTTCCGATGCGCGGCCTTGAACGCTTCAGGGTTGCCCCTGAACTGCCAGACCGGATCCACGCGTGTGAAAGTGTCCTCAGCCGCATCCTCGGCAGGTTCGCACACCTGATCGACGGTCTCGTAGAGCATGTCGAGGGCATCATCAAGCTCCTGCTGGTTGACGATGAGCATGCCGTTGTGGCCGTGAAGCAACGTGGGCAGGGAAGTTTCGATCCACTCGGCTGCGAACCGAGTGCCGCCAATGCGGAGGCCGGTAGTTTTATCTTCCAGCGTTATCCTGTTTTTGCCTGTCCACCCGCTTCCATCGCCGTTCACACCCCTTGACTGGAAGTCAGTCGCCTGCCAGTTCTCTGAGAGACAGTCGGTGATGTCTGGGTGGAAGAGTCGGTTGGTCTTGATACGGACGGTGTCAATCATAACTGTGTGTGCGTGTGTGTTGAGCTGTTGGCGGGAGAGGACGGACAAAGATGTCTTCCCCCTTGAGTGATACTTGGGGTGAACCGGCGAAAGGGACCGCGCCCGGTGCGATGCCCACCACCCTTGCAGGTGGCTTGGCGCGGTCGGCGATGACCGCTGTGTTGTCGGTGGTTCATGAACCCGAAGGCCCAACGGGGCCATCGGGAGGAAGAACATGGGATCCGCTTTCAGCTCCCCTGGCTGAATTTTGGGGTCATCACGGGCAATGGTTGCCGAACCACGGCGGGGTCAGTTTGGCTCGGCATCGTGAGCAAGATTCAGCGGCCACCCTTGGCAGAACGGCCCGTGTTTACTTAGGGATGCGCGGTCTCTTCTGCATTTCGGGGACGTTGGTGCAGTCGGGGATGAACCACATTGGCGGCACCTGCCTTCTTCTCGGAAGACATTCTTGTCCACACTTTGAATAGTGCGTCACAAATAATGTAACTAATAGTCATGGGCGGCATCTGGTGGGGTATGCGCAAACCACAGCGAGTAAAGTTGACCCTGCCAGACCGTGCGGAGTTGGAGCGCTGGAGCAGGGCGCGAACCCTTCTTGGCAAGCAGCGCCTGCGCGCCCGCGTGCTGCTCATGGCAGACGAGGGCAAAGACGACACGGCCATTGCGGCCAAACTGTGCGCGTCGCGTCAGCGGTGCGGGCGCATCCGGGCGCGGTTCCTAGCGGAAGGCCTTAAGGCTTTGGTCAAGGACCGGCCCCGGCCCGGTCGGCCCAGGCAGATCGACCCGCAGAGGATCCTCACCCTGACAAGGGACGAAAGCCCAGACACGGCGGCTGTTTGGAGCCAAAACCTTATGGCCAAGAAGGCTGGAGTGAGTGCCTCCAGCGTGAGGCGGATTTGGAAGACGGCTAAGATCAAGTTCCGGGTCGCCCTCCCAAAAGTGGGTGACGAGCCTCGCTTCGCCGAGAGGCTGGAGGCCATCGTCGGGCTTTATCTGGCCCCGCCGATACGGGCGCTCGTTCTGTGTAAGGGTATGAGCAGTAGGACTGAGGCATTGACACGTGTTCCGAGGCCGCAGGGGCGGCGGCGCACCCCCACGCTGTCTGCCGCACTCAACACTCTCGATGAAACTCTCTGTGACACGCTCCCGAGCACCGGTCTGGCCGGGGATGGACGCCGGGAACTATTGCGCTTCCTGCAACAGTTCGACACGCAGATGCCAGCCGATCAGAAACTCCACCTGTTCATAGGCGACGGCCTCACGCGTGCTCGCTTCAAGGAGTTTGCGCAGCGGCACAAACTTCCACCGCCCCCCGGAGATTACGAGTTCGTTAACTTTAGTTGGCGCGACATGGTGCTTCGCCTCGTTCGCACACTGACCACGCGCCCGCTGCGCCAAGGGATGATCCAGAGCATGGCACAACTCCAAACGGACATCACGGCTCACCTCGCCGCTCCCAAGGCCGGTCGCAAGCCCTTCAGCTGGACGGCGAAGGTTGCCGACTTCCGCGCCAAGGCCGCGCTCAATACGTTGCAGGATTGACGGCGCACAACACTTGAGGGGGGACTCGTGTTGCTGATTCAGTTCGAGTCCGAAGTTGCTGGGAAGAAATAGGCGGCCATCCGCTTGCCGCCCCTTTGCCGTGTCCCGCCGTGCGGAGCAGCGCTCGCAGGCTGGCTCAACCAGATGGTGTCACTCGGCTTTGTGACCCGACGGTGCGTGGCATCGTCCCTGCCGCTGATTGCCTCGCTTACTCTGCCGGGGTTTCGTGCTGGCCGGGGTCGGGTCGCCACTCAGACCAGTCACGCAGCACCATCATGTCGGAGAACTCATCCACCAAATCATATTCTGCTCCCGGCCCAAGCATCTTGGCGCGACCTTGCCAATGCTGGTAGACGGCATTGGTCAGGAGCGGCAAGGAGGGCACTTGGGCCTGTGGCGGTGAAGGTGCCCGGTCAGCCATGTCATTGAGGGGGAGGCTAGGGGTATGGAATTGGATGAGCTACCGAAGCCAGGCAACAGTCTGACGGCAGAACAGTTTGGAAAACGTAGGCCAGTGGCGACGCTCGCAGTCTTGCCAAGGAGTCAGCCGGGGCAATGTGGACAGCGTGCAGCAGGATCGTTGTAGACAGTGCTTAGGCTCCCCGTGCACCTGCTGCTCCTGAAGCACTGAGTCATTCCAAAAACTCTGGCGTTACCGATCCGTCTCTGCTCACGCACTCAAGATTCAAAAATGACGCCGCCATGCGGCGTCAAATACTCGCATTTGTCGAGGAAAATAAGACCGGGAGCAACATGGACACCAGTGTTCCCCCTGGCGACGTGAAGTTGTGGACGTGAGCGTAACGGGGTGCGGTTCGGGGTGTCGTGGCCACGGGTTCAAAAAAAGCGGAGGCCCAGTTCTTAGTGACATGACTGATCGCCATATCCTCAATCTTGTCAGACTCCCTGCCCGGCTCACTGAAGAGCAAGTGGCGGATCTGTTGAACTGCAAACCCGACTCTATCCGGATTCTAGTCCGGAAAAAACTGCTGAAGCCGCTGGGGTCACCACGCCACAACGCCACAAAGTATTTCTCCACACCAAGCATTGAGAAGCTGGTTAAGGAAGAGGAATTCTTGAACGAAGTCACCAAGGCAATCTACCGAGCTGTTCAGACCAAGAATCAAAACGCGGGAGCACGGGTGAGCTTTATGGCACGTGCCGAGGCGGCTTGAATGGGAGGCTCGACTTGTCCAAGTTTCGGAACACGCCTCGGAGGCTTCGCCGGGGTAATCAGACTTGGGCAACCCGCCCATCGAGGGTTTCCACCGACTGGTGTTGGTGTGCGGAGAAGTCCGACGTGCCGCCTCCGAGTGCCATCACCCGCTGCCATCGCGTTTCTACCTGTTTATAGGGCGTTCTAGCAGAAAACCGCTAGACATTGTTAGAAATTGCTAGAAGTCGCCGAAACCGTGATGGACGCCATCAAAACCCCGTTTTCTCCTGGTGCTGGCTCACCGCCGCCCGAATTGGTCGGACGCGAAGGAGTCCTTCAGCAGGCTCGTGTGCTCTTGAGGCGTGTGACAGCGAAACACTCGGCGAAGAGCCTTCTGCTGACCGGTCTGCGCGGCGTTGGCAAGACGGTGTTGCTCAATGAAAATAGAGCGGTTGTGCGAGCGGGTTCGCAGGGCTAAAACGTGATTTTTGACTGACAGGAAAACTGACAGGTTTGGATACTGGCGGATAAGAAATGATAGTGGCGGATTAGGGTTGATTCCTTCGGGAATGTGATCGACAAAGGGCTTGGCGCACGGTTATTTCGTTCGATTCCGACCTCCGCCTCCAGCTAGAACCCCATATTTATTGGGGGTTTTGCCCGAGTCGGAGGGAAAGTTTCACCGGAATCTTCACCCATTTGGCAGCCCGTTCAGAATCTGGCCCCTGCGCGGTCACCGCTCGCCCACTGCTCGCTTACGCGACAGTCGCCGACCGCTTCACACTCGCAACCATGAGTGAAGCAATGAAGCAAGCATTCGGTCTGGTCCGGCGTCCTTGGGGCGTATTCTAAATCAAGAACAAAGTCACCGGCGTTCAAACCAGCCTCAAGACCAGCGACAAGCACGAGGCGCAACGCATCCTCCATGCGCACAACGAGACGGAAAGTCAGCCCAACCTCAATCTGTCGCTGGCGCGGGTTTACGTCAACGGTGCTGACCCCAAGCTCGCAACCCGAACCTGGCAGGAGGTGATGGACAACCTCGTGAGCAAGAAGACCGGCTCGACCTTGCGCCGGTGGGAGACTGCCATCAAGGATCGGAGCTTTGACTGCCTCCGCAACCTCTGTGTGGCAGAGACTCGTCCCGAGCACTTCGACCGGGCATTGGCGGGCGGTAAGGTGTCCACCAACGTCTATCTGCGCCGCATCCACAACCATGCGTTGGGCATGGAGTGGCTGCTCAAGTCCGTCATCCCCCGCCTGCAATGGCCCAAGCCGGTGTTCAAACCCAAGCGCGCCATCACAGCGCTGGAACACTCCGCCATCCTCCAGCGCGAACCGAACCCCGAGCGGCGGGACTTCTACGAGTTGCTCTGGCACACGGGGGCTTCGCAGACGGACGCCGCGTGTCTGTTCACCGAGGACATCAACTGGAACGCACGGACCATTTCCTACACGCGCGCCAAGTTGAAATCCCGGGCCGGCATCAAGCCGACCTTGCTGCGCTTTGGCGTGGAGATTGAGGCCATCCTGCAACGGCGACCCGCCACCGGCCCATTGTTCCCGTATCTCTGCACCGTGCGTGCGAATGACCGGGCGACGGAGTTCCGGCAACGCTGCCAAGGGCTGAACATCCAAGGCGTGTCCTTGCACTCGTATCGGTATGCGTGGGCGGAGCGCGCCTTGCAATGCGGCTACCCAGAGCGCTTCGCGAAGCAGGCGCTGGGACACAACTCCAAGGCGGTGCATCGCGCCTATGCCAAGCACGCGGAGGTCACTGTGCCTTCACTCGATGATTGGGAAAGCCAGTGGAAGGCCAGCCCCCAGAGCCTGCCGAAACCAACGCTGGTGCCGGTGGATTTCCGGCCGAAATCCGTTGATGCGCCTGCGATGAGCAGCGCAGAGAGCCAGAACGATGATGGCGTTTGTTGCTTGGAGTGAGCTTGTGTCAGGGTTTTGTCGAACACCGCACGAGCTCGCTCGCCGGGCTTCTTCAAGTCAATGACCACGAGCGACTGGCCATTGGTGAGGCCGATCAGAAGAGTCCGTGTTGCGAAGCTCAGTCAGTTCGACAATCGCAACTCGCCCTCCGGCGTCCCTTCCCCGTGTGGGCGACGCTGATCTTGGCTGGCCTACTGGAAATCGATGTTTGCAGGGGTGCAGCCAGCTTAGTGCTTCGGCGGTTCGCTGACGTTTAGGCCACGCTTGGCGATGCTGCTCTTGCAAAGGATCGCCGCCCTTGCTTGTCAGCGATGACAACAAAGTTGCGACTGCCTGAAATCGCTTCGTGTCGCCCAGCAACATAGCTATGCAAGTGCTTTGCTTCATGGTGAATGCACCGCTCGCGGCGGCCCAGCCAGCCTCGACATAGGTTCATCCCGGCGAATCGGCGGCAGAGTTCGACCTCATGGTCAATTCAGGCCGCACTGGAAATCCAAAACCGCACGCTGGAGAAGATAGTCGAATTTTGCCGTGGCCTGGGTGATTTCGGCGGCGGTGAGGTTGAGCTGGGCCTGATTGAGTTCGGTGATGCTGCTGGCTCCGAGCTTGTAGCGGGCGACGGCGAGGTCGTTCGCGGTCCGGGCGTGGGCGAGGAGCTTCGCGGTGAGGGCGAGGCGTTCGTGGGCGTGCTGCGCGCGCAGCAAGGCGAGCCGCACATCGCGGATGACGTTGTTCTCCTCGTCCTTCAGCCCTTCCTCGGCGGCCTTGGCTTTCAGCTCGGCTTCCTTCTGGCGGGCGGTGTCGCGTCCGCCGCTGAAGAGCGGGAGGCTCAGGACGAGACCGGCGGAGGCGTAAGTGTCTTCCAGGCGCGTGTCGTGGACGGGCGTGTAGCCGACGCCGGCGAGCGCGCTGAGAGTCGGATAGTGCAGGGCCTTGTCGGCACGCGCCAGCTTCAGCGCCCCGTCCCGCTCGGCGCGGAGGCGCGCCAGTTCGGGACGCAACCGCAACGCGTCGGCCACGAGCGGCGAGGAATCGTTGGGCAGGTCGGCGGGCAGGACTTCCTCCACGAGGTCGTAACGGCGCGGCTCGCGGCCACCGAGCAGCGTGTCGAGAGAGGTGAAGCTGGCGTCGAGGTCGTTGCGGGCGCGGAGTTGCAGGAGGCGCGCCTCCTCCAGCGACACGCGGGCGAAGCTCACGTCGAGGTCGGACTTCAACTGGTTTTTCGCCAGCGCGCTGACTTGGTCGAGCAAGGTCTGGCGGTTGGTGACAGTCTGGTCCACGACGCGCAGGACGGACTGTGCCTGTTGCGCACTGAAATACGTCGCACTCACGGCGAGGAGGAGCTGGGCGCGCGCGGTGTCGGTGCTGGCTTCTTCGGCACGGGCCTTGTCCTTCGCGCCACCGAGCAGGTTGTCGGTGCGGCCGAAGTCGGTGATGAGCTGGCTGATGGAGAGGCCGCCGGCGGCGCGCTCGATGACGGTGGGGTTGTTCAAGCCGCCACCGGCAGTCAGGCGTGTATTCGGGTCCGCCGCGCCGACCGCAACGGCGTTCAGGCTGAAGGCGGGCAGGAGCGCGGCGCGGGTTTGGAGGACGGCCTGCTTCGCGGCGAGGGCTTTGAACTCGGCGGCGGTAATGCGCGGGTGCTGGCGGAGGGCGAGGTCGCGGGCTTCTTTCAGGGTGAGCTTTTCAGAAGCTCCAAGCTCCAAGCTCCAAGCTCCAAACAAACACCAAGCTCCAAGCACCAAGCTACAAAGGCGAAACACACTGACGTAGCGGAGCGCCGAGCATTGCTCGGCTTCGATGCGTCCGCCACCACCTGCCGAGCAATGCTCGGCGCTCCGTTCTTCGGCGCTTGGGATTTGGAGCTTCTTTGGAGCTTGGAGCTTGGGATTTGGAATTGGTTTCATCGCAATCAAGTTGCAGGAGTTGCCTCAGCCGCCTGTTCCTTCCGCCCATAGACCAGCAGATACGCCGCCGGGACGATGAACACGGTGAGCACCACGGACACCGCCAGCCCGCCGATGATGGCGAGCGCGAGCGGCGCGTAGGCTTCGCTGCCAGTGCCGAGCTTGAGCGCCATCGGCAGCAGGCCGATGAGCGTGGCGAGCGAGGTCATCAGCACCGGACGCAGGCGGACCCGGCAGGCCAACGTGACGGCCTCCCGCACGGTCTTGCCGTCCTCGCGCAGCCGGTGCGTGAACTCGACGATGAGGATGCTGTTCGACACCACGATGCCGACCATCATCACGATGCCCATGAGCGACATGACGTTCAGGGTCGTGCCGGTGAAGTAGAGCAGCAGCAGCACGCCGGTCAAACCGGTGGGCACGGCCAACAGGATGAGGATGGGGTCAATCCACGACTGGAACTGCGCCACGAGAATGAGATAAACCAGCAGCACGGAGAGAATCAGCCCGAGGCCGAAGCTTTTGAACGACGAGTTCATCCCCTGCACCATGCCGCGCAGCGTGACGCGCAGGCCCGCCGGGATTTCCGTTTCGGCGAGGACTTGCTCGACGCCCTTCACCACCTGGCCCAGGTCTTCCTTGGCGGGCGCGACATAGACGTTGATGACCCGGCGGAGCTGGTAGTGGTTAACCTCGGTTGGCGCGTAGCTGTTGTGGATGCGGCTCACGGCGTCGAGGCGCGTCGGCTTGGTCTGCATCGGCGAGCGGATGGGGATGGCCTGGAGGTCGGCGAAGTTTTTCACGTAACCCTCGTTGTATTGCACGGTGAGCAGGTAGTCGTTGCCGTTGCGCGGGTCCACGAAGTAGCTCGGCGCAATCATCGCGCCGGACGTGAGCGCGGTGATGACGTTCTGCACGACCTCCTTGGAAGTCAGCCCCAGCTCGGCGGCGCGCGCGCGGTCCACCTCCAACTGAAGCGCGGGCTGGTCAATGTCCTGCGGCACCAGCACGTCGCTCACGCCGGGCAGCTCGCGGACCTTGCGGGCAATCTCGGACGCCGTGCGATGCGCCAGTTGCAGGTCGGAGCCGCTCACCTGGATGTCAATGGGCGCGGGCAGGCCGAGGTTCAACACTGCGTCCACGAGGCCGCCGGATTGGAAGTAAGCCGTGAGCTGCGGCAGCTCGTTGCGGACGCGGCGGCGGATGCGGTCCATGTAGTCGTAGCTGCCGACCTTGTGCTTCGCGTTGAGGCTCACCTGCAAAGTGGCCGTGTGATGCCCGGAGTTGCTCGTGTAAATCGAGCTGAAGCCGGGTTGCACGCCGATGTTCGCCACGATGACGCCCAGCTCATCCTTCGCCACCTCCTCGCGGATGATGTCCTCGACCTGCTTCACATACAGCTCGGTGATGTCCACCCGCGTGCCGGTCGGGGTCTTCAGGTTGATGACGAACTGGCCGGGGTCCGTGCGCGGGAAGTAGGCGACGCCCATCAGCGGATACACGCCGAGGCTTAGGACGAAAATGGCGAGGATGCCGAAGACCGTCGCAGCAGGCCGCAGCAGCGACCAGCCCAGCACGCGCTCGTAGCCGTTGAGCATGTTGTGGAACTTCACATTGAACCAGTGGTTGAAGCCGCCGCCCTCGCTCGGGTCGTGGTCGGGCTTGTGGCCCTTGATGAGCTTGGCGCAGAAGAGCGGAACGACGGTCAGCGCGACGACATACGAGGCGAAGAGCGAGAGCATCACGGACAACGCCAGCGCGGTGAACAGGAAGCGGCTCACGCCGTAGAGGAACGTGACGGGGAAGAACACCACGACCGTCGTGAGCGTCGCGGCCAGCACGGGCAGCGCCATTTCCTGTCCGCCTTTCTGGGCGGCGACGGCGGGCGTTTCGCCCAGCTCGATGTGGCGGAAGATGTTTTCGAGAACGACGACGGAGTTGTCAATCAGGCGGGAGAAGGCCAGCGCCAGTCCGCCGAGAATCATGGAGTTGACCGTGTTGTCGCTCATCGCCAGCGCGATAAACGTGGCCAGCGTCGAGAGCGGGATGGACAGGAATACGGCGACCGTCGCCCTCATGCTGCCGAGGAAAATGAGAATGAGCGCGCCGGTGAGCACGAGGCCGATGGCCCCCTCGTGGATGAGGTTGGTGATGGCGTTGCGGACGAAGATGGACTGGTCGAAGACAACCTTGGCGACGAGCGACTCCGGCACATCGAGCAGGTTCTTGAGCGAGGCCTTGATGCCGTCCACCACGGCGATGGTGTTGGCGTCGCCGCCCTGCTTGAGCACCGGGAGATAGACGGAGCGCTGGCCGTCAATGCGGACGACGTTGTTCTGGATTTGCGCGGCGTCACGGGCCTCGCCGACATCGCCGACGAGGATGGAGGACTTGCCTTCCGTGCGGAGCGGCAGGCGGTTCACGTCCACCACGTCGCGGAGCTGGCTGTTCGCGTAAATGTTGTAGTTGAGCGGCATGATGCGCACGTCACCGGCGGGAAGAATCAGGTTCGAGTCGTTGACCGCGCGCACCACGTCCATCACGCCCATGTGGTGCGCTTCGAGCTTGAGCGGGTCCACATAGACCATGATTTGGCGGTAGCGCCCGCCGAAGGGCTGCGGGACGGAGGCGCCGGGGACGTTGGCGACCTGGTTGCGGACGGCGTATTGGCCGGTGTCGCGGAGCTGCGTCTCGGTCATGCCGTCGCCCTTGAGCGTGATGAGGCAGACGGGCAGGCTGGAGGCGTCGAACTTGAGCACGACCGGCGGTAGCGTGCCGGGAGGGAGCCGGCGGAGGTTCGCGGTGGCGAGGTTGGCAATGGTGCTGACCGCCGTGTCCGGGTCGGTGCCGGGCTGGAAGTAAACTTTGATGAGGCTCACGCCGGGCAGTGACCGCGATTCGATGTGCTCGATGCCGCTGGCCAGCGTGAAGAAGCGCTCGAACCGGCCCGTGATGGAGTTCTCAATCTGCTCCGGCGGCATGCCGGAATAGAACGTGGCGACCACGACGACCGGGATGCGGATGGCGGGGAACAAATCCACCGGCAGCCGCAGCAGGCTGGTGACGCCCACGACGCAGGTGATGAGGCAAAGCACCACCGTGAGATACGGATAGCGGAGAGCGAAGCGCGTCACGCGGGCCTCCGGGGGTGGGGCAGGAACGGCGAATCCCAACGGGATTCCGGCCTCCAGCCCTGGGTTGCGAGGAACGAGCTACCCTGGGAAACGGAATCCATTGGCACGCCAACCCCAACGGGGTTGTGGCTGGGCGGCTGGCAACCGGGCCACAACCCCGTTGGGGTTGTGACGTGTTGCGTGACCTTCCCAGGGTAGGCGCTCCGCGCCAACCCTGGGCTGGAGGACGGAATCCCGTTGGGATTCTGGGCTGGCACTTCCCATCTCATGCCGCCGAAACCTCCGCTACTTGGGCCGCGCCATTCGTCTCGTCCTCCCGACGGTGCGCGAGGAGATACGCGGCGGGGACGATGAAGATGGTTTGCACCAGCGAACAGGTCAGCCCGCCGATGATGGCGAGCGCGAGCGGCGCATAGGCTTCGCTGCCGGTGCCGAACTTGGCGGCCATCGGGAGCAGCCCCATGAGCGTGGCCAGCGACGTGATGACCACGGGCCGCAGGCGGACGCGGCAGGCCAGCACGAGCGCCTCGCGCACGGGCATCCGGTCCTCCCGCAGACGGCGGACGAACTCGACAATGAGGATGCTGTTCGCCACCACGATGCCCACCACCATCACCACGCCCATCAGCGACATGATGTTGAGCGTTGTGCCAGTGGACGCGAGCAGCACGAGCACGCCGGACAACGCCGACGGCACCGCCAGCAGGATGATGAGCGGGTCAAGGAACGACTGGAACTGCGCGACCAGAATCAAATACACCAGCACCACCGCCAGAATCAGCCCGAGGCCGAAGCTTTTGAACGACGAGTTCATCCCATGCACCATGCCGCGCAACGTCACCGTCAGGCCGGCGGGAATCTCCGTCTCCGCGAGGATGCGGTTCACATCCTTGACCACCGCGCCGAGGTCCTCGCCAGCAGGCGCGACATAGACGTTGATGACGCGGCGGAGCTGGTAGTGGTCCACCTCGGTCGGGGCGTAGGCGTTGTGGAACTCGCTCATCGCATCCAGCCGCGCGGTGCGCAGCCCCTTCGGCGAGCGCATCGGGATGGACCCCAAGTCCGCCATGTTTTTCACGTAACCCTCCTGGTATTGCACGGTGAGCAGGTAGTCGTTGCCGTTGCGCGGGTCCACGAAGTAGCTCGGGGCAATCATCGCGCCCGAGGTCAGCGCAGTGATGACGTTCTGCACGACCTCCTTGGAAGTCAGCCCCAGCTCGGCGGCGCGCGCGCGGATGACTTCGAGCTTGAGCGCCGGGTGGTCAATGTCCTGCGGCACCAGCACGTCGCTCACGCCTTGAAGCGCGCGAACTTTGCGGGCGATTTCCAGCGCAGTGCGGTGCGCCACTTCGAGGTTTGAGCCGCTGATTTGGATGTCAATGGGCGCGGGCAGGCCGAGGTTCAGCACCGCGTCCACGAGGCCGCCGGATTGCAGATACACGCTCAACTGCGGCAGTTCCTGCGTGATGCGGCGGCGCACGCGGTCCATGTAGGCGTAGCTGCCGGTCTTGTGCCCCTCGTTCAAGCTGACTTGGACGGACGCGGTGTGGTGGCCGGAGTTGCTGGTGTAAATCGAGCTGAACCCCGGCTGCACGCCGATGTTCGACACGATGACGCCGAGGTCTTCCTTCGCGACCTCCTGCCGGATGATGTCTTCGACCTGCGCGATGAGCTTCTCGGTGATTTCCACGCGCGTGCCGGTCGGGGACTTCACGTTGATGAGGAACTGGCTGGGGTCCGTGCGCGGGAAGTAGGACACGCCGACCATCGGATAAATCGCGAGGCTCGCGGCGAAGAGCAGCAGGCTGGCGATGACCGTGATGCGCGGGAGCCGGAGCGCGACGTTGAGCAGGCGCTCATAGGCGTTGAGCAGGCCGTTAAAGCCACGCTTGAAGTTGTCGTTGAAGCGCTGGCCCCAACTGCGCGAGGCGAGCGCGGCATCGCGGATGGCCGGACGCTTGAGCATCTTCGCGCAGAAGAGCGGCACCACCGTGAGCGCAACGACGTAGGAGGCGAAGAGCGAGAACACCACGGCCAGCGCCAGCGCGGTGAACAGGAACTGGCTCACCCCGTAGAGGAAGATGACCGGGAAGAACACCACGGCGGTCGCGAGCGACGAAGCGAGCACGGGCATGGCGACCTGCTCGCCGCCCTTCTCGGCGGCGACCTCGGGGGATTCGCCGAGTTCGAGCAGGCGGAAAATGTTCTCGATGACGACGACGGAGTTGTTGATGAGGCGCGAGAAGGCCAGCGCGAAGCCGCCGAGGACCATCGAGTTCACCGAGTTGTCGCCCAGACTGAGCGCGAGGAATGCGGCCAGGACGGAGATGGGAATCGAGAGGAAGACCGCGAGCGTGCCGCGCACGCTGCCGAAGAACATCAGAATCATCAGGCCGGTCAGCAGCAGGCCGATGACGCCGATGAGCGTGAGGTTCTTGATGGCGCTCTTCACGAAGAGCGACTGGTCGAAGACGACCTTGCTGACGAGCTGCTGCGGCACGTCGAGCAGGCCCGCGACCGCCTCCTTCACGCCATTGACGACCGCGATGGTGCTGCCGCCCTGCTTGAGCACGGGCAGATACACCGAGCGCTGGCCGTCCACGCGCACGATGTTGTTCTGGATTTGCGAGGCGTCCTTCGCCTCGCCCACGTCGGCGACGAGCACGGAGGACTTGCCGACGGTCTTGAGCGGGAGGCGGCTTACGTCGGCCACGTCGCGGAGCTGGCTGTTTGCGTAGATGTTGTAGTTCAGCGGGCCGATGCGCACGTCGCCGGCGGGGAGGATGAGGTTCGAGTCGTTCACCGCGCGGACGACATCCATGACGGAGAGCTGGTGCGACTCCAACTTCAACGGGTCCACATAGACCATGATCTGACGGTAGCGCCCGCCGAAGGGCTGCGGGACGGACGCGCCGGGGACGTTGGCGACCTGGTTGCGCACGGCGTATTGGCCCGTATCGCGGAGTTCGGTCTCCGTGAGGCCCTCGCCCTTGAGCGTGATGAGGCAGACGGGGAGGCTGGAGGCGTCGAACTTGAGCACGACCGGCGGCAGCGTGCCGGGCGGTAGGCGGCGCAAGTTCGCCGTCGCCAGGTTTGCGATGGTGCTGACGGCGGTGTCGGGATTCGTGCCGGGCTGGAAGTAAATCTTGATGAGGCTCACGCCCGGCAAGGAGCGCGACTCGATGTGGTCAATGCCGCTGGCCAGCGTGAAGAAGCGCTCGAAGCGGCCGGTGATGGAGTTCTCAATCTGCTCCGGCGGCATGCCGGAGTAGAACGTGGCGACGACCACGACCGGGATGCGGATGGCGGGAAACAAGTCCACCGGCAGGCGCAGCAAACTCGTCACGCCCACCACGCACACGATGAGGCTGACGACAATGGTCAGGTAAGGGAACCGCAGGGCGAAGCGCGTCATGGCTCGTGGAAGATTCCTTTCACGGCATCACGCAGCTTCTCGACGCTGGCCTCACCGGAACGACAGAGTTCAATCACCTTGCGCTCGCGTTCGAGCAGTCGCTCGGCGGTAGCGGGGATTTCGGCGGCGATTTCCGGCGGCACGGAGAGCACCCCGTGTTGGTCCGCGTGGAGCAGGTCGCCGGGATTCACCTTCAGCCCGCCGATTTCGACCGGCTTGCCGTAGTCCACGATGTGAACGTAGGCGTGCGACACCGCGACGCTGCCGGCGAAGAGCCGGAAGCCCGCCGCCTCAATGCCCGGCAGGTCATGCACCGAGCCGTTTGTCACCACGCCTTGGCAGCCGAGCGCCTGGAGCACGCGCGCGTGGACCTCGCCGATGAACGAGCCAAAGCCAGGTCGCTCGCTCACGTCCTGAATCACCACCACGCGCGGCACGGGCACGGCGAGCAGCTTGTTCCACCAGTCGGTGCGCTCAACGGCCACGCGCCCCTCGACCGGCGGGCCGGCGTAGCGGATGCGAACCGTCGCCGCGTAACCGACCAGCGGCGGCATCTTCGGGAAGATGCAGCGCACTGACGAATCGGCGAAGCCCACGTCGCGCAGTCGGACGTTGAAGGTCTCGATGGCGTTGGCCACCGTGCAGGTGTCGAGCCGGCGGAGGGCGTCGAGCTGGGCGGGCGAAAGCGTGTTGCTCATGGTGCCTCCTCCAGCTTCACCAGCTTCGGCTCGACCTTCTGGCCGGGCTTCACCTGGCTGCGGCTGCCGACCAGCACGGAGTCGCCTTCCGCGAGGCCGGCGAGCACCTCGGCCTTGTCCGGCGCTTCGAGACCGAGCTTCACTTCGCGTTCTTCCAGCGTGTTGTCCGACTTGATGAGGAAGACTGTGACCTTCTTGCCCCGCGCCAACGCGGTGAGCGGCACGGCCAGCACGCCCGTTTTGCGGTCGAGCTTCATCGCCACCGCCGCATACATGCCGGGATAGAGCGAGCCGTCCGCGTTCACCACGTCCACCTGCGTTTCCATCGTGCGCGTGTTGGCCTCCACCTCGCGCGTGATGCGGGCGACCTTGCCGGGAAACGTCTTGGTCAAGCTGGCAACGCGCACCTCGACCTCGTCGCCGGCCTTCACCTTCGCGACGAAGGACGAGGACACGGGGAACACCAGCCGCAGCTTGTCCTGATGCACCAGCCGCACCAGCGGCACCGCCGGTGCGCTCGGGGAAAGCCCGCCGCGCACCATGTCTCCGGCGTCGGCGTAACGCTTGGAGATGACGCCATCGAACGGCGCGACAATCTTGGTGAACACCGCCTTAGCCTGAAGCTTGTGCAATTCGGCCTCAGCGACGTTGACTTGCTCCTTCACCGAGCCAATCGCCGCCCGCGCAGATGACGCGGCAGCGCGGCTGCCGCTGTGCGCGGCTTGGGCGGCGGCAACCTGCGCGTCCGCCGTGCGCTCCTTCGCCTGCGCGGTGT
>JBEBFV010000038.1:0-22474 GCA_040081795.1 Limisphaerales bacterium | reverse complement strand
GCTCGTGAGCCTGATGGGCGGCCCCGGCCTGACGTTGGCGGAGGTCAACCGCGTGATGGAACAGGTCAACCGTCAGACCGAGAACGCGCACCTGATGATGGGCGCGGCAATCGAGGAGGCGTTGGGCGACAGGTTGACGGTGACGCTCGTTGCCTCCCGGCAGCGTTCGCACGCCGCTGACTTGCCGAAGGGCGAGGAGCCGGGGCTGCCCGAGCCAGCGCCCGCGTCGCGTGGTGGAGAGGACTTTGACCTGCTTGGGTCAGCCATTGCCAGCAAGCCGGTCACACGAACCACAGTCGCCAAGCCTGAGTCGGAGCGCGTGACCGCGGCTGTGGCTGAAACCGTGACGGAGGCGGCGGCTCCCGCACCTGTCGTCACCTCCCGCTCCTGGCGCTCGCGCAAGAAGACCAAGGCCGTGCATCCCGAACTGGGCTTGGAGACGGTGACGACAGGCCCGTTCCAGCAAAGCGAGCCGACTCGCCGCAATGGAGTGAACCTCGACGTGCCGACCTTCGTGCGCCGTGGGATGGTGATGAATTAGGCTTGGCCCCTCCTTGGAGGTTCGGAAGCACCAAAGCTCTTGCGTCTTTTTCACGCGTTCAGCGTGAAACTCATCACTGCTCCTCTTCAACTCGCCACTATTACCAAGGCTAGGCGTTTTTGGGGATGAAGCAGGCTTCGTGGGGGAGTGTCGCCGAATGCAGCTTGAGTCGCGTAAAGTTTTGTATTTATGCTAGTTAAGACGATTAAGTAGGATTCTACAAAAATACATCGGAAAGGATTGGATGATTCCTTCGCTCTGGCACCGGCACTGCTATGAGCCGATCAGCCTATGTTGGAGCTTTGAGAGCGGTTCTCGGAGCAGACCGACTGGAACAGCAACGCAGCTAACAGCACAAACACATGAAACGCCTACGCAGCAAAAAGATCGGGGCCTTTACGCTCATTGAGCTACTGGTCGTCATCGCGATTATCGCCATCCTGGCCGGCATGCTCCTGCCCGCCCTCGCCAAGGCCAAGGCCAAGGCGGCGCGCATCAAGTGCGCCAGCAACCTCAAACAAGTCGGCCTCGCCTTCAAGGTGTTCGCCAACGACAACGACGACCGTTTCCCCTACCGCGTGGCCAACTACTCCGCCATGGCTGCTTACTACAACACGGCTGCGGCGGGCAATGCCCCCAACGCCACGACTGCGGCGAACCAGCGTGTGTGGGCACACATGACGGCGATGTCCAACGAGCTGGCGTCGGCGAAGATCCTCACCTGCCCTGGTGACCGCAACAAGCTGAACGCTCAGAAGTCCGACTTCACCACCGTGACCACGACGGGTTACAAGAACCCTGTCAACACGACGGACGACACCCCGGCCCGTGCAGCCAACGCTGCTATTCCGGCTTACACTGCCGGCAAGGATGCCTGCACGTCGTTCGTGGTGGGCCTGAGCGCGGATGAGACACAGCCCAACGCGGTGCTCTCCGGAGACCGTAACTTCGTGCAGTCCAACAACACGGGCGCTGCGCCGGGCAACACCGGTGTGTATATCAAGGGCGTGGGCGGTGCCACACCTGGCGCGGCGGGAACGTCGTTTGCCTTCACCTTGGCGACGCCGCAGAACTTCCGGGCCATGTGGACGATTTCCGTCTCCACGGCAACAGTCGGCGCGGCTGGAGCCTCGCAGCATGACGCGGCGGGCAACGTGGCGCTGGCGGACGGCAGCGTGCAGCAGGTGACCTCCTCGGGGTTGGAAGTTCAACTCCGTCAGGGCATGTCCAGCCTCGGTTCTTCGTTGCAGATTGTGTTCCCGAACTGAGCTTAAGCGATTGATTCGACACGGAAGGGGCACTCGCAAGAGTGCCCCTTCCTTTTTGTCCGGATGCGCCGGACAACCTCGCGGCGTGGGGGGGGGTGGCAGGACTCTCAGGACCATCGGAGCGCCGCGCGACTGGTCGTGGGGTGTCCTGCTGTTCGCCTGACGGCGGGCGAGAGCCCGTGTCACGCTGGCACTGAGCCGGACTCAACCGGAGTTGGTAGCTACACCAGCATGTCAGGGAGTGGGTGGTGGAGGTTCCGTGTAAGGCTGTCCTGCTTGATAGAGCTTCAGCCGTTCTCGGAGTGCCTCTTCCAGCTTGCGCAGGCCTTTAAGGCGGGCCAGTTCGATCGCCTCTGTGACAGTGCCGACCGCCCGCCGATGGTGGCCGGCGGCTGCTTGGGCGGCGGCCAGCACGTCGAGCAGTTCGGGCGTCTTCGCCTCCGAGATGAGCAGGGCGTCCGAGGCGAATTGGAGGGCGGCGGGGCCATCGCGAAATTCTGCGCGCGTGGCGACAAGCCACGCCAGTTGTTGAAGCGCCCGGGAATGGCGAATCTGGTGCCGGAGGACGGTTTCCAATTCCTGTTTTGCTTCCGCCGTGCGGTTGGTGCGCAGCAGCAGCAAGGCGTAGTTGTAGCGGGTGTTCACATTGTCCGGGACGGCTTGAAGCGCGGCCTGATAGTGGGAGATGGCCTCATGGCTGCGTCCCCGCTTTGCCAGCAGGGCGGCATAGTTGCTGTGGGCGACGGCATTGGTTGGGGCGAGGCGGAGGGAATCCTCCAGCAGGGAAAGGGCGTCGGTTTCCTGTCCGAGAGTCGCAAGGTAGGCGGCGCGATCAAGTCGGGCTTCGATGTCCTGCGGAGCGAGCCGGATGGCTTCGCCCAACGCCAGTTGCGCGCCTTGGAAATCACCGCGGATGGACATGGCAAGGGCGATCAGTTTGCGCAGGTTGACGTTCTCTGGCTGTGACTGGGCGGAGGCCTGCATGGAGGCGAGAAGGCCGTGGGCTGTGCGACTGTGAGGCTCCTCGCGGAAGCAGCGGTAGAGGAGGAGTTGCGCACGGGGATAGTCGCCAGTTTCGTTGCAGCTCATTGCCAGGTTCCAGAGGGAATTCTGACGGGGGGATATCTGGTTCGCCGCCTCCAACCACGGAATGGATTCCCTGGGTTTGTTGAGCATCCGGAGCTCGGACCCGACGTTGTTGAAAGCTGTTGCGTTGTTGGGCGTGACCTTCGCTGCGTGCGAGAAGACGGCGATGCTGTTCTCCCAGTGGGTGAGTTGGAGACGCGTCACGATCGCGCAACCTGCCAGCACGCCGATGGCCGCGAACTGCAAGCCGCGCAGCCGCGCGGCTCGTTCGCCGGCCCAGTGGCGCGCGCTCCAGACCACAGCGCAAAAGATGCCGGTCAGGGGCAGGTAGGTGTAACGGTCTGCGTGTGCCTGCTCACCCACTTGCACAAGGCCAACGACCGGCACCAGCACGCCGAGATACCACAACCAGCCGGTCAGCAGGAACGGCATCCGGCGCGAATACGCGAGGCTGATGCACGACAGCACCGCCAGCGCAACGCCCGATCCCAGCCATGGCCAAAGCTGCAACTGCTGTTGAAGCGGATACAGGATGGACAGGCCAGATGGCCAGAGGGTCTGCCACAAATACGTTCCATAGGCGGCCAGGGAGTTGCGCAGGCGATAGTCCAGTGGCAAATCCCCCAAGCCGCTCATGGTTCCAACCTGATGCTGCGAATAGACTGTGGAAAAGCACAGGACCAGCACAACCCCGAAGAGCGGCAGCTTCTCCACGAACATGGTCCAGAATTGGCGCGCGTTTTGACGCCAACCGCTGGCCCATCCCAAAGCGAGGGGGGGCAGGCTGATGCGTTGCAACGGCCAGAAGTCCAACAGCAAGAGGACGCAGGGAAGCGTGACGATCATGGGCTTGGACATCACCCCGAGCACGAAGGCTCCAAACACCGTCAGGTAGCGCCGCGGCCCCGGCTGCTCCACGTAGCGGGCATATGCCCAGATTGTGAAAAAAAAGAAGAAACCGCAGAGCACGTCCTTTCGTTCGGCGACCCAGACGACTGACTCCACATGCAGAGGGTGCCAGGCGAAGAGTGCCGCGACCACGGCGCTGGGCCAGACTGAGCGCGTGAGCCGGTCCAGTGCCAGAAAGGCCATGACTACAGCGGCGCAGTGGATGAGCAGGTTTATAAAGTGATGTGCGCCTGCCACAGCTCCGAACAACTCGACATCCACCATGTGCGAGAGCCAGCTCAACGGCCGCCAATAATCAATGTCCGCAGACGTGAACGCCCACTTGATGCCTTCCCAAGTCACGCCGGCAGCGACTTTCGGGTTGTTTGTGACGAACGTATCGTCGTCGTAATTGACGAAATCGCAGTTCACCACTGGCAGAAAGATGAACAAGGTCAGGATGGCAAGCCCGGCTGCGACCTTGGACCGGATCGGCATGGCGGCATCTGGGGAGATTTCGGTCAGGACGCGGACTGGGCCGGCTTCTGTAGGGAGTTTCATGCGGAGGGCAGGGCGGACTGTCAGGCTGCCATGATTATTGCTGGATGGGCCAGGTTGCGGACAAGCAAATCACCCCGCTGGTCGCGCGGATAGTGAACTGCGGGACGCTAGGGCTTCGGTTCGCCAGTGTCAAAACCGTCCGTGCCACCGGTTTCCGGAAGAATTGGGCGATGGTCCGTGTTCAGCGGCTGAGGCGGAACCCGGGGAAAACCACTTCCACCGTGGTGACCACCAGGAACACGCCGCTGATCACCGCGTTGAGCCGGAAGAAGGAGTTGTTCACCCAGTTCAGGCTACGTCGGCGCGCGAGGAAGTGCTCCATGAACAGGCAGCCCAAGATCAGAACCAGCCCCACGTAGTAGGCCAGCCGGAAACCCGCCAGCAGGCCGAACAGCACCAGCACGACCCACATGATGAGGTGGGCGATTAGAGAGGCGGACAGCGCGTTCTTCGGCCCCCATGCCACGACGAGCGAGTGCAGGCCCTGGGAGCGGTCGAACTCGAAGTCCTGGATCGCGTAGATGATGTCGAAGCCGATGAGCCAGAACACCACTGCCAGCGCGAGGACGATGGGGAGCACGCCGGTCCAGCCCTGTTCGGCCACGAACTGTCCCAGCGGCCCCGCGCCGAACGACGGCTTCATCGCCACGAAGCCAAGTTGTCCCTTCACAGCCAGCCACGCGCCCACCGGCGCGAGCGCCAGCGCGATGCCCAGCCAGACGTGCGTGTAGCTGGTGAACCGCTTGGTCAGCGAATAGAAGCACACGAAGAACAGCGCGACGGGCGAGAGGTAAAAGCACAGCGGGTTCAACAGCCACGCCGCGCCCACCAAGCCCGCGCCGGCCAGCAGGCAGAGCGCCCATGCGCTGGCGAGGGAGATTTGCCCGGCGGGCAGGTGGCGGTTGGCCGTGCGCGGATTCGCGGCGTCGAACTTCCGGTCCACGATGCGGTTGAAGGCCATCGCGCACGTCCGCGCGCAGACCATTGCCAGCAGGATCAGCCCGAAGATACGCATGCCAGGCCACCCGCGCGTGTCGCGCGCCGCCACGACCATCGCGGCCAGGGCGAAGGGCAGTGCGAAGACCGTGTGCGAAATCTTCACGAACTCGGCCCACTTGCGGAGCGTTGCGAACATCGGTGCGCAGCTTGCGAAACCGCGCCCGACGCGTCCAACGCCAATTTTGCCTTCCGAACTGAAAGCCCCGCCGCCAAGCTCCGTCGAAGCACCGCTTTGCGAATGAAGCTGAACTCCTTTCCACCGAACGCCTTCGCGCTGGTCGTCGCGTTGGCGCTGGGTTGGGCGGTGATGGCGACACTTCCGCTCGTTGCAGCGGAGAAGCCGGACACGGCCAAGCTCCCGCCCGCCGCATCGCGCCCGGTGGATTTCACGAAGGACATCAAGCCGCTTTTCGGATCCAAGTGCCACTCCTGCCACGGTGCGGAGAAGCAGAAAGGCCAACTGCGCCTCGACCGGAAGGCCGACGCGCTGAAGGGCGGAGATTCGCACGCGCCGGACATCGTCCCCGGCAAGAGCGCGGAGAGTCCGCTGATTCGATTCGTCGCTGGACTGGTGCCGGACATGAAGATGCCGCCCAAAGGCGAGCCGCTCTCGGCGGAGCAGATCGGCCTGCTGCGCGCGTGGATCGACCAAGGAGCAAAGTGGCCGGACGACGGCTCGGGTGTGGACGCGAAGCATTGGGCGTGGTTGCCGGTGAAGCCGCCCGAGGTGCCGAGTATTCAGTCATCAGTGTTCAGTGCTCAGTCGGCGAAAGGACGTTCGGACGCCAAACTGAACACCGAACACTGGTCACTGAATACTAATCCGATAGACCGGTTCGCCGCCTCCAAGCTCGCCGAGAAGGGGCTGTCGTTCTCCCCGCCAGCCGATGCGCGCACGCTGATCCGCCGGCTCTACTTCACCACCATCGGCCTGCCGCCGACGCCCGAGGAAGTCGCAGCGTTCGAACGTGAGTTCTCGCTTTCTCACTCTCCCACTCTCTCACCTGCTGACGGCGAGAGTGGGAAAGCGGGAAAGCGGGAAAGTGAGAAGCGCGCTGTGGAGCGGCTCGTGGACCGTCTGCTCGCTTCGCCGCACTTCGGCGAGCGCTGGGCGCGGCACTGGCTGGATGTCGTGCGCTTCGCGGAGAGCAATGGCTACGAGACGAACGGCACGCGCAAGAACGCCTGGCCTTACCGCGACTGGGTCATCCGTGCGTTCAACAGCGACATGCCCTACGACCGTTTCATCGCCGAGCAGCTCGCGGGCGATGCGCTCGGCGCGGACGAGGCCACGGGCTTCATCGTCGGCGGCCCGACGGACATCGTGAAATCGCCCGACCCCGTTCTCACGGCGAACCAGCGCGCCGAGGACTTGAACGACTTCGCCGCCACGACCGCGAGCGCGTTCCTCGGGCTTACGCTCCATTGTGCTCGCTGCCACAACCACAAGTTCGACCCTATCGCGATGACGGATTACTACGCGGTGGTCGCGTGCTTTGCGGGTGTGCAGCACGGCGAGCGAGGAGTGAAGCCAGCGAACTTCGCCGAGTTGCAAGCGAAGGCCGATGCGCTGCGCTCGCAACTCGCTGTCGTCAGCCGCCAGTTGGAGCGCTTCGAGCCAGTCGCCCGGACGAGCACGAATGCATCCGCGCGCCTGCGTCCACCGGTCACGCGGGGCTTGAACCTGGAGCGCTTCGCTCCTGTCGCGGCGAGGTTCCTGCGTTTCACCATTGCAGAGACGACGCAGCTGGAGCCGTGCGTTGACGAGTTGGAGGTCTTCACCTCCGAGTCCGCACCGCGCAACGTCGCGTTGGCCAGCACCGGTGCCAAGGCCACGGCCTCCAGCACGCTGCCGGGCTACGCGATCCACAAGCTCTCGCACGTCAACGACGGCCTTTACGGCAACGACCGGAGCTGGATTTCCAACGAGCGCGGCAAGGGCTGGGTCCAGATCGAGTTTGCGAAGGCCGAGACGGTTGATCGCGTGCAATGGAGCCGCGATCGCGACAACGTGCCGCGCTACAACGACCGGCTCGCCACGCGCTACCGCGTCGAGGTCTCGCGCGACGGTGCGGAGTGGCAGACGGTGGCGACCTCGGATGACCGGCAGGCATTTGGCGTGAAAGCGCCCGGCGGCGTGACGTATTCGGCAGAGGGCATGGCTCCCGCCGAGGCTGCGCGGCTGGCGGAGTTGCTCGCGACGCGGAAGAAACTTGAAGCGGACATCGCAGCGGCCACGACGTTTCCGATGCTTTACGCCGGCAGGTTCGTGAAGCCCGGCGACACCTTCCGCATGCACCGCGGCGATCCGATGCAGCCCCGGGAGAAGGTTCCACCGGGGGCGCTGGCTTCGTTCGGCTTGAAGCTGGTGTTGCCGTCCGACGCGCCCGACCAAGAGCGGCGGCTCGCGCTGGCGAAGTGGCTTGGCACGCCGGAGAACCCGCTCACTGCGCGCGTCATCGTGAACCGGATTTGGCATTACCACTTCGGCACCGGCCTCGTGGACACGCCGAGCGACTTCGGCCTGAACGGCGGGCGGCCGTCGCACCCGGAGTTGCTCGACTGGCTGGCGAGCGAGTTGGTGGGGAGCGGGTGGCGGCTGAAGCACATCCACCGGCTGATTCTCACGAGTGCCGCGTTCGCACAGGGGGGGAAGCATTCAGTGTTCAGTAGTCAGTTTTCAGTGGAGAAGCCCAAGGCGTCCGGCGCACCGACTGAGCACTGGACACTGAATTCTGAATACTCCAAGCGAGCAGCCTCGACGGACTCCGCCAATCGTCTCCTCTGGCACTTCCCAGCGCGTCGTATGGAGGCCGAGCCGTTGCGCGACGCGATGCTTGCCGTGAGCGGCAAGCTCGACCGCACGATGGGCGGGCCGGGCTTTGACCTGTTCGAGGCGAACAGCAACTACGTGAAGGTCTATAACTCGCGCGCGGACTTCGGCCCGGCGGAGTTCCGCCGCATGGTCTATCAGTCCAAGCCGCGCACGGAGCTGGACAACACCTTCGGCGCGTTCGACTGCCCGGACGCGGGCCAAGTTTCGCCCAAACGCACGAGCAGCACGACGCCGTTGCAGGCGCTGAACCTGTTGAACAGCCCTTACGCCGTGCAACAGGCGCAGTTCTTCGCCGAACGGGTCGAGCGCGAGGCGGGGCAGAGGATCGAGGCTCAAGTGAAGCGGGCGTTTCAACTTGTTTTCACGCGTGAGCCGGCACTGGAGGAAGTGGCTGTGAGCGTGAAGCTGGTGGAGGCGCACGGCTTGCCAGCCTTGTGCCGCGCGCTCTTCAACGCGAACGAGTTCCTGACCGTCTTCTGACCTCCGATGAACCGCGCCTCAGTCAGGAAATTGGTCCAGCACGCGCAGGCCCGGGATGGCCGAGAAATGTTTGTCGCGCGTGAGCACGGCCCCGCCGGCCTTCATCGCGCAGACGGCGATGACGGCGTCGGTGAGGGGAATCTTGAAGCCATGCCGGTCTGTCTGCCAGAGCAGGTCTTCGGCGGCCTCCCAGACTGGATTGATCGTGGGGATGTAGAGCAGGCAACTGAAGTATGCTTCGAGCGCTGCGCGGGACTTGGGCGTGCGCATCCCGCGCAGGACCTCACAGCGGATCACCCCGCAGGTCGCGAGGTCGTGGGTCTGCGCATATGGCGCGAACACTTGCGCCGGGTCACGTCCCGCACGCAGGTGCTCGATGTAGATGCAGGAGTCAATGAGGATCACAGGCGCGCGTGGCTATTTCTTCTTGCGCTTCGGCTTCAAGTAGCTGACCGGGCCACTCGGGGGAGCCACCGACGGCGGCGCTGCATCCGGCGTCTCAGCCAGACGAAGCGCCATGAGGTCGTAGCCCGGATCCACGGCTTCGAGGAGTTCGGCCCTGCTCAAGCCGAGACCTTTCTTCCCGATTTCGGCGAGCCTGGCCTTTCTGTCCATCTCCTTGAGCGCGAGGTCCACGGCTTCGGTCTTGCTCGCTGCTCCGCTCCATCTCATCACTCTTTCGAGGATGCCTTCGTCAATGTGCATCGTCATCTTCATGCTCAAAGTATGGCATCTATGCCATACTCAACGCAAGCCCTATTTGCAGGCTTTAATTGCGCGCTCGATCTTTCCTCATGAGCATGAACCAACTGGCTTCAATGCGGCCCGGAGGATTGACCCGGCGGGATTTTCTTGGCTTCGGCGGCATGGGCTTGGGCGGGGTTGCGCTTGCATCTCTACTTGCGGAGCGAGGTTTGCTTGCGGCCGACAAGTCGCCCATCCGACCGGCGATTGACCCATCGCGGCCTTACGCGCCGAGAGCGCCGCACTTCACGCCTAAGGCCCGTCGCGTGCTGATGATTTTCTGCACCGGCGCTTTGAGCCACGTTGATTCGTTCGACTTCAAGCCGGAGCTGGTGAAGCGGCACGACACGCCGATGCCGGGGCAGGACAAGCTCGTCACGTTCCAGGGTGAAAACGGAAATCTCGTCAAGCCGTTGTGGGAGTTTCGCGCGCGCGGACAGTGCGGCAAGATGACCAGCGAACTGCTGCCGAACCTCGGTGCGTTGTCGGACGAGCTTTGCTTCATCCACTCGATGACCGGCAAGTCGAACACGCACGGCCCCGCCGAGAGCCAGATGAGCACTGGGTTCATCCTCGACGGCTTTCCGAGCATGGGCGCGTGGGTTAGCTACGCGCTTGGTAGCGAAAGCCAGAACCTGCCGGCCTACGTCGCCATTCCCGACCCGCGTGGTGTGCCGCAAATCAGCACGCGGCAATGGGCTCCGGGCTTCCTGCCCGCAGCGTATCAGGGCACTCCGTTCAACGCGGACAAACCCATCGCCAATCTGGCGCGCCCCGGGTCCATCAGCGAGAGCACCGACGCGGCGACGCGCGACTTCGTCAAGTTCCTCAACGAGCGGCATCTCACCCAGCATCCTGGCGACACGGAGCTTTCCGCCCGCATCGCGAGCTACGAACTCGCAGCCCGGATGCAGCTCGCTGCCGCTGAAGTCAGCGGCACGCTCGGCGAAAGCGCGGCGACCCTCGACCTCTACGGCGTCAACGACGCGAACAAGACCAAGTCCGGCTTCGCGAAGAACTGCCTCCTCGCGCGGCGGCTTTTGGAGCGCGGCGTCCGTTTCGTGCAGCTCTTCAACGGCGCTTACGCCATGGGCGAAGGTGTCGGCAACTGGGACGGGCACAAGACCATCGCGAACCAATACCCCGGCCATGCGAACATCCTCGACCAACCCTGCGCCGCGCTGCTTCGCGACCTGAAGTCTCGCGGCCTGCTCACGGACACGCTGGTCGTGTTCGTCACAGAGTTCGGGCGGATGCCAACGTTCCAGAAGGGTGCGAGCGGGCGCGATCACAACCCCGCCGGCTTCACCATCTGGCTTGCGGGCGCGGGCGTGAAGCCGGGCTTCAGCTACGGCGCGACGGACGAGCTTGGCTACCGAGCCGTCGAGAACGTCACGACCATCTACGATCTCCACGCGACGATCTTGCACCTCCTCGGACTCGACCACGAGCGCCTGAGCTTCTATCACAACGGCATCGAGCGCCGTTTGACCGACGTTCACGGGCACGTTATCGAGGGCATCCTCGCCTGAGCGTCAACCAAACTTTTCCCTCTGCGGTTTCTTACTTCTTGAGCGGGTCTGGAGCCGGGCATACCTTCGCGGCATACCGATGGCTCAAGGCCTGTATTTGTCGCAGAAGATGTCGCAGTCAATGGTGCTGGCTCCCCAGCTCCAGCAGTCGCTCGCGCTCTTGCAGGCCCCCATCCTCGAGCTGCGCGCGCATGTCGAGGCCGAGCTGGAGCAGAACCCCGTGCTGGAGGAGTCTGTCAACGGTGAGATGGAGACCGAGGAGAAGGCCGACAAGGAAAAGGACGAGGTCGCCGCGCAACTCGATCCCGCCGAGCCGCCGGCGGACCTGACTTCCGACTCGGTCCCGGAAAAGGAAAACGCCGAGCCGGTGGATGATTTTCAAGCCGAGTTCGACAAGCTCGCGCAACTGGACCAGGAGTGGCGCGACCATTACGCGCAGAGCAACACCTCGGGCCGCAACAGCGAGGAGGACGAGGAGCGCAGGCAGTTCATGTTCGATTCGCTGGTGGCCGGCCAGTCCTTGCAGGAGATGCTGCTCGAGCAGGTGCGCGATGCGGAACTGACCCAGGAGCAATTGCCGCTCGCTGAGATGATCGTCGGCAACATTGACGAGCGCGGCTACCTGACTGCGAGCGTCGAGGAGCTTGCCGCTTCCACGGGCATGCCGCTCGAACGATTCGCCGCTGCGCTCAAGGTCGTGCAGACCTTCCAGCCGCCGGGCGTCGGGGCGCGTGATTTGGGCGAATGCCTGCGGCTTCAGTTGGAGCGCGCCGGGCGGCAGGACACGCTCGAATACCGCATTGTCACCGGCCACATGGAGGCGCTGGGCCGCCGGCGCTTCCCGGAGATTGCCCGCGCGCTGAACCAGGATGTCGTGGACATCCAGGAAGCCGCCGACCGCATCGGCCATCTCGAACCACACCCGGGCCGCGCTTTCCTGCCGGACAACGAGCAATACATCATCCCCGAAGTCTTCGTGCAGAAGACCGGCGAAGACTGGATCGTCACGCTCAACAACGACCAGGTGCCGCACCTGCGCATCAGCAACCACTACAAGGATCTGATGGCGCGGCACGAGACCGATCCCGCCACGCGCGAATACATCCGCGACAAGATTCGCGCCGGGAAGTTCCTCATCAAGAGCCTCCACCAGCGGCAGCAGACCATCCACAACATCGGCACCGAGATCGTGAAGCGGCAGCGCGACTTCATGGAGTTGGGCCGCGCGCACCTTAAGCCGCTCACCATGAACCAGGTCGCCGAGGTCGTCGGCGTCCACGAGACCACCGTCAGCCGCGCCGTCTCCGGCAAATACATGGAGACCCCGCACGGCGTCTTCGAGATGAAGCACTTCTTCACCTCCGGCTTCACCTCCGCAGACGGGCAAGCCGTCGCCAACACCAGCATCAAGGACATGGTCGCCGAGATCATCAAGGGCGAGGACCAGTTCAGCCCGCTCTCAGACGACGCCATCGTGAAGCTGCTCGTCGCCAAAGGCATCACCATCGCCCGCCGCACCGTCGCCAAGTATCGCGGCGAGCTGAACATCCTGCCGTCGAACCTGCGCCGGGTTTACTGAGCGCGAAATAGTTGTTGAACCCCTTCCCCGGACGCGCTCCTATCGCGTCAGTTCGCCACACATCTTGACTGCAACCTCGCGCGGCCAACCCGCGTCTCAATCGAAACCTATGAAAACTCCCTCCCTCCTCGTCGCGTCGCTGGGCCTGGCCTTGCTGGCCGGTGCCGCCTCCGCAGCCAATTGGACCTCCGGCATGACCGAAGGCAAGGTCACCCTCAGGTCCGCCGGGCCGATCACCTTCGGGCCGGACGGCATCCTGTTCATCGCGGACACCAAGTCCGCCGCCATCGTCGCCATCGCCACCGGTGACACGAAGGGCGGGGCCGCCAAGGCCGTGAAGGTGGACGGCATCAACACCAAGGTCGCCGCCTTGCTCGGCACCGCTGCCGACCAGATTCTTCTCGATGACCTCGCGGTGAACCCCGCCTCGCACACCGCCTACCTCGCCGTCACGCGCGGTCGTGGCGCAGGCGCGACGCCCGTGCTCGTGCGCGTGAAGGGCGATGGCAGCCTCGAAGTCGTCTCGCTCGACAAGGTGAAGCACGCACGCGCCGAGCTGCCCGATGCGCCGGTCGAAGGCGTCCAAGGCGAAGGCAAGAAGCAGAGCAACCCGCGTCAGGAGTCCATCACTGACATCGCCTTCCTCGAAGACCGCCTGCTCGTCGCCGGCCTGTCGAACGAGGAGTTTTCCTCCACGCTGCGCGCGATTCCGTTCCCGTTCCAGAAGGTCGCCAACGGCACGAGCGTGGAGATTTACCACGGCGCGCACGGCAAGTTCGAGACCCGCTCGCCCATCCGCACGTTCGTCCCGTTCAAGGTCGGCAACGAGGCGCAGCTTCTCGCGGCCTACACCTGCACGCCGCTTGTCCAGTTCCCCATCAGCGCGCTCAAGCCCGGTGCGAAAATCAAGGGCAAGACCATCGCCGAGCTTGGCAACCGCAACCGCCCTCTGGACATGATTGTTTATCAGAAGGGAGGCAAGGACTGGCTCCTGCTCGCCAACAACAGCCGTGGCGTCATGAAGATCACCACTGACGACATGGTCAACGCCGAGTCCATCACCTCCCAGGTGCCGGGCACGAAGGGCACGAAGTATGAGACCGTTGACGCGTGGAAGGGCGTCGTTCAGCTCGACAAGCTCGACGCCGGCAACGCGCTCGTCATCCGCACCGGCGAAGGCGGCGTGCTGAATCTCGAGTCGCTCCCGCTTCCGTGATCGGACGGCGCGGACAAGCACTGTTTCCGAGATGGAGGCCGGCACTTGCCGGCCTCCTCTTTGTCTCGATGGTCGGTGCGACCTTTCTGTCGGCGACCGCAGGTGCTGCGGATTCGGCCAACCCCTCGCCGGTGTTCACCGCTGTCCATCTCCGCTGGGTTTCCGTGCCCAAGGACACGAACCGCATCACCCTCGAAGTCTCCGGCCTCGCGAAGGATGCGCTCGCTGCACTGCAATCCACCAACTGGCCTACGACGAACTGGGCGCGCCTGCTCGCCGTCTTCGTCGAGCAGCCGGGAGTCGAGCCGCTGCCGATGCTCGGCGAGCACCGCGTCGAGTCGGGCCGGCTTCGCTTCGTGCCCGCGTTCCCGCTGGAGCCGGGTCTGCGTTATCGCGCGGTGTTCGATGCCGGCCAGCTCCCTGGCACGGACTCAGCGGTTGCGGGAAAAGTGACTTCAGTTCTCCAAGTCCCCGTGCAGCCGGAGCGCGCCACCACGACGGTCACGCAGGTTTATCCCAGCGCCGACGTGCTGCCGGAAAACCTGCTGAAATTCTACGTCCACTTCTCCGCGCCGATGAGCCGGGGCGACATCTACGAGCACATCCGCTTGCTCAACGAGGCGAACCAGCCCGTCGAGCTGCCCTTCCTCGAACTCGCCGAGGAGCTGTGGAGCGCTGATATGCTGCGGCTCACGCTCTTCATTGACCCGGGCCGCATCAAGCGCGAGGTGAAACCGCTGGAGGAAATCGGCCCCGCGCTCGTCGCGGGACGGCGCTTCATGCTCGTCATCGGCGGCAACTGGAAGGACGCCAACGGCAACCGCATGAAGCGCGCGTTCATGAAGCGCTTCACCGTCGGCCCGCCGGATCGCGAGCCGCCTGAGCCGCGCCGTTGGACCTACACGCCCCCGCCAGTCCGCACGCGCGAACCGCTGGCCGTGGACCTCGCCAAGCCGATGGACTCCGCGCTCGCGCTGCGGATGATCCACATCGTGGACGAGTCGGGCCGCGCCATCCCCGGCCAGGCATTCCTCACTGAGCGCGAGCGCACTTGGAAGTTTCTGCCGCAGCACTCGTGGAAGCCCGGTCCCTACTCGCTCATCGTGGAGACCACAATCGAAGACCTCGCCGGCAACAACATCGGCAAGGCGTTCGAGGTGGACGTGTTCGACGGCGTGTCGAAGCGGCTGGAGCAGACAACGGTGAAGCTGCCGTTTGAGCTGCGGTGAAGCCGGGAGCGTTCCGCTGCTGCTCAAGGCTGGTTCCGACGTCGGCTGCGGTGTCAGGTGCGGGCGAAATTCGCCCGGCCGCCGCGCAAAACGTATTTCTGAATCTTTCCCGTTGCAGTCTTGGGCAGTTCGGCGATGAAGGTGAAGCCGGCCGGGACCTTGAAGTGGGCGAGATGGTCGCGGCAGAACTGGCGCAGGTCCGCCTCGGTGGCCATCGCTCCAGTCTTGAGCACGATGAATGCGTGAGGGGTCTCGCCCCATTTCTCATGCGGCAGCCCGACGACGGCGGCCTCTTGCACGGCTGGGTGGCGGAGAAGTGCGCCTTCGATCTCGACAGAGGAGATGTTCTCGCCGCCGCTGATGATGACGTCCTTCCAGCGGTCGCGGATTTCAAGGTAGCCGTCGGGATGCACGACGGCGGCGTCACCGCTGTAGAACCAGCCGTCGCGGATCGCGGCGGCGGTGGCCACCGGGTCGTTGTAGTAGCCGGCCATCACTGCGTTGCCACGAATGATGATCTCGCCAAGGGTTTTGCCGTCCGGAGTCACTTCCTTGCCGGCGTCGTCCACCACGCGCACCTCGGCGGCGGCGAGATATTCCACACCTTGGCGGGCCTTGATCTCCGCGCGGCTGCGGGCGTCGAGCTGTGCGTGCTCGGGGCGCGGCTCGCTGAGGGTGACGATGGGGGAAACTTCGGTGAGGCCATAGACGTGGGTGATTTCCCAGCCCAGCTCGCCCTCAATGCGCTCGATGGTCGCGGCGGAAGGCGGCGCGCCGGCGGTGAGCACACGCACGCCGCGCGGGGCGAGGCGGCGCAGTTCCTCCGGCGCGTTTGCGATGCTGATGAGCACGGTGGGCGCGGCGCAAAAGAGCGTGATGCCCTCGCGCGCGATGGTTTCGAGGATCAGGCGCGGGTCGGCCTTGCGCAGGCAATGGTGCGCGGCCCCGACGGCCGTGGTGGTCCAGACGTAGGTCCATCCGTTTGCATGGAACATCGGGACAACCCAGAGATAGCGGTCCGCGCAGGATATGGGCGTGTGCATGAGGCGGCCCGCGCAGTTCAGGTAGGCGTTGCGGTGGGTGATCATCACGCCCTTGGGATTGGCCGTGGTGCCGCTGGTGTAGTTGAGCGAGAGCATTTCGCTCTCGTTGGTCGCGGCGGCGACGAACTCGGTGGGCGACGCAGCCAAAGTAGTTTCGTAGTCGAGCCAGCCGGGCTTCGCGCCCTCGAAGGCGACGAATTGTTTCACCTCGGGCACCAGCGCGCGGATGCTGTCCACGGAGTCCAGATAGTCAGAATGAACGCACACCACGCTCGCGCCGCTGTGGCGCAGAATGTAGGCGAAGTCGGCGGGCGTGAGCCGGAAGTTGATGGGCACGGTGACCGAGCCGATCTGCGGCACGGCGTAGAAGGATTCGAGGTGTGCGTGGGTGTTTGGTGAGATGGAGGCTACACGGTCGCCGGGCCGCACGCCGAGGTGTTGGAGCGCGGCGGACCAGCGGTCGCAGCGCTCGAAGAACTGGCGGTAGTTGAGGCGCACCGCGCCATCC
Organism: Limisphaerales bacterium; assembly: GCA_040081795.1. GTDB lineage: Bacteria > Verrucomicrobiota > Verrucomicrobiia > Limisphaerales > SXTU01 > SXTU01. The sequence goes on along the minus strand of JBEBFV010000038.1, from coordinate 5,964 downwards.
ACGACGGCCAGGCGGTCGGGGTAAAGGCGGCGGGCGCGGCGGGCGAACTCCAGGGGCGTGAGCGGTGTTTCCATGGGTGGCTTGGGCGATGGTGCGGATGATGGGAAGCGCAGCCAGAAGTGCGAGCGGGAAATTGTTCCAAGACTGCTTGGTCGCGGTCGCCGCCTGTTTGGCCGAACGATCACTCGGCACTGATTCCTTATTCCTTGCTGTTGCCCTGAATATCCAACCCGCCCGGCACACTCCAACTCCCCACGCATGAACAACTCACTGAACCGCCGTCGTTTCCTCGCCACCTCCGCCAGCGTCCTGACCGCGCCATATTTCTCGCGCAGCCAAGGCTCGCCCAATGGCAAGCTCAACATCGCCTGCATCGGCACGGCAGGCCGCGCGGCGGGCAACATCGAGGGCGTGAAGGGCGAGAACATCGTCGCCCTCGTGGACGTGGACTCCGCGAACCTCGCCAAGGCCGGGGAGAAGTTCCCCGCCGCGAAGCGCTACGCGGATTTCAGAAAGATGCTGGAACAAAAGGACATTGACGCCGTGGTCGTCGCCACGCCGGACCACACCCACGCCGTGTGCGCTGTCATGGCGATGCGCAGTGGACGCCACGTGTATTGCGAGAAGCCGCTCGCGCGCACGGTCTCCGAGGTCCGCGCGATGTCCGACACGGCCGTGGCGACCAAGCGCATCACGCAGATGGGCAACCAAATCCACTCTCACCCCGGCAACAACTACCGCCGCTGCGTCGAGCTCGTGCAGAGCGGGGCCATCGGCGCGGTGAAGGAAGTCCACGTCTGGGCCGGCGCGATTTACGGAGACAAGAAACTCGTGGCGAATCCGCCGCCGCCGCCCGCGTCGCTCGACTACGACCTCTGGCTCGGCCCGGTGCAATACATCAGCTACCGCCCGGAATACGCGCCCTTCCACTGGCGGCACTTCTGGCACTTCGGCGGCGGCACGCTCGCGGACTTCTGGTGCCACTTCGGCGACCTCGCGCACTGGGCGCTGGACTTGAAGCATCCTTCCACCATCGAGGCCGAAGGCCCGGCGGTGGACCCGGAGTTGGTGCCGATTGACCTCAAGGTTCGTTACGAATATCCCGCACGCGGCCAGAAGCCGCCGGTGAAACTCACTTGGTATCAGGGCAAGTATCGGCCCACCGAGGAACTCGGTCCGTTGCTGGACAAGTGGAAAGGTGGCGGCGTGCTCTTCGTTGGCGACAAGGGCCGGTTGCTTGCCAACTACACTCAGCGCCTGCTCCTGCCCGAGGACAAGTTCGTCGGCTTCCAGCCGCCCGCGCCTTTCGTGCCCGACGCGAAGGGCAACAACTGGCATCACGAGCAATGGATTCAGGCCATCAAGACCGGCGGAAAGGCCGAGTGCGACTTCGCCTACGGCGGCCCGCTCTCCGAAGCCGGCCTGCTGGGCAACGTCGCATTCCGCGTCGGCAAGAAGCTCATCTGGGACGCGAAGACGCTGAAGGCCAAGGGCTGCCCCGAGGCCGACCAGTTCATCCAGCACAAGTATCGCGAGGGCTGGAAGATTTAGCCGCCACCTGAAGCACCGGTGTCCGGACGGCGCGAGCCGGAGCAGAGGGAAAACACCCCAAAGATTCAGGGAAGACAAAGATATGCGATTCCCAATCTTTGTCTTCCCTGAATCTTTGGGTTCTCCTCCGGGAGTTTTTTTGCGCCGCTTGCACCACGTTGTGGCAGTGCCCGTGGCTTTGAGGTTTTGATTGCCGCTTCCGCCTTCGCCTTGCCACAGTGTTTGCGATGAACGACTGGGTTTCCGACTACATCGCCAAGCAAAAGGCCGCGCTCGACTCCATCCCGGCGGACGCCGTGGCCCGCTTGATTGAAAAGCTCCGGCAGGCGCACCGCGAGGACCGGCAGATTTTCGTCTTCGGCAACGGCGGCAGCGCGGCCAACGCCTCGCACTTCGCCACCGACCTCGGCAAGGGCGCGTCCGACAAGCTCGGCAAGCGCTTCCGGGTCATGTCGCTCAACGACAACGTGAGCTGGCTCACCGCGCTGGGCAACGACTACTCCTACGCCGACGTCTTCGCCGGCCAGCTCCAAAACTACGGCCGCCCCGGCGACATCGCGCTGACCATGAGCGTCAGCGGCAGTTCGCCCAACTGCGTGAAGGCCATCGAGTGGGCCAACGCCAACGGCCTGCACACCATCGCCCTCGTCGGAGCCAAGCGCGGCAAGCTTGCGGAGATTGCCAAGGACGTCATCGTCATCGCCGACGGCCACTACGGCCGCGCCGAGGACGCGCACATGGGCATCTGCCACCTGCTGTGCTACGCGTTCATCGAGCACCCGGAGTTGACGCGCGCCTGAGCAGAATCCAGCTTGGCGCAACGCCCGGACTTGCGCTACGTTATGCCCGATGAAACTCCGCCTCGACCTGCTCAAGCACCTCAAGGTGGAGGACTTCATCGAGGAGGCGGCGGAGACGGCTCACCGCTTCAAACCCGAGCCGCTTTTATCGAAGACTGGGACTGGCAGTCTGTCACCCTCATCAATCGAGGAGCGTGCGAAAGAGGACGAGCGCAACATGGCTTTAACTCGGAAGCTGCTGGAGCGTGCGAGCGCGAGTGGGAAGCCCGTCGAAAAACCGAACTGACCCTCGGAGAGCTGTTCGACTTCCTGAAGGGCTGCCATCGGCAGGCTCCGTTTCTCTTCTTCAACGGCAACACCTTCGCCACCATCGGGCGGCGCGTCATGGCTTCCTTGTTCACCGGGCATCCGCCGGTGCGACAACGCGAGATTGCCTCGGCAGTAGCCCACTACATCGCCGGCGTGCTGGACCGGGAGGCGATGGTGGAACTCGTGGACACGCTCGCCCAAAGCGCTGAGTTCAAACCCGGCGACCGCGTGAAAACCCTTCGCGGCTCCGCGCGGGGCGTGGCGGTTCGCACGGCGGCAGATGGTCGCATCGTTTGGCGACTGGACAACGGCGGTGAGTTGATGGCGCTGCCGGAGGACTTGCTACCGGAATAGGCATGCCCGTCATCACGTTTAATCACATCACGCTCTCCACCTACCGAAATGCTGTTCTTGACGCCTATGAAACGCTCACTTGCCCTGACGACTCTGCTCGCGGCTCTTTCGACTGGCTGCATCATCATCCCACACACGTCCGAGAGAACTCCTGTCGTGCATGGCCGAGTGGTTGATGCCCAAAATGGCGTGCCTGTGAATGGGGCAAAAATCCATTGGCTAGGTGACTCTTCGCCAACAGCAATCTCGGACTCCGGTGGATTCTACACGTTGCGGGCAACCAAGAATTTCCACGCTGTTGCGCTCATTCATAACTCTTGGCCTGATTCTGGCAGTCCCGACCTCCTCTCGCTCGCTCACCCTGACTATCGTCCGATAAGCGTTGACCCATATCGGGGTTTAACTGTGTCGCGCAAGGATGGCATCTGGGAGTTGCGCGACATCAAGCTAGAGAAATCTGCCAACTGAAGAATAGTCACCACTTCTCAACTCGGGGAATTCCTTTGCGCCTTCGTGTCTTTGCGTGAAATTCCCCTCGTGCCCGTCACCGACCACATCCGCAGCAAGCTCTCGCAGGTGCCGCACCGGCCCGGCGTGTATCTGCACAAGGACCGCTTCGGCACGGTGATTTACGTGGGCAAGGCGCGCGACCTCCGCAAGCGCGTGGCCCAGTATTTCCAGTCGTCGCGGCGGCTCGGCTGGGACCTCAAGTTCAACGCCCTCGTCGAGGCCATCCACGACTTCGACTGGCACATGGTGAAGTCCGACGCCGAGGCCGTGCTGCTCGAGGGCAAGCTCATCAAGGAGTTTCACCCGCGCTACAACGTCTCCTTCCGCGACGACAAGCGCTTCCTGATGCTCAAGGTCAACCTCAACGACCCCATCCCGCGCTTCACACTCACGCGCCTCAAGCTCGACGACGGCGCGCGTTACTTCGGCCCGTTCGCCAGCGGCGGCGCGCTGCGGCGCACGCTGAATCTGGTCCGCCACAAGTTCAACCTCCGCGGCTGCCGTCCGCTCACGCCCGACGCCAGCGATTACAAGCACTGCCTCTACGCGCACATGAAGGTCTGCACCGCGCCGTGCATCGGCAACGTCACGCGCGAGCAGTATCTCATGCAGGTCACCGCCGGCTGCGACTTCCTCGACGGCCAGTGCGACGAGATGTCGACCGAGATGGAGGCGCAGATGAAGAAGGCCGCCGCCGCGCAGGACTTCGAGCAGGCCGCCCAGCTCCGCGACTTGCTGGCGGACATCAAGCGCTCGACGAAGAAGACGAAATCGTTCGAGCGCGTGCCTTACTCGCTGCCGGTGTCCGTCAATCCGGAGCGCGACCTGGAGGAACTGGCGAAGGTGCTCGGCCTGGCCGCGCCGCCGCAGCGCATCGAGGGCTTCGACATCTCGAACATCAGCGGCACGTTCGCCGTGGCGTCGCTCGTGAGCTTCTGGCGCGGACGGCCCGACCGCACGAACTACCGGCGCTTCAAGATCAAGACCGTGACGGGCCAAGACGACTTCGCCTGCATGGCGGAGACGGTCCGGCGGCGCTATTCGCGGTTAAAGAAAGAGGTGGGGCAGGCCGCCGGTGTGTCCGAAGCTGGGTCGGCTGAATCACCCGTTCTCCCTCACCCTAACCCTCTCCCGCTGGGAAAGGGGACAGCCACGGATGCGTCCGGCACCTCGCAGCCAACCGGCTCCATGTCCGCTGCGGGTGATCGAAGCCAAGCGCTGGCTGCGTCGCTCCCTCTCCCAGCGGGAGAGGGCCGGGGTGAGGGAGAACGGCCCGCCAGCAAAGCGCCCTTCGAACCCGCCGACGACGGCGAGGAAGCCCCCGAGACCCGCCCCACCAACGCCTTCGACGCCATCGTCCACGACGCCGCCAGCCGCGACGAGATGACTGCGCCGTGGGTGCCCAAGACGCCTTCCGCCGTGCGCCTGCCGGACCTCATCCTGATTGACGGCGGCAAGGGCCAACTCAATGCCGCCTGTGCCGAACTGGCGAAGCTTGGCCTCGGCCACATAGCCATCATCGGCCTCGCGAAGGAGTTCGAGGAAATCTACCAGCCGGGCGAAGCCGCGCCGCTGCGCCTCGGCCTCGATCATCCGGCGGTGAAACTCCTCCAGCGCGTGCGCGACGAGTCCCACCGCGTCGCCAACAGCTACAACGCCCAGCTCCGGCTGCGGAAAATCTCCGAGAGCATCCTCGACGAGTTCCCTGGCGTCGGCGACGCGCGGAAGCAGGTGCTCCTGAAAAAGTTCGGCTCCATCCACCGCCTGCGCCTCGCGACCGTCGAGCAGATCGCCGAAGTCCCCGGCTTCGGCGGCAAGCACGCGCAGGAGTTGAAGAATTTCCTCGAAACGCGCACGGAGCGGCCGGCGACACCCTCGACCCCGTAGGAGACGACGTGAGGAGTCCCACTCTGTCAGGCTAACGCGGCGTCCAAGTAGTAATTCTACAGACCTCTGTCCGTCGGCTGCGACAGTCCAAGAACCACAGCACAGCAACTACCAAGAGCCAGCTTCCAGTTATGATGGCGAGTCGCGTTTTGATTTCGGCAGCAAACCACTCCATCAAGACGTCCTCGCCTGTATTCTCCAAAGTTGCGGGGTCAACGAGAAAGCTTGGGAAGCGGGCATGGATTCGTTCAACGTCTGAATCTGAACCAATGCCGCTAAAATTTGTGCGGGCTAGCTGAGAACACCAAAGCAGACCGACGATGCCCCAAGACAACGTCAGTGCCACGAAACAGAGCGCGAGCCTCACGTCGTTTCGATGCCGTCGCAGCTTCACGGCTCGTTCATGTTACTACTGTTGGAGTCAACTTAAGCCGGGACAACCGGCATGGCTTGCCGCGCACGCTTCTTTCGCAGTTCCACGAGGCGAGCGAGCAACAAGCTCGCACAGAGCAAGGCTAGGAAGGGGATGACTGGTTCCCAGCGTTCCCATGTC